>CALRNP020000037.1:0-28469 GCA_943369575.1 Azorhizobium sp. AG788 | reverse complement strand
CCGACCCCAAGACGGAGTCGATCATCATGATCGGCGAGATCGGCGGCTCGGCGGAAGAGGATGCGGCGCAGTTCATCGCGGACGAGGCCAAGCGCGGCCGCAAGAAGCCGATGGTGGGCTTCATCGCCGGCCGCACGGCTCCTCCCGGCCGCCGCATGGGTCATGCGGGCGCCATCATCTCCGGCGGCAAGGGCGGCGCGGAAGACAAGATCGCCGCCATGGAAGCGGCCGGCATCACCGTCTCGCCGTCTCCCGCCCGTCTCGGCAAGACCCTGGCGGCCTTGCTCAAGGGCTGAAAAATCACGGCAATCCGGTGTGCACCACCGGATTGCCGTCTTCGGGTGGAACAAGGAGGCGTGCCACGCTGGCGAAAGCCTGCTGCGGTACGCGGAGCGCAGGGCGGCTGTGCGCAGAACGCCGGGGTCAACGGGGGGAAGGTTCTTCCCCCTCCCGTCCACCGGGCTTATGTAGCGTCCAGACGTCTTGCTCCTCGTTCCACGCGGAGCGTGCATACGCAACGATGCGGCGGCGCAGCCCGGCTCATCGTCCTCTTTATGGCTGTCAACGGCTTTTGGGCTTGGTTTTCGGCGCAAGGTGCGCTCTTAGACGAGGCGAAGCTCCAAAGGTCATCCGGGATCTAGGCCCATGTCGCGCGCGGACCAGAACGACCTCTTTCTCGCCACCTCCTTTCTGTACGGAGGTAATGCTCAGTGGATAGAAGATCTCTATGCCCAGTATGAGGCTGACCCCGCTTCGGTGGACGCCCAGTGGCAGAGCTTCTTCGCCGCGCTGAAGGACGATCCCGAAGCGGTCAAGAAAAGCGCCCGCGGCGCCTCCTGGAAGAAGCAGGGCTGGCCGCTCCACGCCAATGGCGAACTCGTCTCCGCCCTCGACGGCAATTGGATCGAGGTGGAGAAGAAGGTCACCGAGAAGGTGAAGGAGAAGGCCCAGAAGGCGGGCGTCGAATTCTCCGCGACCGAAGTGCAGCAGGCCACCCGCGACAGCGTCAAGGCGCTGATGATGATCCGGGCCTACCGCATGCGCGGCCATCTCCAGGCCGATCTCGATCCGCTCAAGCTGATCCCGCCGCGCGATGCGCCGGAGCTCGATCCGGTCTCCTACGGCTTTTATGAATCCGATCTCGACCGCAAGATCTTCATCGACAACGTGCTCGGGCTGGAATTTGCCACCGTGCGCGAGATGGTCGGGATCCTGCGTCGCACCTATTGCCAGACTATTGGCGTGGAATTCATGCACATCTCCTCGCCCGAGGAGAAGGCCTGGATCCAGGAGCGCATCGAGGGCGTGGACAAGGAAGTGTCCTTCACCCGCGAGGGCAAGCGCGCCATCCTCAACAAGCTGGTGGAGGCCGAGGGCTTCGAGAAGTTCCTCGATGTCAAATACACCGGCACCAAGCGCTTCGGCCTGGACGGCGGCGAAAGCCTGATCCCGGCGCTGGAGCAGATCATCAAGCGCGGTGGCAATCTGGGCGTGCGCGACATCGTGTTCGGCATGGCCCATCGCGGCCGTCTGAACGTGCTGACCCAGGTGATGGGCAAGCCCCATCGTGCCCTGTTCCACGAGTTCAAGGGCGGCTCCTGGGCCCCCGACGAGGTCGAGGGCTCCGGCGACGTGAAGTACCATCTGGGTGCCTCGTCCGACCGCGAGTTCGATGGCAACAAGGTCCATCTGTCGCTGACCGCCAACCCCTCGCATCTGGAAATCGTCGATCCGGTGGTGCTGGGCAAGGCCCGCGCCAAGCAGGATCAGCTGGGCGATACCGAGCGGGTGGCGGTGCTGCCGCTGCTGTTGCACGGCGATGCGGCCTTTGCCGGCCAGGGTGTGGTTGCCGAGTGCCTCGGCCTCTCGGGTCTGAAGGGCCATCGCACCGGCGGCTCGATCCACGTCATCATCAACAACCAGATCGGCTTCACCACCAATCCGCGCTATTCGCGCTCCTCGCCTTATCCCTCGGATGTGGCGAAGATGATCGAGGCGCCGATCTTCCATGTGAATGGCGACGATCCGGAAGCGGTGACCTTCTGCGCCAAGGTGGCGACCGAGTTCCGCCAGCGCTTCCACAAGCCGGTGGTCATCGACATCTTCTGCTATCGCCGCTTCGGCCATAACGAAGGTGACGAGCCGTCCTTCACCCAGCCGCACATGTACAAGGTGATCCGCCAGCATCCCTCGACGCTGGAACTGTACGGCAAGAAGCTGGAAGCCGAAGGCGTGATCGCCGCCGGCGAACTGGACCAGATGCGTGCCGCCTGGCGCGACAAGCTGGAAGGCGAGCACGAGGCCGGCCAGCACTACAAGCCCAACAAGGCCGATTGGCTGGACGGGCGCTGGTCGGGCCTCAAGGCCTCCAATAGCGAAGACGATCCCCGCCGTGGCAACACCGGCGTCGCCGTCGACACGCTGAAGGACATCGGCCGCAAGATCACCACCGTGCCGGAGGGCTTCACCCCCCATCGCACCATCCAGCGCTTCCTGGACAACCGCCGCAAGGCGGTGGTGGAGGACGGCGCCGGTATCGATTGGGCCACCGGCGAGGCGCTGGCGTTCTGCACTCTGCTGGAGGAGGGTAGCCCGGTCCGTCTGTCCGGCCAGGACGTGGAGCGCGGCACCTTCTCGCAGCGCCATTCGGTGTTGACCGACCAGGACACCGAGCAGCGCTACAAGCCGTTCAATCATTTGACCGAGAAGCAGGCCAAATACGAGGTCATCAACTCGATGCTCTCGGAAGAGGCGGTGCTCGGCTTCGAATATGGCTACACCCTGTCCGAGCCCAACACGCTCGTGCTGTGGGAAGCCCAGTTCGGCGACTTCGCCAACGGCGCGCAGGTGATCTTCGATCAGTTCCTGTCGTCCGGCGAGCGCAAGTGGCTGCGCATGTCCGGCCTCGTGTGCCTGCTGCCGCATGGCTATGAGGGCCAGGGCCCCGAGCATTCCTCCGCCCGCCTGGAGCGCTATCTCCAGATGTGCGCCGAGGACAATATGCAGGTGGCCAACTGCACCACCCCGGCCAACTACTTCCACATCCTGCGTCGTCAGCTGAAGCGCGAGTTCCGCAAGCCGCTGATCCTGATGACCCCCAAGTCGCTGCTGCGCCACAAGAAGGCAGTGTCGCGGCTGGAGGAGTTCGGCCCCGAGACCTCGTTCCACCGCGTGCTGTGGGACGATGCCCAGTCCAACCCCACCAGCGAGAGCATCAAGCTGGTGGCGGACGACAAGATCCGCCGCGTGGTGCTGTGTTCCGGCAAGGTCTATTACGACCTGCTGGAGGAGCGCGAGAAGCGCGGCACCACCGACGTCTATCTGATGCGCGTGGAGCAGCTGTTCCCGTTCCCGCTGAAGACCATGGCCCAGGAACTTTCGCGCTTCAAAAACGCCGAAGTGGTCTGGTGCCAGGAAGAGCCGAAGAACCAGGGCGCCTGGGCGTTCGTGCAGCCGTATCTGGAGTGGGTGCTGGAGAATATCAGCGCTGCCTCCCGCCGGCCGCGCTACGCCGGTCGCCCCGCCTCCGCCGCCACCGCGACGGGCCTCATGTCCAAGCATCTCGCCCAGCTGAAGGCGTTCCTGGAGGAAGCCCTCGGCTGAGGGGTTCTTCCCGCCTGACGCACGCAAGCCTGCAAACCTTCAAGATCGAAAGAAGACGACAGCCATGGCAACCGAGATCCGCGTTCCAACGCTCGGCGAATCCGTGACGGAAGCGACCATCGGCAAGTGGTTCAAGAAGCCCGGCGATGCGGTGAAAGCCGACGAGCCGCTGGTGGAACTGGAAACCGATAAGGTCACCGTCGAAGTTCCGGCCCCGACGTCCGGCGTTCTGGCGGAAATCATCGCCAAGGATGGCGAGACCGTGGGTGTCGGCGCGCTGCTCGGCTCCATCGGCGCCGGCACCGGCGCTGCTGCGGCCCCCGCGCCGAAGGCCGAGGCCCCCAAGGCGGCTCCGGCGCCTGCTCCCGCCGCTGCCCCGGCTCCGGCCAAGGCTGCCGCCCCCGCCAGCGCCAACGGCCCCGCCGTTGATCGCCTGTCGGCGGAAAGCGGCGTGTCCGCCGCCGGCGTCGATGGCTCCGGCAAGGATGGCCGGGTGACCAAGGGCGACATGCTCGCGGCCATCGCCACTGCCGCTTCCGCGCCTGCTGCTGCCCCGGCGGCGGCTGCGCCCCGTGGCCCGTCCAGCCAGGCCGATGCCGCCCGCGAAGAGCGGGTGAAGATGACCAAGCTGCGGCAGACCATCGCCCGCCGCCTGAAGGATGCGCAGAACACCGCCGCCATGCTCACCACGTTCAACGACGTGGACATGAGCGCGGTGATGGCCCTGCGCAGCCAGTTCAAGGACGCCTTCGAGAAGAAGCACGGCACCAAGCTGGGCTTCATGGGCTTCTTCACCAAGGCGGTGATCGCGGCCCTGAAGGACATCCCGGCGGTGAATGCCGAGATCGACGGCCAGGATCTTGTCTACAAGAACTATTACAACATCGGCATCGCGGTCGGCACCGAGAAGGGCCTCGTGGTTCCGGTGGTGCGTGACGCGGACCTGCTCTCGGTGGCGGAAATCGAGAAGGCCATCGCCGGCTACGGTCGCAAGGCCCGTGACGGCAAGCTCGGCATCGACGACATGCAGGGCGGCACCTTCACCATCACCAACGGCGGCATCTACGGCTCGCTGATGTCCACCCCGATCCTCAATGCACCGCAGTCCGGCATCCTCGGCATGCACCGCATCGAGGAGCGTCCGGTGGTCGTCAAGGGCCAGGTGGTGGTCCGCCCGATGATGTATCTGGCGCTCTCCTACGATCACCGCATCGTCGACGGCCGCGAGGCCGTGACCTTCCTGGTGCGGGTCAAGGAAACCCTGGAAGATCCCGCGCGTCTCGTGCTGGATCTCTGATCGAACACCCCTCTCCCGCCGCCTCCGGCTCTGCCGGGTGCGGCGGGAGAGGGTCATGGATTTTAAAGGCCGGGGGGCCGCGGCCCACCGTGAACCAGACCAGCGCGGCGGTGCCGGCGTTGGGTCTACGGGCCGCCCGCAATACCGGGCGGCGGGCAGGGCAGGCGATGACGAGCCATCTCGCGGAGTATTTCACCCTGATGGCGGTGTTCGCTCTGGCGGCGATCACCCCGGGGCCGGACTTCGCCATGGTGGTGCGCCAGAGCGTGGTGCATGGCCGCCGCGCCGGTGTCGTCACCAGCCTGGGCGTCGGCTCCGCCATGCTGTTTCATGCCAGCTATACCTTGGCCGGTATCGGCCTCTTGGTCGCCCATTCGATCCTGGCCTTCAATGTCCTGAAATGGCTGGGCGCCGCCTATCTGGTCTATGTAGGCATCAAGACCTTCCGTGCCCCCGCCATGTCGCTGGACATGGACGCGCCGGTGCAGACCGCCGCCGGCATCGGAGGGAGCATGTCGGATGCCCGTAGCTTCGGGCTGGGCTTCCTAACCAACGCCCTCAACCCCAAGGCCGTGCTGTTCTTCCTGTCGCTGTTCGGCACGCTGGTCAGTGCCGACACGCCCATCGCCATGCAGGTGGGCTATGCGCTGAGCATGTCCGCGCTGCTGATGGGGTGGTTCACCCTGGTCTCCTTCTTCTTCACCGGCCGGACGGTGCGGGCGCAACTCGCGCGCGCCGGACGCTGGTTCAACCGTCTCACTGGCGGCGCGCTCATTGCCTTGGGCGTCCGCCTCGCCTTGCAGCGGGCGCACACCGCCGCCTGATGCTTCGTCCGAACCCGGCCGCGCTGCGGCCCTCGCAGTTTTAAGGATCGCACGTCCATGGCTTCCTACGATCTCATCGTCATCGGCACCGGCCCCGGCGGCTATGTGGCCGCCATCCGCGCCGCCCAGCTCGGCCTCAAGGTCGCCGTGGTGGAAAAGCGCGCCACCCATGGCGGCACCTGCCTGAACGTGGGCTGCATCCCCTCCAAGGCGCTGCTCTATGCCTCGGAACTTTTTGAAGAGGCTGGCCACTCGTTTGCCGGCATGGGCATCGGCGTCGGCGCGCCCAAGCTGGACCTGGCTGCCATGCAGGGGTTCAAGGACAAGGGCGTGGACGGCAACGTCAAGGGCGTCGAGTTCCTGCTGAAGAAGAACAAGGTCGACGTGCATTTCGGCACCGGCAAGATCCTTGGCGCCGGCAAGGTGGAAGTGACCGCCAATTCGGACGGCGCCGTGCAGGTGCTGGAGACCAAGAACATCCTGATCGCTACCGGCTCGGATGTGGCGCAGCTTCCTGGCGTGACCATCGACGAGCAGCGCATCGTCTCCTCCACCGGCGCGCTGACCCTCGCAAAGGTGCCGGCCAAGCTGCTGGTGGTGGGCGCGGGCGTCATCGGCCTGGAACTGGGCAGCGTGTGGCGCCGCCTCGGCGCGGAAGTGACCGTGGTCGAATATCTCGACCGCATCCTGCCGGGCATGGACAATGAGGTGGCCAAGTCCTTCCAGCGCATCCTGTCCAAGCAGGGCTTCGCCTTCAAGCTGGGCACCAAGGTCACCGGCGTCGACTCTTCTGGCAAGACGCTGAAGGTCAATGTGGAAGCCGCCGCCGGCGGTTCGCCCGAGACCCTGGAAGCCGACGTGGTGCTGGTGGCCATCGGCCGCGTCGCCTACACGGGCGGTCTTGGCTTGGCCGAGATCGGCGTTGCCACCGACAAGCGCGGCCGCGTGGAAGTGGATGCGCACTACAAGAGCAGCGTGGACGGCATCTACGCCATCGGCGACGTGATCGCCGGTCCCATGCTGGCGCACAAGGCCGAGGACGAGGGCATGGCGGTGGCCGAGATCCTCGCCGGCAAGGCCGGCCATGTGAATTACGACGTCATCCCCGGCGTGGTCTACACCTTCCCGGAAGTGGCTTCCGTCGGCAAGACCGAGGAAGAGCTGAAGGACGCCGGCATCGCTTATACGGTCGGCAAGTTCCCCTTCACCGCCAACGGCCGCGCCAAGGTGAACAACACCACCGACGGCTTCGTGAAGATCCTGGCGGATGCCACCACCGACAAGGTGCTGGGCGCCCACATCATCGGCCCCGAGGCCGGCGAGCTGATCCACGAATTGTGCGTGCTGATGGAGTTCGGCGGTTCGTCGGAAGACCTGGCCCGCACCTGCCATGCCCATCCCACCCGCTCGGAAGCGGTGAAGGAAGCCGCTCTGGCGGTGGAAAAGCGCGCCATCCACTTCTGAGCCGGCCCGCTCCGGCGGGCGCCTGGATGTGAAACGAAAGAGGCCAGCCTGCGATTGCAGGCTGGCCTCTTGTGTGTCGGGCGCGGAACGGGCGGAGTGACCGCCCGGTCGTCGATCAGCCGCCTTTGGGCGCGCTGGCGTCGGTGGGGGCGCTGGCCGAGGTGGTCGGCTGCGGGGTCGGGGCGGTGGCCGACTTCGACATGCAGTCGGCAAAGGCCGGGGCGGTGGTGGCCAGGATCGAAAGCGTGCAGAACGCGAGGGCAAGACGCTTCATCTCTCTCACTCCTTAACCTTGCTGGACATGAGAGGGTAAGTCCGTTCCGGCCGGGATCGAAGCCTCATTGCGCGCCACCATGCCTCAAAACATGCCGTAGCGGCAGCTTGGTACGGCCGCTCACGCGGTGTTGTAGGTGGCTGCCTCAATCCGCCAGCCATCGGGATCGAAGAGGAACGCGGCATAATCGGCTGCCCGGAGGCGGGGCGCGGCCCCGGAAGGGCCGTTGTCCAGGCCTCCGGCCGCCAGTGCCGCCGCATGGACGTAGACCGCATCGAAGGCGATGTGGAAGCCCGGGGGACAGGCGATGACCGCGCCGGGCCGTGCCTCCAGCTCCACCGGGGGCGCATGAACCAAACTTTCGGGTGGTGGCGCTCTGACCCTGCGGCCCTTGAAACGCCTCAAACTCAGCCCCAATTGCGCGGAGCCATGTCCCATCTCCCCCCGCCCGATTCACGACCTGATACCGCAGCCGGAACGCGCACGCGCTCGGCGCTGCGCCCGCTGTTCATGGTGCTGGCCCTGATCTTTCTGTGGGAGGCGTGGCTATGGGAGAAGGCCAAGCCGGCGGTGGCCTGGGTCACCGGCCTTCTGCCGTTCACGGCCATCAAGCATGCCATCGCCCAATGGGCGCGGCGCCTGCCGCCTTATGGCGCACTGGTGTTGTTCATAGTGCCGCTGATTCTGATCGAGCCCATCAACATCCTGGCGCTGTGGTTCTTCGCCCATAAGGATGTGGTGGCGGGCAGCCTGTGCTTCCTGGTGGCGAAATTGGTGGGCGTCGGCCTGATGGCCTTCCTGTTCGAAGCCTGCCGCCAGCAATTGCGCTCCATCGGCTGGTTCGCGCGGCTGTGCGACTGGATCCTCGGCATCAACGCCTGGGCGCACCGGCTGGTGGACCCGTTCAAGCAGCAGCTGCGCACCGCCTTTGCGGAATGGAAGGCGGGCCGGGGCAATGGCTTCTGGCGCCGGGTGATGGATCTGCGGCGCCGCGCGTTCGCCGCCCGTCCCTGATCAGTGCTCGCGCGCTAAGCCCGCGGATGGGCGGCGCGATAGGCTTCCATGAGCTTGGTGCTGTCCACGGCGGTATAGACCTGGGTGGTGGAGAGCGAGGCGTGGCCCAGCAATTCCTGGATCGCCCGCATCTCGCCGCCGCGCGCCAGCAGATGGGTGGCAAACGAATGGCGCAGCGCATGGGGGGTGGCGCTGTCCGGCAGGCCCAGCGCACCGCGCATCCGCTCTACCGCCAATTGCACGATGCGCGGTGACAGCGGCCCGCCACGGGTGCCGCGAAACAGCGGCTTCTCCGGCTCCAGCACATAAGGGCAGAGCGCTGCATAGTCGGCGACGGCCTGCGTCACCTGCGCCAGGAGCGGCACCATGCGGGTCTTCTGCCCCTTGCCGATGACGGTGATCTGGTCGCCGGCGCCGGGCTCCGGCATGGCGGCGCGGGTCAGGCCCAGCGCTTCGGAAATGCGAAGACCGCCGCCATAGAGCAAAGCGATCACCGCCGCATCGCGGGCCAGAACCCAGGGCTCGCGATCCTCGCCCGCGCGGGTGGCGGGATCAGCCAGGGCGCGGGCATCGGCCACGGAGAGCGGCTTGGGCAGGCTGCGCGGCACCTTGGGCGCCCGCACCGCCGCCAGCGCCCCCACCTTGCCCAGGCCCTCCCGCTCCAGATGGCGGCCGAATGAGCGGGCGGCGGCCATCAGGCGCACCAGGGTCCGGGGCGCGGCCCCATCGGCGCGGCGGCCGGCGAGCACGGCGCGCACATCGGCCGGGGTGAGCGCGGCCATGGCCGCCAACGTCGGTCGTTCGCCCAGGTGCAGGGTCAGGCGGTTCATCACCAGGGTCAGGTCGCGGGCGTAGGCGTCCAATGTCTTGGGCGAGAGGCGCCGCTCATGGGCGAGGCGCCCGAGCCAGCCCTCCACCGCCGGGACCATGTCCGGCACCAAAGCCGACAGCAGCGCCTGGCGTGAGCGGGCCGCGTGTTCCTGATCGGTCATGGCCATGGGCGCCTCCATTCCGGAACCCACTTTAGCCGCCATCGCTTAAGGGATCACTTCCCCTCTTGTCATTCGATGTATCGAAAGATATATGAGTGATCGTTGTATCTTTAGATATAACGTAATGGAGAAAAGACATGTTTGGATTTCGATCGCATCGCGATGTTGCCCACTGTGGCGGCGGTGGGGAACGGGGAGAGTTTGGCGGCGGCTGGGGACGCGGCGGGCGGCATCGCGGCGGTGGCGGCGGCGGCGACATGTTCCGCATCGGCCGCATGCTGGCCCAGGGCGACCTGAAGCTGCTGGCCCTGGCGCTCATCGCCGAGCAACCGCGCCATGGCTATGAGATCATCAAGCTGATCGAGGAAAAGACCAGCGGCTGCTATTCCCCCAGCCCCGGCGTGATCTATCCCACCCTGACCTTCCTGGAAGAGGCGGGCTATGTCACAGCCGAACTGGATGGCGCCAAGAAGCGCTTCACCATCACCCCCGAGGGCCGCAGCTATCTGGAGGCCAATCGCGATTTCGCCGACGCCATCATCGGGCGCCTGTCGGAAATCGGCTTGAAGATGGGCAAGGTGCGCCGCTGGATGGGCGCCGAGCGCGAGCCGCCGGCTGGTCCGGAACTGCCCCGCCTGATCGAGGCGGCGCTGGAAAACCTGCGCGACGTCGCCCGCGCCAAGCTGGCGGAAAATCCCCGCGCGGAAACCCGTCTGGTGGAGATCCTCGCCGGCGTCGCCAATGACCTGCGCGAGGTCTGATCACCGTCAGGCCGCGTTTTATCCGGCGGACCGCAGGTGCGGCCCGCCAGCAGTCCATCCTGTCGCGGTCAGGTTCACACCGGCTGCGACAGGAACACCGCTGCCAGAATGAGCAGGATACCGGCCGAGGACAGGACCCAGACGGCCGAGCGCACATAGGGCAGGCCGCTGGCATAGAGCGGCACATAGAGCACGCGGCCCCAGAAATAGAGATGGGCGCCGCCAATGGTCAGCGCCGTATGCACGCCGGTGGCATGCGCCAGCAGCACCGCCGCCGCAAATAGCGGGAAGGTCTCCATCAGATTCTTGAAGGCGCGGTCCAGCCGCCCTGCCATGGCGCCGAGCGGCTTGGCCGGTTCATCACGAGGACCTGCGTTCCAGGCCGAGCCGCGCTCGCGGGTCGCCATGTGCGCGGCCAGGAGCAACTGGACGAAGGCCAGGACGATGGAGGCGGCGAGCAGGAGAAGTTCGTGGGTCACGGCAGGCTCCAGGCGGTGCGGGCAGGCGAAAGAGCAAAGGGGCGGATCAGGCTGTAAACCCCGCCCGTTTCAGCCGGACGATGGCAAGATCCAGCGCCGAGAGGAAGGCTGAACGGTCGCGCGGCGAGAACGGGCGCGGTCCGCTGGTGGCGTGGCCGGCGGAGCGCAATTCGTCCATGAGATTGCGGGTGGCGAGCGCCGGGCCGATGGTGGCTTCGGTGAAGGCCTTGCCATTGGGCGCGATCACATCGGCCCCCGCCTTCACACAGCGCGACGCCAAAGGAATATCGGCAGTGATGACCACATCGCCCCGCGACACCCGTTCGGCGATCCAGTCGTCGGCGACGTCCGGCCCGCTGGCCACCACCACACGGTGCACATTGGGCGTGCGCGGCAAGGCGATGGGGCTGTTCGACACCACATGGACGTCGAGCTTGTGCCGGTCCGCCACTTTGTAGATCTCGTCCTTCACCGGGCAGGCGTCGGCATCCACATAGAGCGTGATGGGGGTTTCGCGTTGAGCCATGGCCGGCTGAATGGCAGGCAATGGCCGTCGTCGCAAGCGCCCATGCCGTCGCGTCGCCCGTTGACGGATGCGCGAGCAGTCCAGTGGGGCGGTGCCGAGGCACCGGAGCCCAGTTGACGCCGGCGCGGTGTCATGCGGTTCTGCGGCCATGAAGTCACATTTCAGTCGCGGGCGCCGCCTGCTGTCCGGCATTCCCGGATTTTCCGCTGTCCTCGACCGCGTCAGCCGCATGGAGAAGGACACGCTGCTCGTGCTCGCTCTGACGGCGGGCGCGTTCTATGTGTTCGCCAAGATTGCCGATGAGGTGCTGGAAGGCGACACGCGCGGCCTGGACGAGCGCATCCTGCTGGCGCTGCGGGTGCCCGGCGACCTCTCCACCCCC
This sequence comes from Azorhizobium sp. AG788, assembly GCA_943369575.1. GTDB lineage: Bacteria > Pseudomonadota > Alphaproteobacteria > Rhizobiales > Xanthobacteraceae > Azorhizobium. Next base: position 16,853 of record CALRNP020000037.1, on the reverse strand, counting down.
GTCGGGCCGCACTGGCTGCAAGAGCCCATGCGCGACCTGACCGCCATCGGCGGCACCACGGTGCTGACCTTGATGACCCTGGCGGTGATCCTGTTCCTGTTCATGGTCCGCAAGCGCCACACCGCACTGATGGTGCTGGTCTCCGTGGCCGGCGGGGCGGCCTTGTCGTCGGCGCTGAAATGGGGCTTTTCCCGCCCCCGGCCGGAACTGGTGCCCCACGGCATGGAAGTGTTTTCCCAGAGCTTCCCCAGCGGTCATTCCATGATGTCGGCGGTGGTCTATCTGACCCTGGGCGCACTGCTGGCCCGTACCCAGGCGGGGTGGCGGGTGAAGAGCTTCCTGTTCGGCCTCGCCATCACCCTGACGCTGCTGGTGGGCATCAGCCGGCTCTATCTCGGCGTGCACTGGCCCACCGACGTGCTCGGCGGCTGGGCGCTGGGAGCCGGATGGGCGGCCTTGTGCTGGCTGGTGATGGTGTATCTGCAGTCGCGCGGCGAGGTGGAGCCGGAAGATCCCACCACCAACGCCGACGATTAAGGAGCAACCAGCCGGCGCCGGGACGTCAGTCGCCCGGAGCCGGCATCGGGATGGCTCAATCGAACAGGCTGGAGACCGATTCTTCGTGGGCGGTGCGGGCGATAGCCTCGCCGATCAGGCCGGCGATGGGCAGCACGCGGATGTTGCGGGCCACCTTCACCGCCTCGGTGGGCTGGATGGAATCGGTGATCACCAATTCCTTGAGCTTGGAGGAGGAAATCCGCGCCACCGCGCCGCCCGACAGCACCCCATGGGTGATGTAGGCATGCACTTCCTTGGCGCCGCGGGCCAGCAGGGCCTCGGCGGCATTCACCAGTGTGCCGCCGGAATCGACGATGTCGTCCACCAGGATGCAACTGCGGCCGCTGACGTCGCCGATGACGTTCATCACTTCGCTCTCGCCCGGGCGCTCGCGGCGCTTGTCGACGATGGCGAGCTGGGCGTCGATGCGCTTGGCCAGGGCGCGGGCGCGCACCACGCCACCCACGTCGGGGGAGACCACCATGACGTTGGACAGCTCAAACCGCTCCTTGATGTCCCGCACCATCACCGGGGCGGAATAGAGGTTGTCGGTGGGGATGTCGAAGAAGCCCTGGATCTGTCCGGCGTGCAGATCCAGCGTCATCACGCGGTCGGCGCCGGCATGGGTGATGAGGTTGGCCACCAGCTTGGCGGAGATGGGCGTGCGCGGGCCGGGTTTGCGATCCTGGCGGGCATAGCCGAAATAGGGAACCACCGCCGTGATGCGCTTGGCCGAGGCCCGGCGCAGCGCATCGATGATGATGAGCAGTTCCATCAGGTGGTCATTGGCGGGGAACGAGGTGGACTGCACCACGAAGGCGTCCTGGCCGCGCACGTTCTCCTGGATCTCGACGAAGATCTCCATGTCGGCGAAGCGGCGCACCACCGCCTTGGTCAGCGGCGTGTCGAGATAGCCGGCAATGGCTTCCGCGAGCGCGCGATTGGAATTACCCGCGACCAGTTTCATGGATCCGTTCTCATTCGGCATTCGGCACTCCGCGCCCGGGCGCGGGCCTTGGGACTCTTCAGCCGCCCTGATAGGCGCCGACATTGCGTGTTGTAAAGGCGCGATTCAGCGGGCTGCGTATGCCAAGGCTGCATCCCCGCCGGTGGCGGTGCCGAACGGCGGTGCCAGGGCCACCGGCACGCCGCCATTCTCAAGCGGATCGCGGGCGGGCGCAGGCTCGGCGTCCGGCGTGGCAGCCACCGGAGGGGCGGCTTCCACCGGACCGGCGGCAGCGGGCTGGGCGGCGGGCGTCGCAGCGGGGGGGCCACCCATGCTCAGGCTTTCCGAGAGGCTGGCGATGGTGTTACCGGCGATGCGGGCCAGCATTTCCTCGTCGCATGCCGCCCAGGCGCCGCCCTTCACCGACTTGGCGGTTTCCTCGCCGGTGATGCGGGCGACCCGCTGCTTGTCGGCGTCGAACACGTCCCAGGCATAGGCCACCTGGGTCTTGCCGCGCTCGGTATGCACCGACAGATAGCCGCGGACGCGATAGCCGGCGGGCTGGGTGCGGGAGACCACCGCCACCTGGTTCAGTTCGGCCTCGGATGACAGGCGCGTCACCAGGCGATCGAAGGTGTCCTTGGGCGGGCCGTCGATGGACTCGAAGGCCAGGGTGCGGGAGGAGGAGCCATTGGTGGAAGCCACGCCGGTGCCGTCGGTCTGGCAGCCGGCGAGGGCGAGGCCCACGCCCAGAACCGCAACTCGGGCTGCCATGCGTACGATGGCGTCCCACGTCGTGCGGCTCGTCGCGTCGGTCATGCCTCAGCCCCTCTTCACATTTGGTGAAGAATGCGTAACTCCGATCGCGGGGCAGGTCCAGGAGAACGGTTAAGGTATCGTTAATTGTGATCCGGCCAGGGCTTTGCCGGCTCAGATCAGGGTGATGGCCGCCACCATCCGGCCATAATCCGGCTCGTTGCGGTGGGTGGAGCGGCGGAAACTGAAGAAGCGGGCCGGGTCGGCATAGGTGTCGAGGCCCAGATCCTCCACATGACCCACCCGCGCTTCCTGGAGCCGGTGGGCGATGAAGCCCGGCAGGTCGAACAGGGCATGGTGGGGCCGGTCGGCCGGGGCGAAGAAGCGCACCAGGGCAGGGGATTCCGCCAGAAAGCGGGCGATGAACTCTTCCCCCACCTCATAGCTGGGCTGGCGGATGAGCGGGCCGATGGCGGCGTGAATGTTCGCGCGCTGGGCGCCGAGCCGTTCCATCTGCGCCACGGTGGCCTCCACCACGCCGCCAAATGCCCCCTTCCAGCCCGCATGAGCGGCGCCAACCACCCGCGCCACCGGATCGGCGAACAGGACCGGACCGCAATCGGCCACCGTGATGGTGGCGCCGAGGCCGGGCACCGCCGTGGCGACCGCGTCCGCCTGGGGTGCGTCTTCCCGCCGCCACGGCGTCTCCAGCGCCACGCAGATGGCCGAATGCACCTGCGAGCAGGCCACCAGATTGGCCGGCTCCACGCTGAGCGCGTGGGCCATGCGGGCCCGGTTCTCCAGCACATTCTCGCGGGGATCCCGCGAGCCCATGCCGCCGTTGAGGCTGTCATAGATGCCGGTGGAAACCCCGCCCTGGCGGGTGAAGAAGGCGTGGCGGATGCCCGGCAGGGCGGCGAGGGAGGGGGCTTCCACTTTCATCACGCAATCTCCTCCTGCGGCGCAAAGCCGGGCGGCGGTCCCAGCGCTGGATCGGCCAGCCCTAGTACCTTGAACAATGTACCCATCTGACCGGCGCCGGTTCCCGCCAGCCGCTCCGCCGCTTCGACGATGGCGGCCCGTCCGGCCGCATCCTGGTCCCGTTGCAGCCGGGCGGCGCGGGCGCCAAGGCCCAGGCGGGCGAGAAAGTCACCCTGGGTAAGCGTGCCAAACGCCCGCGCCCCCGCCGTCTTCGCGCTTCGCGCCAGAGCTGCGAAATCTACATGGGCCGTGAGGTCGGCCTCGCCGGGCGTCTCCAGCGGTGGCACGAAGCCATGAGCCTTCATGGCCTGGAGGGTGTCGCCATAGCCGTGCGCCCCGTGACCATAGTCGATCACCAGGGCCGCGCCCCCCTGGGTCGCCAGACGCGTGGCGAGCGCCTGTACGGCGCCGCCCTCCAGGCGCTCCACCACGTCGCCCATCCGCGCCGGCGGGAAATGCGCCGCCAGCGCCGCGATGGCGGGCAGGGGCGAAGGATCGAGCCCGAAGGCCAGTTCGCCCGCCGCATCCAAGCCCACCCGCCGCTCGTGCCAGCCCTCACGGCCGCGCACGAACTGATCGATGGGCAGGGCATCGAAGAATTCATTGGCGATGACGATGGCGGTGCCATCCGGCACGCTGTCCAGCCGCTCATGCCAGGCGGGGGTGGCGAGGCCCGCCAGGGTTTCCGCCTGCCGCGCCCGCAACACCGGGCTCATCTCCACCAGATCAATGCTCGCGGCGGCGCCGAAGGCCGGCACCAGCCGGGCGGCGCGCAGCGCATCGGCCATCAGCGTGCCGCGGCCGGGGCCGAGTTCCACCAACCGGAAGGCGGCGGGCGCCCCCATCTGCTGCCAGGTGGCCACCGCCCACAGGCCGATCAACTCGCCGAACATCTGGCTGATCTCGGGGGCGGTGATGAAGTCGCCGCGCGCGCCCAGGGGGTCGCGGGTCATGTAATAGCCGTGCCGGGGGTGGCCGAGGCACAGCGCCATGTAGCGCCCCACCGAGATCGGGCCATCCGCAGCGATCAGGGCCTTGAGTTCTGCGGCCAGCGGCGTGGTCACGGCCGGGCCGGACGCAGGGAATAGAAGACGAGGCCGGCGCCCGCGATCACCAAAGGCACCGACAGCAGCATGCCCATGGTGGTGCCGAAGGCCAGGAAGCCCAACTGGGAATCCGGCTCGCGGAAGAACTCGCCGAAGATGCGGCCGAGGCCGTAGCCGATGCCGAAGATGCCCGCCGCCATGCCCGGTCGGCGGAAAACGCCCAGGCGCACGGCCACCAGCATCACGACGAACAGCAGCAGTCCCTCGACGCCGGCTTCATAGAGTTGGCTGGGATGGCGCGGGACATTGCCGCCGGTGGGGAAGATCATCGCCCACGGCACATCCGCCGGGCGGCCCCACAGTTCGCCATTGATGAAATTGGCGATGCGCCCGAAGAACAGGCCAACCGGCGCCACCACGCTCGCCACGTCCAGCATGGAAAAGACCGGAATGGACCGGGAACGGGCGAACAGTACTAACGCGAGAATGGTGCCGGCCAATCCACCGTGGAACGACATGCCGCCATGCCACAGCATGGGGATTTCGGTCGGATTGGCGAGGAAGAAAGCGGGATTATAGAACACCACATAGCCGATGCGCCCGCCGAGGATCACGCCGAAGGTGGCCCAGAACAGCGCGTCGTCCAGATCCGCTGGCTGCATGGGCGAGGTGCCGCCCCACAGCGCCGGCCGGGCCACCAGGGTGCGCGCCAACTGCCAGCCGATCAGCAGGCCGGCAATATAGGCCAGCGCATACCAGCGCACGGCGAAGGGGCCGACGGCGAACAGCACCGGATCGATGGCGGGAAAGGGCAGGGCGAACTGGATCATCGAAACTCCGGGGGATCGCGCGCCTTCGGGCAGCCCGCGACGGGCGGCAGGGTTAAGGTCGCTGCCCCGCGCATTATCCATAGCGCGGGATTGGCGACGAATTCCTGAATGCCGGACACTTCGGCGGCGGGCCGGGGCTGGCCCGATGCCGCCATGTGCCGCTCGCTGCGGGCGCCGTCAAGCGGCCGGGGCGGTCGCTTTGCCGCGGTGCGGCACCTGCCGGAGCGGCAGACCTTGCGGGCGATGCGCGCTATGCCCATTGTCTTACGGAGCGCTTCGGCGCGCATTCCAACCCGGCGCGGAGGCCGACCATGACCCAGACCACAGGCCGTCTGTTCGACGAGATGTCCCGTCTTGTGAACGATGCGGCGGGCGTCGCCCAGGGCATGCGCCGTGAGGCGGAAACCGTTGTGCGCGCTCAGATGGAGCGGTTCCTGCGCGACATGGATCTGGTCAAGCGCGAGGAGTTTGAGGTGGTCAAGGATCTGGCCGCCGCCGCCCGCCTGGAGAATGAGCGCCTGGCCGCCCGCTTGGCGGAGTTGGAGGCCAAGGTGGCCGCGGGAGCGACGTCCCACGCGGCCGACACCGGCTTTTCGGGTACGCCCGGCGCCGGTCCCGGCCCGGTCTGAGCCTGCAATGCCCACGACAGGTGCATGACTATAATCTGTCGTAGCGGCGCGATACCGCGTCGCGATATAGTGAATTACTGGCGATTCGTAGCCGGATCGTCGCGCCAGAGCGCGACGGGGCGCAGCCTCGCCAGGGCGCGTCGTCCCACTTGGGGCGGCGGGGCCGCCGGTACGCTGCGTCGCGCAAATCCTGGCTGGCTTTGAGTGCCGTTCGTGCCGAGTTCGACCATCTCCGCGTCCCTCACACCGCGAGGTCGAGGCATGTCTCTGATCGAAATCGAAACCGAAGCGTCGGCCAATCCCGTCGACTTGGTTGAACAGCTCGCCGCCGTGCGCGACTGGGCCTTCGAGCGGTCCGCCGAAGACGAGATCACCCTGTCCCTCAACAATCGCTGGACCGACTGCCACATCTCCTTCCAGTGGATGGACGAGATTGAGGCCCTGCATCTGGCTTGCGCTTTCGACTTCAAGGTGCCCGACAGCCGCCGCGGCGAGGTGCTGAAGCTCCTGGCCCTCATCAATGAACAGATGTGGCTCGGCCATTTCGACATCTGGCCGCAGGAGGGTGTGATCATGTTCCGGCATGCCCTGGTGCTCGCCGGCGGCGCCACTGCCAGTGATCGCCAATGCGAAGCCATACTGGATGCCGCCATGGATGCGGTGGATCGCTACTTCCCGGCGTTCCAATTTGTGGTGTGGGCGGGCAAGAGCGCGCGGGACGCCATGGACTCCGCGCTTTTCGATACCGTCGGAGAAGCTTAAGACAAACGGGACTCCCCTCGCGAGGACCGGGCCACCGCGGCCCGGTTCCTCCCCTTGCGTGCAGGTGTGCCGATGTCGCTGGACGTGTTGAAGCAGTTGAACGGCCCCGTGGTCCTGGTGGGCGCGGGCAAGATGGGCGGGGCGCTGCTCGACGGCTGGCTCGCTCTCGGTCTCGAACCCGCCAACATGGTGGCGCTGGATCCGAACTTGCCGGACGAAGCGGCAGCCACGCTCGCCGCCAAAGGGGTCGCGGCAAACCCGGCCTATGACAGCATTCCTCCTGCTGGCGTCCTGGTGCTCGCGGTCAAGCCGCAGGTGGCCCCGGCGGTGATCGCCAGCGTTCGCGGGCTCGTCGGGCCGGAGACGGTGGTGGTTTCCATCATGGCGGGCCGCACCATCGGTTTCCTTGAGAAAGCCTTGACCCACCGCACCGCGATCATCCGCACCATTCCCAATACCCCGGCCGCCATCGGCCACGGCATCACCGTCGCCGTGGCCAATGCCGCCGCGACATCGGCAGCGCGGGACGCCGCGTCTGCTCTGCTCGGGGCCGTGGGGCCGGTGGAGTGGGTTGAGGATGAAGACCTGATGGATGTGGCCACCGCCGTATCCGGTTCGGGTCCGGCCTACGTGTTCCTGCTGGCGGAAGCTTTGGCCCAGGCCGGTGCCGCCGCCGGCCTGCCCGCCGATCTGGCTGACCGCCTCGCGCGCGCCACCGTTTCCGGGGCCGGCGCACTGATGGCCCAGTCCGGCACGGCGCCGGGTACCCTGCGCCAGAACGTCACATCTCCCGGCGGCACCACCGCCGCCGCTCTGGCGGTGCTGATGGATGCCGGCACCGGCTTCGGCCCACTACTGACCCACGCCGTGGCCGAGGCCACCAAGCGGTCGCACGAACTGGCCGGCTGACGGCCAGCCTTGTGAGTGCGGCGTGCGGCTCCCATTTGACGCATGATCCCGCCCGCTCCGGCATCCCGCCGGGGCGGGCGGGCTTTCGGTCTCACATTCCGCCGGCGGGAGGACGCATGACCTCGGAAACCAGCCGCGATGCCGCGCTCCGCGCCTTCCTTGTTCTTCTGGAGCAGGAGCCGTTCGAGCGCATCGACCTTGTTCGGGTCGCCGAGAGCGCTGGCGTGCCGCTGTCGGAATTACGCGTGGCCTTTGCCGGGCCGCGCGATATTCTGGCCGCCTTCTTCCGCGCCACCGACCGCCACGTCCTCGCCGCCAGCGCCGATCCCGACCAAGCGGAACTGGCGGACGAGCCGGCGCAGGAGCGGCTGTTCGAAGTGCTCATGCGGCGCCTGGATGCGCTGGAGCCCCACCGCGAGGCGGTGCGATCGCTGATGGCCTCGGCCCGACGCAACCCGCTGCTGGCGGTCACTCTGCTGAACCTGAGCGTACGCTCGCAGACCTGGATGCTGGCCGCGGCCGGCCTGCCGTCCACCGGGCTGGCGGGCGCCGCCCGGGCCCGCGGGCTGGCGCTTTTGTTCGGGCGCATTCTCGACGTCTGGCTGAAGGACGAGGACCCCGGCTTTGCCCCCACCATGGCGGCGCTGGACCGGGAATTGGCCACCGGCGCCAAGCTGCTGGGGATGATGGATGACTTGGCCTATCTCGCGCTGCCCTGGCGCGTGCGCCGGCGCTCCGCCACCGTCGAAGCGGGTGCGGATGAAACCGTTACTGACACCGCGGCCTGATACCGGCAGGTCGGTCAGCATTCCACAGGAGGAGCGCACATGGGGGCGGCCGAGGACAGCGGCGAGATCGGGATTGAGGATTTCCTCAAAGTCGACGTCCGGGTCGGTACCATCCTGGAGGCGGAGGCTTTTCCGCAGGCGCGCAAACCCGCCTACAAGCTCACCATCGATTTCGGCCCGCAGATCGGCGTGAAGCGCTCATCCGCCCAGATCACCGAGCATTACCGTCTCGATGACCTCGTGGGGCGGCAAGTGGCCGGTGTGGTCAATCTGCCGCCGCGCCGCATCGGGCCGTTCGTCTCGGAAGTGTTGACCCTGGGTTTTCCCGACGAGACTGGCACCGTTGTACTGGTGGCGCCGTCCTCCCCCGTGCCGAACGGCGCCCGGCTGTTCTGAGCGTCACAGCGCCTTCTGCATGTAGACGCGATGGCGGCCGTCCTCCGTCGCCCGGTGCGTCTCCACATAGCCGCAGCGGCCATAGAGGGCGATGTTCTCGGTCATGGCGGCGTTGGTATAGAGGCGGATGGTCTGAAGGCCGGCGGCGCGGGCGGCGTCATCGGCAAATGCCAGGAGCGCGCGCCCCAATCCCCGTTTCTGGAACGCCGGGCTGACGGCGATATTCTCGACCAGCAGGGCCTCCGGCTCGTGGATCAGCACCACATAAGCGGCCACCGCGCCGTCCACGTCCAGCACATGCACCAAATCGCGTGCCGTCAGATCCGCATAATCGGCCAGCATCGGCAGGGGCATCCGCCCGATGCGCGCGACATAGATGCCATAAGCCGCCTGGGCGATGGCCGCGACGACCGCCGCGTCCTCTGGCCGAGCCGGCCGGATTGCGTGTTGGGCGGCCATTAGACCGGCAGCCGGATGGTGGCGCGCAGGCCGCCCAGCGGGCTGTCCGCCAGGATGACGTCGCCGCCATGGGCGCGGGCGATGTCGCGGGCGATGGACAGGCCGAGGCCGGAGCCGCCGGCATCCTGGTTGCGGGCGTCGTCCAGTCGCAGGAAGGGACGGAAGACGTCCTCGCGCTTGTCCTCGGGAATGCCGGGGCCGTCGTCATCCACGGTGACGATGAGCCAGCGGGCATCGCGGGTGCCGGTGATCTCCAGCCGCTTGGCGTAGCGCACCGCATTGCCCACCAGATTGCCGATGCAGCGCTTGAGCGAATCCGCCTTCACCTGCACCAAAGGCGGTCCCATGAAGCTGGCGCTGGCCTGGGCGCCGGAGCGCTGGGCGGTGGCCCGCAGATCCTCCACCAATTGTGCCATGTCGGTGAGTGCCGTCTGCTCGCCGCCATCGCCGCGGGCGAAGGCCAAATAGGCTTCGAGCATGCCCTGCAATTCGTCCACATCCCGGCGCAGTTCGTCCACCTCGGGACCTTCGGGCAGGAAGGCCAGTTCCAGCTTGAAGCGGGTGAGGATGGTGCGCATGTCGTGCGAGACACCCGCCAGCATGGCGGTGCGCTGCTCGATCTGGCGCTCGATGCGGCGCTTCATCTCCAGGAACGCCACCGCCGCCCGCCGCACCTCGCGGGCGCCGCGGGGGCGGAAATTCTCCACATCGCGGCCCTTGCCGAAGGCCTCCGCCGCATCGGCGAGATTCTCGATCGGGCGGATCTGGTTGCGCAGGAACAGGATCGCCACCGCCAGCAGCACCAGCGAAGTGCCGACCATCCAGAGCAGGAAGATGTGCGAGTTTGAGGCATAGGCCGAACTGCGGCGGGCGAAGATGCGCAGCACCGCATCGGGCATCTTCACCCGCACCTCGATCAGGTTGGAGCGGCCCACGGTGTCGATCCAATAAGGCTGCTTGATGCGGCGGCCGATCTCCCGCGACAGCGCGCTGTCGAGAATGGAGAAGAACGGGCGCGGCCCCTGCGCGGGCAGGGGATCGGGCGGCAGCACGTCCACGGACAATTCCAGCGACTGCCAGGCGATGCGGCGTAGATTGGCGGCATCCTTGTCGCCCGGATAGGTGGCGTACATGTCCACCACGGCGGCGATGTCCTGGCTCACCGCCGCCGACAGTCGCCGGGTGACGGTGTTGTAGTGGCGCTCCATGAACACGAAGGCGACCACCGACTGCAGGATCACCATGGGAATGACGATGATCAGCAGCGAGCGCGGGAACAGCCCCTTGGGCGTGACACGGTTGAACCAGGCGCCGAAGCGCGCGTTGGCCTCGGTGCAGAAGCCGTTGAGGCTGCGCAGCCCCGCGCGACTGGCTTCCATCACACTCACGGGGTCACCACCAACCGATAGCCGATGCCCCGGACCGTCTGCACGAAGGAGGGATTGGCCGGATCGCGTTCCACCTTGCGGCGTAGGCGGTTGACCTGGACGTCCACCGCCCGCTCGCTGGAGGCGCCGCCGCCGGCCAGAGCCAATCGGGGCACGGTTTCGCCCGGCTGTTCCGCCAGCGCCCGCAGCATGTCGCGCTCGCGCTCGGTGATGCGCACGCTTTCGCCGCCGCGCGTGAGTTCGCCCCGGCCGAGATGGAAAGTGAATTCGCCGAACCGCACCGCCTCAATGGCCTTGGGCGGCGCCACCGTGGTGCGCTTGAGGATGGAGCCGATACGCAGCAGCAGTTCGCGCGGCTCGAAGGGCTTAGCCACGTAATCATCCACGCCGGCCTCCAGGCCGGTGATGCGGTCGACGGTTTCCGAGCGGGCGGTGAGCATCAGGATCGGCACGGCGGAGGTGGTCCGCAGCCAGCGTGCGAAGTCGATGCCCGATTCCCCCGGCATCATCACATCCAGCACCAGCAGGTCGAACTCCAGGCCGACCATGCGGCTGCGCGCCTCCAGCGCCGAGGCGGCGGTGGTGACGCGGTAGCCATGCTCGCTGAGGAAGCGGGAGAGCAGGGTGCGGATGCGATTATCGTCATCCACCACCAGCAGGTGGGGCGCATCGTCGGGCAAAGGCGGAGCGGCGGGCCGGGGCGCGGTTTCGGTCATCAAAAGTAGCCCTCAGGCGGAATGGGAGCGGGTGGCGCGATCCGCCCGCTGGATCAGGCGCTCCACCGCCGGGCGATCCTCCCGGTCGATCATGGCCACAAGAAAGCGGCGGGCGGCCTCTTCGGCGCCGGTGCCGCATTCCGCCAAGGCCTTGGCGATGCGGCGGCTTTGCAACGCGACGAACTCGCGCGCCAGGGCTTCACCCTTGGCGGTGGGATAGAGCAGCCGCTGGCGGCGGTCCGAGGCACCGGCACGGCTCTCCACGAACCCCTCATCCACCAGTTCGCGCAGCACCCGGCCGAGGCTCTGCTTGGTGATGCGCAGGATGTCCAGCAGATCGGTGACGCGCATACCAGGGTTGCGACTCACGAAATGCAGTACGCGATGGTGTGCACGCCCGAAGCCGATGGAGGCCAGGATCTCGTCCGGATCGCCCACAAAGTCGCGATAGGCAAAGAAAAACAGCTCAATCAATTCCACCGACGGCTGGCCCTCCGCAACGCTTGCTGAGGGCGCCGGCTCGGTGGCGCGAGGGGGCTCGGAATGCGGATTTACGTCAGTCATGTTGACTTTTTTCGGTCCGATCGTTACTCAGATGGCGTCGGAAGCGAAAGGATCGGTCTTCAGATTGCTGCGAGACGTTCGATCATTGCGCTTTCCGGCGAGTATGCTCATCCTTCGAGCATGAAACTATCGATACCTTGCGCCGCTGCAAAGTGCAGTCGTCGCCGGAAGCAAAGGCCGCCTGCAAGACGCGCCTGACAGGAGTGAAGACCATGAGTGGAGAGCCTTTCGACAAACGCGACGGCTGGATCTGGTACGACGGCGCGCTGGTGCCGTGGCAGGATGCCAAGCTGCATGTGCTCTCCCATGGCCTGCACTACGCCAGTTGCGTGTTCGAAGGCGAGCGCGCGTATGGTGGCGCGATCTTCAAATCCTCCATGCATTCCGAGCGGCTGCGCCTCTCCGCCGAAATGCTGGACTTCACCATCCCTTATTCCATCGCCGAGATCGACGCCGCCAAGCAACTGACGCTGGAGCGGAACAATCTGGTGGATGCCTACGTCCGCCCGGTGGCGTGGCGCGGCAGCGAGATGATGGGCGTCTCGGCGCAAAACAACCAGATCCATCTGGCCATCGGCGTGTGGGAATGGCCGAGCTATTTCGACCCGGAACAGCGCCAGAAGGGCCTGCGCCTGGACATGGCGGAATTCCGTCGCCCTGACCCGGCGACCATCCCCTGCAAGGCCAAGGCCTCCGGCCTGTACATGATCTGCACCATCTCCAAGCACAAGGCGGAGCGTCGCGGCTTTGCCGATGCGCTGATGCTGGATTATCGCGGCTTCGTGGCCGAGTGCACCGGCGCCAACGTCTTCTTCGTGAAGGACGGCGTCATCCACACCCCGACGCCCGATTGCTTCCTCGACGGCATCACCCGCCGCACGGTGATCGAATTGGCCAAGCGCCACGGCCTGGAAGTGATCGAGCGTCACATCAAGCCTGAGGAACTGTCGGACTTCTCCGAGTGCTTCATCACCGGCACCGCCGCCGAAGTGACCCCGGTCGGCGAAATCGCTGATTGGCGCTTCGCCCCCAGCGGCATCACCCATCAGTTGATGGACGCTTATACCGCCGAAGTTCAACCAAAGAAGCAGGCCGCCTGACGCTACGTCAGAATTGCGTGCCGTTAGGGACCCGCATATGAGCGAAAGGGTGGCCGGTGGCCACCCTTTTTCTTTGTGGACCATTCCGTCCCAAGAAGCTCTACGGGGAAGCGTCGATGCGTCGGCCTATCTATAAGGTGCTGTACTTCCAGGTGCTCGTCGCGGTGGTCGCGGGGCTGCTTCTGGGTGCATTCTTTCCCGCGACCGGCGAGGCGATGAAGCCGCTCGGCGACGGGTTCATCAAGCTGGTGAAGATGATCATCGCCCCGGTGATCTTCTGCACGGTGGTGATCGGCATCGCCAGCATGCGCGACGTGCGCAAGGTGGGCCGCGTGGGCGGCAAGGCGCTGCTCTATTTCGAGGTGGTGTCCACCTTCGCGCTCGTCCTGGGCATCATCGTCGGCGACATCATCCGCCCCGGCGACGGCTTCAATGCCAATGTGGCCAGCATCGATACCAAGGCGATCGCCGGCTATACCAACCAGGCCGCGCACGCCAGCACCGTCGATTTCATCCTGAACATCATCCCGAACACAATGTTCAGCGCCTTCTCCACCGGCGAGATCCTCCAGGTGCTGCTGGTGGCGATCCTGTCCGGCTTTGCCATTGGCTCGCTGTCCGACAACATCGCCGATCCGCTGCTGCATGGCCTTGAAGCCATCGAGAAGGCGGTGTTCGCGGTGGTCAAGCTGGTCATGTACACCGCGCCCATCGGCGCCTTCGGTGCCATGGCCTTCACCATCGGCAAGTACGGCATCTCCAGCATCGGCAACCTGCTCCAGCTGATCGCCACCTTCTATGTGACGGCGCTGCTGTTCGTGTTCGTGGTGCTGGGCGCCATCGGCAAGGTGTTCGGCTTCAGCGTGTTCAAGCTGGTGCGCTACATCAAGGACGAACTGCTGATCGTGCTCGGCACGTCCTCGTCTGAAAGCGCCTTGCCGGCGCTGATCCAGAAGCTGGAACATGCGGGTGCCTCCCGTTCGGTGGTCGGCCTCGTGGTCCCCACCGGCTATTCGTTCAATCTGGACGGCACCAACATCTACATGACACTGGCGACGCTGTTCATCGCCCAGGCCACCAACACCCACATCACCTGGGAGCATTATCTGCTGGTGCTGGGCGTCGCCATGCTGACCTCCAAGGGCGCCAGCGGCGTCACCGGCTCGGGCTTCATCACGTTGGCGGCGACCCTGGCGGCGGTGCCGGAGATCCCCATCGCCGGCATGGCGCTGATCCTGGGCGTCGACCGCTTCATGAGCGAGTGCCGGTCGCTCACCAACTTCACCGGCAACGCGGTCGCCACCCTGGTCGTGGCCCGCTGGGAAGGGGAACTGGACATGGATCGCCTGCACGCGGTTCTGGACGGCAAGCCTGTGGAACCGCTGGCTGAGCCGGCCCTGCGCTCGGCACCGAAGCCGGTCCACTAGCATAGCGCAGGCATACGGGGCACGGTCTGCGCCCCGTATGCCTGCGTATTCCGGCGACGCTCGCCCTCACCCTTTCGGGGATGCAGGCCATCGCGCTTCGCTCGGGCGAAATATGCAACTGCCGCCGCTGCGGTCTTGTGCTAATCGCCTACCATGATGCCACATCCCGCACCGCCCCTGCCTGCCGGTCGTAAGCGACTGCACCAGATCCTCTATGTGCAAGTCCTCGTGGCCGCGGCCGCCGGCGGCATTCTGGGGCTGGTGTTTCCCGGCATTGCCGCCGCCATGGAGCCGCTCGGTACCGGCTTCGTTTCGCTGGTGCGGATGATCATCACCCCCATCGTGTTCCTGACCCTGGTGCTGGGCGTCGCCGGCATGCAGGACGGCCGCAAGGTGGGGCGCGTCGGCGGCAAGGCGGTGCTCTATTTTGAGGTGGTGTCCACTCTGGCCCTGGTGATCGGGCTGGTGGTGGGCCTGCTGCTGAAGCCGGGGGCGGGGTTTGATGTGAACCCGGCCACCATCGATACCAGCGGCATCGGCGCCTATGTGCAGCAGAGCCATGCCTCCACGGCGGTCAGCTTTCTCCTCGCCATCATTCCCGACACCTTCTTCGGCGCCTTTACGGGAAGCGCTATCCTGCCGGTGCTCCTGGTGGCGCTGCTGAGCGGCTTCGCCATCGGCCAACTGGGCGAACAGGCGGCCCCCCTGCTGAACGGGCTGGCCTATCTGGAGCAGGGCATCTTCGCGGTGGCGCGGCTGGTGATGGCGGCGGCGCCGGTTGGGGCGTTCGGGGCCATGGCGTTCGTCATCGGAAAATACGGGCTGGCGGCCATCGGCGCCCTGCTCAAGTTGCTGGGGGCGGTTTATCTCACTGAACTGCTGTTCATCGTGCTGGTGCTGGGGAGCATCGCGCGGCTCAACGGCCTGAGTATTTTCCGCGTCATCGCCTACATCAAGGACGAACTGCTGATCGTCCTCGGCACCTCCTGCGCGGAAAGCGCCCTCGCGCCCTTGATGGAGAAGCTGCGGCGGGCGGGGGCGGAGCCTTCCGTGGTGCGGCTGGTGGTGCCGGCCGGCTTCTCGTTCAATTCCGACGGCACCAATATCTATATGACCTTGGCAACCCTGTTCATCGCCCAGGCCACCAATACCCACCTGGATTTCTCGCAGTTGATGGTCATCCTGCTGGTGGCCTTGGCCACCTCGAAAGGGGTGGGCGGCGTGACGGGCTCGGGCTTCATTGCGCTGGCGGCGACCTTGGCGGTGGTGCCGGGCATACCCATCGCCGGTCTGGCGCTGATCCTCGGCATCGACCGCTTCCTCAGCGAGGCGCGGGCCATGACCAATGTGGTCGGCAATGCGGTGGCGACCCTGGTGATCGCCAAATGGGAAGGTGCCCTGGACATGGATGTCGCAGAGCGCGTGCTGAAGGCTCGGGCTCCGGGCGTCCGCGCCCCCGTGGTCTGAAGGGGAGGGCGCCTGCGGGCGCCGACGCTCAGGCCCGCTGCCAGCGATCCGCGGCGGCGTCGTCGCTGCCCTTGGCTTCGACCCAGGTGCCGTCGGCTTCGGTACCGGGGCGTTCTTCCTTCTTCCAGAAGGGGGCGTTGGTCTTCAGCCAGTCCATGAGGAATTCGGCGGCGGCGAAGGCCGCGCCGCGATGGGCCGAGGCGGTGACCACCAGCACGATGGGATCACCCGGCACCAGCCGCCCGTAGCGGTGGACCAGCCGCACGCCGTTCAGCGGCCAGCGCGCGCCGGCTTCCTGAACCAGGCGCTCCATCTCCTGTTCCGCCATGCCGGGATAATGCTCCAGCGTCAGCGCCGCCAGCGGCGTGCCCGCGCGATCATCGGCGCGGCACAGGCCGGTGAAGGTCACCACGGCGCCGATATCGGTGCGCCCGCCCACCAGGGCCTGGGTCTCGGCGGCGGCGTCGAACGGTTCCGCCTGCACCCGCACCAGGAAGGCGGGATTGGCCGATGCCATCGGCTCCATGGCCTCAGCCTCCGGTCATGGGGGGAAAGAAGGCCACCTCGCGCGCGCCGTCCAGCAGGGCGTCCGGCTTGACGTGGCGGCGATCGAGCGCCGCACGCACCACGGCGGGATTGTCGAAGGCGTGCGCATGGCCGCCACCACGGGCGCGCAGCCATGCCGCCAGATCGGCGACGGTGCGCACATCGGCGGGGGGGTCTATCTGTTCCTCGCCGACGCCAACGCGCTCCCGCAGCCAGGCGAAATAGAGCACTTTCACGCCTTGTCTCCCTCCGCCTTGTCTCCCTGGACCAGGTGTTGGCCGCCGGCGCGGAAATAATCGTAGCCGGTATAGAGGGTGAGTACCGCCGAGACCCACAGCAGGGTGAGGCCGGCGAACGTCACCCCATGGATGATGCGGTCGCCCGCCTCGCCGGCGAGCAGGAAGCCGACCGCGATCAACTGGAGCGTGGTCTTCCATTTGGCCAGGCGCGACACCGGCACGCTCACCCGCAGCTCGGCCAGAAACTCGCGCAGGCCGGAGACCAGGATTTCGCGGCAGAGGATCACCGCCGCGGCCCACAGCGACCAGCCGCGGATGGTGCCGTCCGAGGCCAGCATCAGCAGGC
>CALRNP020000036.1:0-29607 GCA_943369575.1 Azorhizobium sp. AG788 | reverse complement strand
CACGAATTTGGCGACGGCCGCTCGCGCTATGAGCCGGTGCCGGACGAGCATCACGACCATCTCATCGACCTGCGCTCCGGGCGGGTGGTGGAGTTCCGCTCCGAGGAGATCGAGCGCTTGCAGGACGAAATCGCCCGCAAGCTGGGCTTCAAGATCGTTGGTCACCGGCTGGAGCTGTATGTGCTCCCCCTCGAAGAGGATCCCGCGTGACCGGCCGCGCCCCCGGCGCCCGCCCCGCGCCGGGCGATGGCTATCCCCTCGACCCGCTAGGGCCGGAGCAGCCGTTGGTCAGCCGTATCCTGGATGGCCTGCGCATCGGCGTGGTGATGACCCTGGTGGGTCTGGTGACGCTGATCGGCCTGCCGCTGCAATGGCTGGCGCTGAAGCTCAAGCTGTCGGCACGGCGGGCGATTCCGGCGCTTTATCATCGGATCGTGCTGCGGCTGATCGGGGTGCGGGTGATCGTCACCGGCGCCCCGGCGGCCGGGCGGCCGCTGCTGTTGCTGGCTAACCACTGCTCCTGGCTGGATATTTCGGTGGTCGGCTCGCTGATGCCGCTGGTGTTCGTGGCGAAGAGCGAGGTGGCGGGCTGGCCGCTGATCGGGCTGCTGGCGAAATTCCAGCGCACCGTCTTCGTCGACCGCACCCGCCGCCATGCCACCGGCGCGGTCAACCAGCAGATCGCCGAGCGCCTGGCCGAGGGTGATCCGGTGGTGCTGTTCGCGGAAGGCACCTCCAGCGACGGCAACCGCGTGCTGCCGTTCCGCTCGGCTTTGGTGGGCGCAGCGCGCGATGCGGTGGCGGCCAGCGGCACGGTGATGGTGCAGCCAGTGGCGGTCTCTTATGTGCGCATTCAGGGCGTGCCCATGGGGCGGATCCATCGCCCGATCGCGGCCTGGTATGGCGACATGGATCTGGCGCCCCACCTCATGGCCCTGCTGCGCCAGGGGGCGGTGGACGTGGAGGTGCGATTCGGCACCCCCATGGCCCTGGCGGACGATCATGACCGCAAGGACGTCACCCGCGCCGGCGAGGCGGACGTGCGCACCCTCAATGGCCTGGGCCTTGTGGGATTGCGCGAGACGCCGTGAGTTTTCAAATCGGCCGAATGCCGATATGAGTGAAAGCGACCATTTTGAAAGGGCGGGACCAAGCGGGCGTCACGGGAGCGTCGCGCCCCTGCGCGATGCTGGAGACGACAGAACAGGCACGATGCACGAACCCCGCAAGCTCTATGTGAAATCCTTCGGCTGCCAGATGAACGTCTACGATTCCAATCGTATGGCGGATACCCTGGCCAAGGAGGGCTATGTGGAGACGCAGGACCCGGCGGACGCCGACCTGGTCATCCTGAACACCTGCCATATCCGCGAGAAGGCCGTCGACAAGGTCTATTCCGAGCTCGGCCGGCTGCGCAAAGCCAAGCAGGAGGAAGGCCGCGACACCATGATCGCCGTCGCCGGCTGCGTGGCGCAGGCGGAGGGGGCGGAGATCATGCGGCGGACGCCGGTGGTGGATCTGGTGGTCGGGCCGCAGAGCTACCATCGTCTGCCGGAATTGCTGGCGCAGGCGAAGGCCGGTTTACGCCCCGTGGACACGGAATTCCCCACCGAAGACAAATTCGACCATTTGCCCGCGCCGAGCGCTGCGGTGA
Organism: Azorhizobium sp. AG788; assembly: GCA_943369575.1. GTDB lineage: Bacteria > Pseudomonadota > Alphaproteobacteria > Rhizobiales > Xanthobacteraceae > Azorhizobium. The sequence continues at coordinate 27,953 of CALRNP020000036.1, read as the reverse complement.
CACGATCTCGCGGCCCCACGGCCTTTGTCACGGTACAAGAGGGATGCGACAAGTTCTGCACCTTCTGTGTCGTGCCCTATACGCGCGGCTCGGAATTGTCCCGTCCGGTGCTCAAGATCGTCGATGAGGCCCGCCGTCTGGTGGACCAGGGGGTGCGCGAGATCACCCTGATCGGCCAGAATGTGAACGGCTTCCATGGCGAGGGGCCGGACGGCAAGACCTGGGGCCTGGCGGCCCTGGTGGAGCGGCTGGCGCAGATCGAGGGCCTCGCCCGGCTGCGCTACACCACCAGCCATCCCCGCGACATGGATGATGCCCTGATCGCCGCCCATCGCGACCTGCCGGTGCTGATGCCCTATCTGCATCTGCCGGTGCAGTCCGGCTCGGACCGGATTCTGGCGGCCATGAACCGCCGCCATGGGCGGGAGCTGTTCGTGGACATCATCGCCCGGCTGCGCGACGCCCGCCCGGACATGGCCCTGTCCTCGGATTTCATCGTCGGCTTCCCCGGCGAGACCGAGGAGGATTTCCAGGCGACGCTGGATCTGGTGGATCAGATCGGCTTTGCCAGCGCCTATTCGTTCAAATACTCCACCCGCCCCGGCACGCCGGCGGCGGGCTACGACGCGCAGGTGCCGGAAGAGGTGAAGACCGATCGCCTCGCCCGGCTGCATGCGCGCCTGGAAGCCTCCAAGACCGCGTTCGACGCCGCCTGCAAGGGCCGCCGCTTCGACATTCTTCTGGAAAAGCCCGGCCGTCTGCCGGGCCAGCTCATCGGCCGTTCGCCGTATCTGCAGAGCGTGGTGGTGACCGCACCGCCCGCCGGCATCGGCGAACTCCTGGCGGTGGAAATCACCGAGGTGGGGCCGAACTCATTGGCGGGCCGGGTGGTTGAGCACCAGGATGTCGGGGATCGGGGTCTGGCGAGCGACCGTCCGCTCGCGGCCATGGAGGCTTGAGCGTGCGAAGAGCGAACGATCGAGAGCGTCCCGTTGCCGCAAATCAAGGTCCGGCGCGCGCCGCCGTGACCGACCCCTGGGCGGCGCAGGGGGAGGGCGGCAACACCCAGGTGGTGCTGGCCTTTGACGACAATCGTCTCGCCACCCAATTGTTCGGCCATTACGGCCGCAACCTCGCCTTGCTGGAGCGCAAGCTCGGGGTGAAGGCCGAGTCGCGCGGCAATCACCTGACCCTAGAAGGCCCGCGGGATTCCTGCGAGCAGGCCCGCCGGGTGCTCGAATATCTCTATGAGCATTTGAAGCGCGGCCGCGATGTGGGCCCCGGCGATGTGGACGGGGCCATCCGCGAAGCGGTGGCGCAGGGTTCGCTGTTCGATTTCGACCCCAGCGAGGAACGCCAGGCGTTCGACGAGATCCAGTTGCGCCGGCGCCCGGTGCGGGCGCGCACGGCGGCGCAGGATGCCTATATCCGATCGCTCAAGCGCCATACCCTGGTATTCGGCACCGGCCCGGCCGGCACCGGCAAGACCTGGCTGGCGGTGGCCTATGCGGTGCACCTGCTGGAGCGCCGGATGGTGGATCGCATCATCCTCACCCGCCCGGCGGTGGAGGCGGGCGAGCGGCTCGGCTTCCTGCCCGGCGACATGAAGGAAAAGGTCGATCCCTACCTGCGGCCGATCTATGACGCGCTCCATGATTTGATGGACCGCGCCTTCGTAGAGCGGGCGATGCAGTCGGGCGAGATCGAGATCGCGCCGCTGGCCTTCATGCGCGGACGCACGCTCGCCAATGCGGCGGTGATCCTGGACGAGGCGCAGAACGCCACTTCCATGCAGATGAAGATGTTCCTCACCCGCCTGGGCGAGAATTCGCATATGATCGTCACCGGCGATCCGAGCCAGACGGATTTGCCCGGCGGCATGACCTCCGGTCTTGCCGAAGCCGTGCGCTTGCTGGAAGGGGTCGAGGGCGTGGGTGTCGCGCATTTCAAGGCGGAAGACGTGGTGCGGCACGAACTGGTGCAGCGCATCGTCTCGGCCTATGAGACCCACGAAGCCGCCACCCGCGCCACCGCCGTGCGCCGGGCCTATGGCGACGCCCGCTCCACCGCCCAGATCGCGCCGCCGGACCTGGTGGAGGCGCCTTCCGATGTGGAGCCGCCGGTGATCGACCTGCCGCCCGTGCACGAGGCCCACTGACATGGGCGAGTCCGGCCGAGAACGATCTTCGGGCGCCGCCGCGGCTGCGGTGCCCGACCCTGACCTGCCGCCGGACGAAACCGTCGCCATCGATGTGATGGTGGATGATGACGGCTGGAGCGCGGTGCCCAACGCTGAGGGTGTTGCCGAACGGGCCGCCCGCGCGGCGCTGGCCAGCCTCGGCGATGAGGTGCCGCCGGGGGCCGAGATGGCGATCACGCTCACCGATGACGCCCGCATCCGCATTCTCAATCGCGACTGGCGCGACAAGGACAAGGCCACCAATGTCTTGTCCTTCCCGTCTCCGGAGCTGCCGGAAGACGTGACCCCGCAACCCTTGGGCGACGTGATCGTGGCGCGTGAGACGCTGCTCGCGGAAGCCCTGGCCGAAGACAAGCGGCCGCAGGATCACCTGGCGCATCTGGTGGTCCATGGCACCTTGCACCTCATGGGCTTCGACCATGAGGACGACGCGGAAGCCGAGGAGATGGAGGCGGCGGAACGCCAAATCCTGGCTGGCCTCGGCATCAGCGACCCCTACGCCCTACCGACCGAAAGCTGACAGGCTTCAAAGGGAGACCATGTCCTCCACCGACCCATCGGGCGACTCGAACGCTTCCGAGCCGCAAAGTTTTCTCGATCGATTGCGTGCCCTCCTCGGCACATTCCGGCCGCATGGCTCCCTGCGCACCGACCTGGTCGAGGTGCTGGATGCCACCGGAGCGTCCGAGGAGGTGAGTGAATTCACGCCGTCGGAGCGCCAGATGCTGCGCAACATCCTGCACCTCAAGGAGGTGGGGATCGACGACATCATGGTGCCGCGCGCGGAAATCGTCGCGGTCCACAAGGACATCACCCTCGGCGCGCTGCTGATCGAGTTCGCCAAGGCCTCCCATTCCCGGCTGGTGGTCTATGACGACACGCTGGATGATCCTGTGGGCATGGTCCACATCCGCGATCTGCTGGCGTTCATGACTGGCGTGCATCCCGGCGACGATGAGGATGAGACCGCGCCCATGCCGGACCTCTCCACCGTCAATCTCTCCCAGTCGCTGGTGGAAGCCGGGCTGGTGCGCCGCTTGCTCTATGTGCCCCCCTCCATGCCGGCGGTGGACCTGCTGGTGTCGATGCAGGCGGCTCGCATTCATCTCGCTTTGGTGATCGACGAATATGGCGGCACCGACGGCCTGGTCTCCATGGAAGACGTGGTGGAGGAGATCGTCGGCGACATCGAGGATGAGCATGACGACGAGGCGGCGCTGATCCAGCGCCAGCCCGACGGCAGCTTTCTCGCCGATGCCCGCACCGCGCTGGAGGACGTCGCCGAGATGGTGGGCGCCGATTTCATCCCCGGCGATGCCGCCGATGAGGTGGATACCCTGGGCGGCCTGATCGTCACCCTGGCGGCCCGCGTGCCGGGCCGGGGCGAGATCATCAGCCTACCGGGCGATTACCGGGTCGAGGTGATGGAAGCCGATCCCCGGCGGGTGAAGGCGCTGCGCATCATCCCCCCCATGGCCGAGGCGGCGGTCGCCGCATCTTCGGGCAACGGCATCTGACGGCCGGGGTGACGGTCTCGCCCGCCGCATGGGTCGCCGGCCAGACCGGCTGGCGCCGCTTCGCCCTGGCTTTCGGCTCCGGCGCCCTGGCGGCGCTGTCCATGGCGCCGCTCGGCCTATGGCCGGTGCTGGCGGTGAGCTTTCCCGTGCTGGTGCTGCTCATCGACGGCGCCGTGGCGCGGCGGCCGGCGGGGCGCTGGGCGATGGTGCGGGCCGCCGCCACCGCCGGCTGGGGTTTCGGCTTCGGCTATTTCCTCGGCTCGCTGTGGTGGATCGGCGACGCCTTCCTGGTGGATGCGGACGTGTTCGCTTGGCTGCTGCCGTTCGCGGTGCTGGTGCTGCCGGCGGGGCTGGCCCTGTTCACCGGCTTGGGCACGGCGCTGGCCAGCCTGATCTGGCCGCGCGGGCCGGCGCGGCTGTGCAGCTTCGCCGCCGCCCTCACCATTGCCGAATGGCTGCGCGGGCACGTGTTTACCGGCTTTCCCTGGAACACCTTCGGCTATGCGCCGGCCGAAACCCTGGCTCTGGCGCAGGCGGCGGCGGTGGTGGGCCTGTGGGGGCTGACTTTCTGGACCCTGCTGCTGTTCGCCGCCCCGGTGCTGCTGCTGGAGGCCGGCTCATGGCGGCGCCGGCTGGCATGGCCGGCGGCCGCCGCCGCTGTGCTGGCGGCGACCTTTGCCGCCGGCAGCCTGCGCCTCGCTGGCACCGCGACCACCTTTGTGCCGGACGTGCATCTGCGGGTGATGCAGCCGGCCATCCCGCAGGGGGAGAAGTTCGCCTATGACAAGCGCGAAAGCGTGCTGTGGGACTATCTGGCCCTCAGCGCCCGCCCGAGCGCGACCTATCCGGGCGGTTTGGCGGACGTCAGCCTGCTGATCTGGCCGGAATCCGCCTTCCCCTTCATCTATGAGCGCGAGCCCTGGGCGCGGGCGCGGATCGGTGCCGCGCTGCCGGAAAATGTGACCTTAGTGACCGGGGCCGCGCGCATGGGGCCGCCGCCGCCGGGGCAGTCCTCCAGCTTCTACAATTCCATCCGGGTGATGAACGCCCATGGCGACGTGCTGCAGACCGCCGACAAGGTGCATCTTGTTCCCTTTGGGGAATATCTTCCGCTCCAATCGACGCTCGAAGCATTCGGATTGGAACAACTTACGCGTGTGCGCGGCGGCTTCTCCGCCGGTGCCCAGCTGGCACCCTTGAGGATACCGGGTGCGCCCGCCGCCGCCCCTCTGATCTGCTATGAGGTGGTGTTTCCCGGGGCCGTCCTTCCCCAGGGAGACCGTCCGGGATTCCTATTGAATTTGACCAACGACGCCTGGTTCGGGCAGACGCCCGGGCCGCACCAGCACTTCCTCCAGGCCCGTTTGCGCAGCATTGAAGAAGGCTTGCCGCTGGTGCGGGCGGCCAACACCGGAATCTCCGCCATCGTCGATCCCCTGGGGCGCATCGTCGCATCCCTGCCGCTGGGAATGCAGGGCGTTTTGGATGGGATGCTTCCAAATAGAATGGAACACCCCCCATTTGGGGCACGGCATTCCAACTTGGTCCTGATCTTAACCATAGTGGCATCAATGGCGGTTGCAGTTTTCCAGAGTTCGCGTCAGCCTACACGCATAAGTTGATCGACGCCTACTGTTTGTATGCCTATCTTGGCCGCACTCAGGGCAGCCTTCGCATTGCGAAGTGAGAGCAATCTTTTCCGACATAGCCGGAGAGACCATGGTCAAGAAGGCGCCGAATCCTATCGACAAACACGTGGGCAGCCGCGTGCGTATGCGTCGAATGATGGTTGGCATGAGCCAAGAAAAACTTGGCGAGCATCTTGGAATTACGTTCCAGCAAATTCAGAAGTACGAAAAAGGAACCAACCGCATCGGGGCTAGCCGCCTCCAGCAAATTTCCATTGTCCTGTCCGTCCCGGTGGCGTTCTTCTTCGAAGGCGCCCCTTCCATGAATCCCGATGGGGATGGCGAAGGCTTCAGCGAAGGTCACTCGCCCGCTTACGTGTCGGACTTCCTGGCCACCTCCGACGGCCTGGTGCTGACACGCAACTTCATGCGTATCGGCGATCCCAAGGTGCGCCGCCGCATCGTGGACCTGGTCTCTGCCATCGCAGGCGAAGAAGTGGAGATCGAGCGTTCGATTTGACGAACGCTTTCGCTTCGTCGATCTTGACCCGCCCACGCGGGCTTGCCACAAGAAGGCAAGCCGCGTGGGGGGCAAGAGGAAGCAGTCATGGCGCGTCAGTCCTATGTTTTCACCAGCGAGTCCGTGTCCGAAGGGCATCCCGACAAGGTTTGCGACCGGATCTCCGATGAAGTGGTCGATGCCTTTTTCCGGGCTTCCCTGGAAAATGGGTTCGATACCACACAGGTCCGCGTGGCCGCCGAGACCCTGGCAACCACCAATCGCGTGGTGATCGCCGGCGAGACCCGCGGCCCCTCCGCCGTGACCCCCGAGCTGATCGACGACCTCGCCCGCAAGGCGATCAAGGCCATCGGCTATGAGCAGGACGGCTTCCACTGGAAGAATGCCAAGATCGAAGTGCTGCTGCATGCGCAGTCGGCCGACATTGCCCAGGGCGTCGACATCGCCGGCAATAAGGACGAAGGCGCGGGCGACCAGGGCATCATGTTCGGCTATGCGGTCAACGAGACCCCGGAGCTGATGCCGGCCCCGATCTTCTACGCCCACAAGATCCTCAAGGTGCTCACCGAGGCCCGCCACTCCGGCGCCGCCAAGCAGCTCGGCCCCGATGCCAAGAGCCAGGTGACCGTGCGCTACGAGAATGGCAAGCCGGTCGGCGTGACGCAGATCGTGCTCTCCACCCAGCATCTGGACGAGGCCATGACCTCCCAGGACGTGCATGCGCTGGTGAAGCCCTACATCCTCGACGCTCTGCCCGCCGGCTGGGTGAATGACGACACCGTGTGGCACGTCAATCCCACCGGCAAGTTCGTGATCGGCGGTCCCGATGGCGATTGCGGCCTCACCGGCCGCAAGATCATCGTGGACACTTACGGCGGAGCGGCGCCCCACGGCGGCGGCGCCTTCTCCGGCAAGGATCCCACCAAGGTGGACCGTTCGGCTGCTTATGCGGCGCGTTATCTGGCCAAGAACGTGGTCGCCGCCGGCCTCGCCGACCGCGCCACCATCCAGCTGGCTTATGCCATCGGCGTGTCCGATCCGCTGGCGGTCTATGTGGACCTGCACGGCACCGGCCAGGTGGACGAAGCCAAGCTGGAGCTGGCGCTGCGCGAAGTGGTGAACCTGCGTCCCCGCGGCATCCGCGAGCACCTGGGCCTCAACAAGCCGATCTATGCCCGCACCTCCGCCTACGGCCATTTCGGCCGCGCCCCGGAAGCCGACGGCGGCTTCTCCTGGGAGCGCACCGACATCGCCGCGGCGCTGAAGTCCGCTCTGGCCTGATCGGCCTGATCCATCGTGGTCCGCATGGCCGGGTTCGTCCCGGCCATGCGCATTTCAAGCCCCGGAAGGACGCCGGTTCGCCGGCGGATACAGTGACCCCCGACAGCGAACATAAGGGCGCCTTCTACGGGCGCCGGGTGGGCAAGGCCCTGCGCCAGGCGCAGCTGGATGCCCTCGACGGCACCTTGCCGCGCTACCTCATCGATCTCGACCATCTGCTGCCGCTCGCGGACCTGTTCCCGCATCCGGTCGAAGAGGTGCGCCTGGAGATCGGCTTCGGCGGCGGCGAGCATCTGATGGCCGAAGCGGCGCGCTGCCCGGACGTGGGCTATATCGGCATCGAGCCGTTCCTGAACGGCATGGCCAAGATGTCCCAGACCCTGGGCGACACGCCGCTGCCAAATGTGCGGCTGTTCAACCACGATGCCGCGCTGCTGCTGGAACGGCTGCCGGAAGCCTCGCTCGCCCAGGTGGAATTGCTCTATCCCGACCCCTGGCCCAAGCGCCGGCATTGGAAGCGGCGGTTCGTCCGGACGGACAATCTTGATCTGCTGGCCCGCGCCTTGCGGCCCGGCGGCACCTTCCGCTTTGCCAGCGATGTCGCCGATTACGTGGACTGGACCCTGCGCGAAGTGCGCGCCCACGGCGCCTTCCGCTGGACCCAGACCTGCGCCGACGACTGGCGCACGCCCTATCCGTCCTGGCCCGGCACCCGCTACGAGGCCAAGGCGCTGCAGGTGGGCCGGGTGCCGACCTATCTGGCGTTCGCGCGCATCTGACGCCCGCCCGCGGCTTGAAGCGTTCCAGTCAGTGGGGCGCGGCCTTGTGGGCGCCGCCGCCGGCGGCCTACAACGACGCTCCGTTCGCACGCGAAAAAGGGTCACAGCGCCATGTTTGTCCGCCAGCTGCATTATCTGGTGGCAGTGGCGCGTGAAGGTCATTTCGGCCGCGCCGCCGAGGCCTGCCACGTCACCCAGCCCACCTTGTCCGCCGGCTTGCGCAAGCTGGAGGAGGAATTGGGCCAGCCCTTGGTGCTGCGCGGCCATCGTTTCATGGGCCTGACCGAGCAGGGCACCCGCGTGCTGGGGTGGGCGCAGCGCATGATCGACGATTACGAGAGCATGCGGCAGGACATGGCGGGTTCCGCCACCGCGCTCTCCGGCGTTCTGCGCCTTGGGGCGGTGCCGGCAACCTTGCCGGCCTTGCCCGATCTGGTGACCGCCTTTTGCGCCCGCCATCCCGAGGTCCGGGTGCAGATCAATTCCCTGAGCGCGCTGGCGATTGCGCGCGGCATCGACGACCAGGTGCTGGACGCGGGCGTGAGCTATCTCACCGGGGTGCGCCCCGCCCGCATGCGCTGGCTGCATTTCTATGACGAGCGCTACGTGTTCGTGACCGCGCGCCCCGGCGCGGACCTGCCGGTGCGGATGAGCTGGGCGGAGGCCGCGGCCCATCCGCTCTGCCTGCTGACCCCCGACATGCAGAACCGCCAGATCATCGACGAAGCGCTGGCGCGGGCGGGCGTCGCCTCGCTGCCGCGCATCGAGGCCAATTCCTTTTTCGGCGTGTGGTCGCAGGTGGGCTCGGGGGCCTGGGCCAGCATCGTGCCCCACACCCATCTGGCTACCTTCGGCCGCAGCGCCGACATCGCCGCCATCCCGCTGGAGGGGCCGGACTGCACCCAGCCGGTGGGGCTGGTGATGGCCGAGCGCGATCCGCTGGCGCCGGTGGCCGCCGCCTTCCTGCGGCTGGCGCAGAGCTGGACCTGGCCCGAGGCCGGCACCGCTTCATAGACCGCGTCGATCAATCCTTGCGCTCAAACGATTGGACCGGCGGCGGTCAATCGATTTGAATGATCAACGTCGGCACCGAGCGTGCTGCATTTCTGACCCTTACTGCACTGCCCCGGACGCCTCAGGCGCTCCCGGGGCGCTTTCAGGGCGGCAAAACAAAACAACCCAAAAAACCGAACCATGGCGGTGCGCGCCAACGCGCCAACGCATCGTCGTGACTGGAGGAAACATGGCCAAGGTTGTCTGCGTTCTCTACGACGATCCCATCGACGGCTATCCCACGAGCTATGCCCGCGATGATCTGCCGAAGATCGACCACTATCCCGGCGGCCAGACCCTGCCCACGCCCAAGGCGGTGGATTTCGCCGCCGGCACTTTGCTGGGGTCGGTGTCCGGCGAGCTGGGCCTGCGCACATATCTGGAAGCCAATGGTCACGAGTTCGTGGTGACCTCGTCCAAGGACGGCCCGGATTCCGAGCTGGAGAAGCATCTGGCCGACGCCGAAGTGGTGATCTCACAGCCGTTCTGGCCGGCCTATCTCACCGCCGAGCGCATCGCCAAGGCGCCGAAGCTGAAGCTGGCGCTCACCGCCGGCATCGGCTCCGACCATGTGGATCTGCAAGCGGCCATCGACCACAAGGTCACCGTGGCCGAGGTCACCTATTGCAACTCCATCAGCGTCGCCGAGCATGTGGTGATGATGATCCTCGGGCTGGTGCGCAATTATCTGCCTTCGCACCAGTGGGTGCTCAAGGGCGGCTGGAACATCGCCGATTGCGTGGCTCGCTCCTATGACGTGGAAGGCATGCATGTGGGCACGGTTGCCGCCGGCCGCATCGGCCTGGCCGTGCTGCGCCGCCTCAAGCCGTTCGACATGCATCTGCATTATACCGACCGCCATCGGCTGTCGCCGGAGGTGGAGCAGGAGCTGAACCTCACCTGGCACCCCACCCGCGAAGACCTTTACCAAGCCTGCGATGTGGTCACGCTGAACTGCCCGCTGCATCCGGAAACGGAGCACATGATCAATGCGGACACGCTGAAGCTGTTCAAGCGCGGCGCCTATCTGGTGAACACCGCCCGCGGCAAGCTGTGCGATCGCGATGCCATCGTCACCGCTCTGGAGAACGGCCAACTGGCCGGCTATGCCGGTGACGTGTGGTTCCCACAGCCGGCGCCGCAGGACCATCCCTGGCGCACCATGCCCCATCACGGCATGACCCCGCACATCTCGGGCACCTCGCTCTCGGCCCAGACCCGCTATGCCGCCGGCACCCGCGAGATTCTGGAGTGCTATTTCGAGGGCCGGCCGATCCGCGATGAGTATCTGATCGTCGACGGCGGCAAGCTGGCGGGGGTGGGCGCCCATTCCTACAGCGCCGGCAACGCCACCGGCGGCTCGGAAGAGGCGGCCAAGTTCAAGAAGGCCGGTTGAGCGGCGGGCCGGCCGCTTGTGCGGTGGCCGGCCCCGCCTGCCGGGGGATGGCAAGAGGGCGCGGGAAATCCATGGCGAAAGGTGCGTGTCCTTCCGCTTGCGCCTTTTGATTTTACGTCTATATTGCAGCCGTCCCCACTGGGGATGCCTCAGAGCCATCGTCGTCGAAGGTGATGAGAGTGGGTCCCGAACGGGGCCCGCTCGTTTTCTGCTTACGCGGAGCATCCCGCCTCGGCCCGGTTCGGAGCCGGCCCGGAAAGGGGTTGGAGCGCAACAATTTTCGATGCCCGTCCGGCAGTGCGCCGGGGGCGGCATCCGCGGCCGGGTCCTCAGAACGCCCGGTCGTTGAAGCCAGACCATCTGTTCAAGCCATCTGTTCAAGTCAAACGACCCGTCCCGGAGGGACATGACCGAAGCTCTCGACGCGCTGGATCCGAACGAACCGCGCCTGATCACCGAAAATGGCGTCGCCGCCCGCGTGGCCGCCATCGTCGCGCCCGTGCTCGCGGACCTGAACCTGCGCCTGGTGCGGGTGAAGATCACCGCCCGGGATGGCGGCACCTGCCAGATCATGGCCGAGCGGCCTGACGGTTCCATGACCATCGAGGATTGCGAGGCTGCGTCGCGCGCCATATCGCCGGTCCTCGACGTGGAAGATCCCATCGCCAGCGCCTATCGCCTGGAAATGTCCTCCCCCGGTATCGACCGGCCGCTGGTGCGGCTGTCGGATTTCGCCCGGTGGTCCGGTCATGAGGTGAAGGTGGAAATGGCCGTGCCGGTGGCCGGCCGCAAGCGCTTCCGCGGCATCCTCTTGGGCACCAAGGGCGAAGCCGCCGTGCTGCGCCGCACCGATGCTCCCGCCGGCGAAGATCCCGATGTGGATCTGCCCGCCGCCGACATCGGCGAAGCCAAGCTGGTGCTGACCGACGCCCTCATCACCGAGGCGCTGCGCCGGGCCAAGGCCGCCGAGCGCGGCCTCGACGAGGATGATCTCGAAGACGAGATCGAAGACGATGCGGAGGCCGAGGCCGATGCTCGCAAGATGGCGACCGATGCCGCCAATGCGGAGCGGGCCAATGCCAAGAAGGCGGCCGAAACCGCCGACAAGCGGACTGCCAAAGCCGCCCGCAAGGCGGCCAAGGCCGAGAAGGCGACGCAGCTGAAGAAGGCCGGCAAGGGCAAGCGCTCTGCCACCGAAGAGTTCGACCTCGCCACCTCCAATCCTGTCCCCCGCGCCGAGCGGACGGGCAAGCCCAAAGCGAAGGAGACGCACTGATGGTTGCCGTCAGCGCAAACCGGCTGGAACTGCTGCAGATCGCCGAGGCGGTCGCGCGGGAAAAAACCATCGACCGGAGCATCGTCATCGCGGCGATGGAAGACGCCATCGCCAAGGCCGCGCGCTCGCGCTACGGCCAGGAGACGGACATCCACGCGGAGATCAACCCGCGCACCGGCGAACTGCGCCTGGCCCGCCATCTGCTGGTGGTGGACGAGGTGGACAATTCCGCCACCGAGATCACCCTGGACGGCGCCCGTCGCCACAACCCGGCCGCCCAGGTGGGCGACACCATCGCGGACACCCTGCCGCCGTTCGACTTCGGGCGCATCGCCGCCCAGTCGGCCAAGCAGGTGATCGTGCAGAAGGTGCGCGAGGCCGAGCGCGACCGGCAGTATGACGAATATAAGGACCGCATCGGCGAGGTCTCCAACGGCCTGGTCAAGCGGGTCGAGTATGGCAACGTGGTGGTCGATCTCGGCCGCGGCGAAGCCATCATGCGCCGCGACGAATTGCTGCCGCGCGAAGTGGTGAAGACCGGCGATCGCGTCCGGGCCTATATCTACGACGTGCGCCGCGAACCGCGCGGCCCGCAGATCTTCCTCTCCCGCACCCATCCGCAGTTCATGGCGAAGCTGTTCGCCCAGGAAGTGCCGGAAATCTACGACGGCATCGTCGAGATCAAGGCGGTGGCCCGTGATCCCGGCTCCCGCGCCAAGATCGCCGTGGTCTCCCGCGACCAGTCGGTGGACCCGGTGGGCGCCTGCGTCGGTATGCGCGGATCGCGCGTGCAGGCGGTGGTGAACGAGCTGCAGGGCGAGAAGATCGACATCATCCCCTGGAACCCCGAGATCGCCACCTTCATCGTCAATGCGCTTGCCCCGGCTGAAGTGGTCAAGGTGGTGCTGGACGAGGATCGCGAGCGCATCGAAGTGGTGGTGCCCGACGCCCAGCTGTCGCTGGCCATCGGCCGTCGCGGCCAGAACGTGCGCCTTGCCTCCCAGCTCACCGGCTGGGACATCGACATCATGACCGAGCAGGAAGAGAGCGAGCGTCGGCAGAAGGAATTCGCCGAGCGCACCCAGATGTTCGCCGAGGCCCTCGACCTCGACGAGATGATGGGCCAGCTGCTCACCTCCGAAGGCTTCACCTCGGTGGAAGAGATCGCCTATGTGCCGATTTCGGAACTGGGCTCGATCGAAGGCTTTGACGAAGAGACCGCCGGCGAACTCCAGGCCCGCGCCCTCAAGCATCTGGCTGACGTGGAAGAGGCGCTCGACGCCGAACGCCGCGAACTGGGTGTGGCCGACGATCTGAAGACCGTGCCCGGCGTCACCTCCAAGATGCTGGTGGCGTTCGGCAAGAACGACATCAAGAGCACCGAGGACCTCGCCGGCTGCGCCACCGATGATCTGGTGGGCTGGAGCGAGCGCAAGGATGGCGAGACCACCCGCTTCCCCGGCGCCCTCGACGGTTTTGAGCTGACCCGTGAAGACGCGGAACAGCTGATCCTGCAGGCCCGCATCGCGGCCGGCTGGATCACCGAAGACGACGTGACCGCATCGGACGACGGCGAAGACGCCGCGTCCGATGACGAATCCGCCTGAGCGCAAGGAGATGACCCGGCGTGCTTGTGAGCGTGGACCAGGAAGAGACGGATGGGGGGCCGCGCGGGCTGAATTCCGCGCGGGCGCCCGACGCACGTCTGTGCCTCGCCACCCGCACGGTGACGCCGGTGTCGGACATGCTGCGATTTGTGGTGGGGCCGGACGACAGTGTCGTTCCGGATCTCGCCTGTAAGCTGCCGGGGCGTGGCGCCTGGGTCACCGCCACACGCGACGCCCTGAACCTTGCGCTGAAGCGCAAGGCCTTCGGGCGCGCCTTCAAGGGCAAGGGCACGACGACGCCTGCCCTGCCGGATCTTGTGGAAACGCTGCTGCTGGCCGACACCCGCGCAGCGCTGTCCATCGCCAATAAGGCGGGCAAGGTCATCACCGGCACCACCAAAGCGGAAGCGGCACTCGCCTCCGATACGGTTTCACTCATTCTCCACGCCGCGGACGCCCGTCCCGACGGGGTTCGCAAACTGAACGGGTTCGCCCGTCAGATGGAGGCTGCCGGGATGCGTCCGGTGGCCGTCGTAGACTGCTTTTCAGGGCTCGAATTGGACTTGGCGCTGGGGCGGTCAAATGTGGTACATGCAGCGCTGCTCGCGCATCCGACGACCGCGGGATTTCTCGCGCGCTGCCGTAGGCTCGAGCGCTGGCGAATGGGCTCAGCCGCCAGCGCTCCGGAAGGGCATTGCCCGCCGCCCGACCGGATGCAAGGAACGGATACGGAATGAACGACACTAATAATCCCGGCGACAAGACGCTCCACCCCGCCCCCGGCAAGACGCTGACACTGAAGCGCCCGGTGGAGCAGGGCACGGTTCGCCAGAGCTTCAGCCATGGCCGCTCCAAGGCGGTCGTGGTGGAGAAGGTGAAGCGGCGCGTCTTCGCTCCGGGCGAAGCCGGTGCGGCCGCTGCCGCGCCCAGCACGCCGGCCGCCGCGCCTGCGGCTGCAGCGCCGCGCCCGGCAACCCCCGCTGCCGCGGCTCCCGCCGCGCCGCGTCCGGCTGCCCCGACCCCTGCTGCCCCCACGGCTGCCGCTCCGCCCGCCGCCGCGCCTGTCGCGGCCGAGGCGAAGCCCGCGCCCGTGGAAGCCAAGGCTCCGGCGCCTGAGGCTGCGGCTCCGACCCCCGCTCCGGCGCCGGTCGCCGCTGCCCCGGCCGCCGCACCTGCGCCCACGCCGGCAGCTCCTGCGGCTCCCGCTGCTGCCGACGCTGCGGCGCCTGCGCCGGCCGCTCCGGTCGCTGCGACCCCGGCTCCGGCGGCTCCCGCCGCTGCGGCCCCGGCGCCTGTGGCGGCCAAGGCCCCCGAATCGCGCCCCGTGCCTGCGGCGCCGCGTCCGGCTGCCACGTCTTCGGCTGGCTCGACCTCGCGCTCGTCCAGCGCCCCCGGCCGTCCCGGCGCGCCGCAGCGCACCGGCAGCGGCCCGGCCGGCAGCCAGAATCGCAATAGCGGTCCCGGCGGCAACAATCAGCGCTCCGGTGGTCCCGGCGGTGAGCGTCGGCCCGGTGCCGGCGGCCCGCCCGCCCGTCCCGGCGCCAACCGCCCCGGCGGTTCCGGCGTGGTGCTGCGCACCCTGACCGAAGAAGAACGCAACATGCGCGCCAGCGCCCTGGCCGATGCCCGGGTGCGTGAAGGCGAAGAAAAGCGCATGGCGGAAGAGCGCCGGATCGCGGAGGACGAAGCCCGTCGCCGCGCCGAGCGTGAGCGCGCCGAGCGCGCCGAGCGGGAAGCCGCCGAAGCGCGCAAGCGCGAGGAGGAAAGCCGCCGCGCCAATGACGACGAGAGCAAGCGTCGGGCCGAGCAGGAAGCGCGCAAGCGCTTCGGCGAGGACGGCCGCCCGGCCGCCGGCGCCGCGCCCTCCACCGGCACTGCCGCCCGTCCGACCACCCCGCGTGCGCCTGGCGCTCCGGGTGCGCCGACCACCGGCACCACCGAGGAGGATGACCGTCGTCCCGCGCGCCGTGGCGCCACCCCGGCCCGTCCGGTGGCCCCGGTCAAGCTGCCCAAGGGTCCGGGCGGCGAGAAGCACCGCGGCCGCCTGACGCTGGTCACCGCGCAGTCGGGTGAGGAGGAGCGCCAGCGTTCCGTCGCCTCGTTCCGTCGTCGCACCCAGCGCATGACCGGCCACCGCGCCCAGGAGAGCAAGGAAAAGATCGCCCGCGAGGTGGTGCTGCCCGAGACCATCACGATCCAGGAACTGGCGAACCGCATGTCGGAACGCGCCGTGGACGTGATCCGCATGCTGATGAAGCAAGGCCAGATGGTGAAGATCACCGACGTGATCGACGCCGACACCGCCGAGCTGATCGCTGAGGAACTGGGCCACACCGTGCGCCGCGTCTCGGAATCGGACGTGGAAGAAGGCCTGTTCGACACCGCGGACGAGCCCGAGAACCTGCTGCCGCGCCCGGCCGTCGTGACCATCATGGGCCACGTCGACCACGGCAAGACCTCGCTTTTGGACGCGCTGCGCAAGACCACCGTGGTCTCCGGCGAAGCCGGCGGCATCACCCAGCACATCGGCGCCTATCAAGTGACGGCGCCGTCGGGCAGCAAGATCACCTTCATCGACACCCCCGGCCACGCCGCCTTCACCGCCATGCGCGCCCGCGGCGCCAAGGTGACGGATATCGTGGTGCTGGTGGTGGCGGCGGACGACGGCGTGATGCCTCAGACCATCGAGGCCATCAACCACGCCCGCGCGGCCCGCGTGCCGCTGATCGTGGCGATCAACAAGATCGACAAGCCCGACGCCAAGCCTGAGCGCGTGCGCTCCGAACTGCTCCAGTATGAGGTGCAGGTGGAAAGCATGGGCGGCGAGACGCTGGAAGTGGAGGTCTCCGCCACCAAGCAGATCAACCTCGACAAGCTGCTCGAGATGATCGCGCTGCAGTCGGAACTGCTCGACCTGCGCGCCAATCCCGACCGTCCCGCCGAGGGCACGGTGGTGGAAGCCAAGCTCGATCGCGGTCGCGGTCCGGTGGCGACCGTGCTGGTTCAGCGCGGCACCCTGAAGGTGGGCGATGTGGTGGTGGCCGGGGCCGAGTTCGGCCGCGTCCGCGCCCTCATCACCGATACCGGCGCCAATACCGACCAGGCAGGGCCGTCCCTGCCGGTGGAAGTGCTCGGCTTCTCCGGCACCCCGGAGGCGGGCGACCGTCTGGCGGTGGTGGAGAACGAAGCCCGGGCGCGCGAGATCACCGACTATCGCCAGCGCCAGAAGCGCGAGAAGGCGGCGGCCCGTTCCGCCACCATCCGCGGTTCGCTGGAGCAGATGATGAGCCAGGTGCGGTCCACGGGCCGCAAGGAATTCCCGCTCATCATCAAGGGCGACGTGTCCGGTTCGGTGGAAGCGATCATTGGCGCCCTGGAAAAGGTCGGCAACGAGGAAGTCCAGGCCCGGATCATCCATTCGGGTGCCGGCGGCATCAACGAGAGCGACGTGACGCTGGCGGAGACGTCGGGCGCCGCGATCATCGGCTTCAACGTGCGTGCCAACAAGGAAGCGCGCGACGCGGCCGAGCGGGCGGGTGTGGAAATCCGCTACTACAACATCATCTACGACCTGGTGGATGACGTGAAGAAGGCCATGAGCGGCCTGCTCGCGCCCATCACCCGGGAAACCATGCTGGGCAACGCCCTCATCCTGGAGATCTTCGCGGTGTCGAAGGTCGGCAAGGTGGCGGGCTGCCGGGTCACCGACGGAACCGTGGAGCGGGGCCAGCATGTGCGCCTGATCCGCGACAACGTCGTGATCCACGAAGGCAAGCTGGCGACCCTCAACCGCTTCAAGGATGCGGTGAAGGAAGTCGTGGCCGGCCAGGAGTGCGGCATGTCGTTCGAAGGCTACCAGGACATGCGCGCCAACGACGTGATCGAGTGCTATCGCGTCGAGATCGTGCAGCGGTCGCTGTAGTCGAAGCCTCACGGAACAGCCGGCGTCGGGATTATCTCCGACGTCGGCGTTTTCGTCTGGATCCGGTGCCGGCCAGCCCTTCGGGGCGGCGGTTCCTCGGTCGCCCGCCCATCCGTCCCGACGCACGCCTGGCCTCTTAAGCCGGCAAAGCATCGCGGGATGTGACGGCCCGGCGGCAGGCCGGCTAGGAGGAAAGCCCCGTCAGGGTGCAGGTTTGCGTCGGCAATGCGCCGACAGCCCGCGCCCCGGCCGTGGCGTCAGATTCACCCGGAGCGCGGCGGTCCAAGTCCGCCCCGCTTCGTGCTTTCCGCAGGCCCGTGCCGCCGTTGCCGGGCCTTTGAAGGTTGGACTCATGAAGACAAATGACCGTTCGGGCTCCGGCCCGAGCCAGCGCATGCTGCGCGTCGGCGAACTGGTGCGCCATGCCCTCGCCGACGTGCTCCAGCGCGGCGACCATGTGGACCCGGTGCTCTCCGGCGTGCTGGTGACCGTGCCCGAAGTGCGCATGTCGCCGGACCTGAAGATTGCCACCTGTTACGTGATGCCGTTGGGCGGCAAGGACGTGACCCCGGTGCTG
The DNA here is from genome assembly GCA_943369575.1 of Azorhizobium sp. AG788. Lineage (GTDB taxonomy): Bacteria > Pseudomonadota > Alphaproteobacteria > Rhizobiales > Xanthobacteraceae > Azorhizobium. The sequence continues at coordinate 10,197 of CALRNP020000036.1, read as the reverse complement.
AAAGCCCTGGCGGCGAACCAGAAGATGCTGCGCACCGAAGTCGGCCGCCGCGTCGAACTGAAGTCGGTGCCGTCGCTGCGCTTCCTGAAGGACACCTCGTTTGACGAGGGCGCGCGCATCGACGCGCTGCTGCGCAAGCCCGAGGTCGCCCGCGATCTCGCCAAGGAGTCGGCGGACGACGCCGACGACTTCTCTTCCGACGATGCGTCCCCTTCCGACGCCCACGCCGCCGACGCCCACAAGGACGAAAAAGAATGAACGCGCCTTTCCCTCGTCCCGAGGACGCCTCCGACCTCGCCGCCCGGGCGCCCCGCAATCGCGACAGCCGCGGCCCTCGCGGCCAGGGCCAGCGCGATCAGGCCCCCCGCGCCCCCAAGCGCGACGTTGACGGCTGGGTGCTGCTGGACAAGCCCAGCGGCATGACATCGACCCAGGCGGTGGCGGTGGTGAAGCGCCTGTTCGCGGCCAAGAAGGCCGGCCATGCCGGCACGCTCGACCCGCTGGCCTCCGGTTGCCTGCCGATCGCTCTGGGCGAGGCCACCAAGACCGTGCCCTACATCATGGACGGCCGGAAGACCTACCGCTTCGCCGTCACCTTCGGCATCGAGACCGATACCGACGACAGCGAAGGCAAGAGCGTCGCCGAGAGCGACCACCGCCCCACCGACGAGGAAATCCGCGCCGCGCTGGATGGCTTCCTCGGCCAGATCATGCAGGTGCCGCCGGCCTATTCGGCGCTGAAGATCGCCGGCGAGCGCGCCTATGACCTCGCCCGTGAGGGCGCCGAGGTGATCCTGGAAGCCCGCCCGGTCACCATCCACCGCATCGAGCTGGTGGACCGTCCCGACGTGGATCATGCGGTGCTGGAAGCCGAATGCGGCAAGGGCACCTATGTGCGTGCCATCGCCCGCGATCTGGGCCGGCTGCTGGGCACCCGCGGCCATGTCTCCATGCTGCGCCGGGCCTGCGTCGGGCCGTTCCTGGAAGAGGATCTGGTGCCGCTGGACGAACTGCGCGCCCGCGCCGAGGCCGGCGATCCGGATCTGTTCGAGGCGCTCGACCCGGTGGGTTCGGCGCTGGAGGAAATCCCGCAGTTGTCGGTCACCCCGTCCGACGCCCATCGCCTGCGCTGTGGCCAGCCGGTGATCCTGCGCGGCCGCGATGCGCCGATCCTGGAAGGCCATGTGGCCATCCTGTGCCAGGAGTCGCTGATCGCCATCGGCGATGCCCAGGGCGGCGAAGTGCTGCCGCACCGGGTGTTCAACTGGGCCAAGCAGAGCCGCCCGCCGGTGCGCCCCGCCGCGCCGCGCGCGCTGCGCGAGGACTTCGCCGACCTGCCGCGCGACGAGCCCGACTTCGAAGCCTGAGCGGCGCCAAACAAGAAAGGGCACGGCGTGCGCGCCGTGCCCTTTTTGCGTTTTTGAGGGTTGTTTCCGCAATGGGTTGCCCCGGTCGTCGTCATGCCCGGGCTTGTCCCGGGCATCCACGCGGATCGGCTTGGTCTTTGGCTTCCAAGCTGGTGCAGTCGGCCCGGCGTGGATGGCCGGAAGTCGGCTTTCGCCGACTTCCGTTCGTAGAGCCCAAAGTCGGCAAAAGCCGACTTTGGGGACAAGCCCGGCCATGACGAAGATGTTGGGCTTTCAGGGATTTATGAGCGCCTCTCCGCCGCTGCCTTAAGAGGCGGCGCGCACCGCACCGGCGCCATGACCGGCGATCACCTCGAAGATGCCCGCCACCGCCACCGCGCCGGGATCGGCGATCCCATCCAGATTCTGGGCGCTGAGATAGGCGGCGCGGCCCGCCGTGGCGCGGGTCATGGTGCGGGTGGCTTCCGCCCCGGCGCGAGCGGCGCGCGCCGCGCCCTCCGGCCCCTCGTCCGCCAGCGCCCGCAAACCGGGATCGAGCGCATCCACCAGGGTGCGGGCGCCCGGCGTGGCGCCGCCATAGAAGGTCAACCGCTCCAGGCCCGCCAGCAGCGCGTCCGGGACGTCGGCTTTTTCGTCCAGGGCCTTGGCGGCGGCGGTGAAGAAGATCGAGGCCAGCACGCCGCTCGATCCGCCCATGTGGGTGCCGAGGATATGGCCCAGCGCGCCGAAGGTGGCGGGCAGGCTCGCCAAGGGCAGCTCACCCAGGTGCGCCTGGATCGCCCGCGCGGCGGTGGCGACGGTGCTGCCGGTATCGCCGTCGCCGATGCGGGCGTCGAGCCGGTTCAACTCCGCTTCCTGGGCGATGAGATGGGCGCAAACCGCAGCCAGCACGCCCTCCAGCGCCGCATTGCTGCTGGCGGCGGGGGCGACGGCCTCATCCGCCCCCTTGGGCAAAGGCAGCACCTCGATCTCGTGGCGCGGCACCGGCACCGCCCAGGCGGGCGGATCCACCGGCGCCAGCAGCGCCGCCTCGCGCGCCGCGTCGAGCTTGAGCAGCGAGAGCGAGAAGCCGTTCATGTTCAGCGCCGTCATCAGCGGCCGCGGGCCGATGACCAGTTTCACATGGGCGCCCAAGGGCGAGGCCAGCACGGCATCCGCAATCAGGCTCATTTCCAGCGGCGGCACCGCGCCGAGATTGTTGATGAGCAGGGCATGTTCGGCGCCCAGCGTCAGGCGCGCGGCTAGGCGCTCGGTCATGGTGGTGATGAAGGCGTCAGCCGATTGCACGGCGATGCGCTCCACGCCCGGCTCGCCATGGATGCCGAGACCCAGTTCGCCTTCGCTCTCGCTCAGGCGCTCCTCATGGGCCTGGCCGGGAATCGAGCAGGTGGAGAGCGACATGCCCAGCGAGACGATGTCGCCCGCCGCAGCCTGAGCGGCAGCCGCGACTTGGGCGAGGTCGGCGCCGCTGTCGGAGGCATGGCCGGCGATCTTATGCACGAACAAGGTGCCGGCGACGCCGCGCGGCTGGGCGATGTCCGGCAGGGCGATATCGTCGCCGACGATCACCATCTCCACCTTGAAGCCTTCCGCCCGCGCCTTCTCGGCGGCGAGGCCGAAGTTGAGGCGGTCGCCGGTGTAATTCTTCACCACCAGCAGGCAGCCCGGCGCGCCGGTGACGGCGCGAATGGCGGTGAGCACCGCCTCCACGCTGGGCGAGGCGAAGATCTCGCCGGACACCGCGGCGGTGAGCATGCCCCGGCCCACGAAGCCCGCATGGGACGGCTCATGGCCGGCGCCGCCGCCGGAGATCACCGCCACCTGCGCCTTGTCCCAGTCGGCGCGCACGATGACCTTGATGCCCGGATAGCCGTCCAGCCGCGCCAGCTTGCCCGGCGGCGACGTCCGCAGCAGCCCGTCCAGAGCCTCGGTGACGATGCTCTCGCGGCGATTGAAGAAATGCTTCATGGGGCTGTTCCGCTTAGGTTGGAGCAGTCGCTGCGTCACCTGTGGAGGTATCGCGAAAATCAAAGGCGGCGCAGATGCTCGAATTGACGGCGATAGCCAAGTTAAACGCCGCACAGGCATCGCTGACAAGGCCGGGTCAATTTTGCAGCGCAGCATATATAGCCAGCAACACGCCTGAGAGCGGATGCACTGATCCACGAATCAAACGATATGGGCTGTCCAGCGGCCGCTGATGCCCGTTGGAACCGCGGGCCGAGAGGGCGGCGTCATAGGCTTCAGAGCGCCGCGAGCCGGGCCTGCGAGCGAGCGCACACAAAGCCGTGAGATAATGTATACAAAATCGGCATGTGTCTTGCTTCCCCTAAGGCGGTTCGATCCGCCCCTCTGGAAGGAAGACGTCGCATGATGCGCCGAGTATTGGGTATAGCCGCAGTGATTGCGGGCGTGGCGCTGGCCGGCGCCGCCAAGGCCGAAAGCGTGGTGCGCTACGGCATTTCCATGGCTGACATTCCTTTGACCACCGGACAGCCAGATCGCGGCGCCGGTGCCTATCAATTCACCGGCTACACCCTCTACGACCCGCTGGTGGCGTGGGAGATGAACGTGGCCGACAAGCCCGGCAAGCTGGTGCCGGGCCTCGCCACCGAATGGAAGGTGGACCCCGCCGACCAGAAGAAATGGATCTTCACCCTGCGCAAGGGCGTGAAGTTCCATGACGGTTCCGACTTCACCGCCGATGCGGTGGTGTGGAACCTGGACAAGGTGCTTAACGACAAGGCACCGCAGTTCGACCAACGTCAGGCGGCGCAGGTGAAGACCCGCCTGCCGTCGGTGGCGAGCTGGCGCAAGGTGGACGACTATACGGTGGAGATCACCACCAAGACCGTCGACAGCTTCTTCCCCTATCAGCTGCTGTGGTTCCTGGTCTCCAGCCCGGCGCAATATGAGAAGGTGGGCAAGGACTGGGACAAGTTTGCCGCCAGCCCGTCCGGCACCGGCCCGTTCAAGCAGGACAAATTGGTGCCCCGCGAGCGCCTGGAACTGGTGCGCAACGAGGCCTATTGGGACAAGGCCCGCAGCGCCAAGGCCGATCGCCTGATCCTGATCCCCATGCCGGAAGCCCTCACCCGCACCAATGCGCTGCTGGCCGGCCAGGTGGACATCATCGAGACCCCCGCCCCGGACGCGGTGCCGCAGCTGAAAGCGGCGGGGATGAAGATCGTCACCAACGTCACCCCGCACATCTGGAATTACGACCTGTCCAAGCTGCCCGGTTCGCCCTGGACCGACGTGCGCCTGCGCAAGGCGCTCAACCTCGCCATCGACCGCGACGGCATCGTGGCGCTGATGAACGGCCTCGCCGCCCCGGCCAAGGGCCAGGTGGATTCCCAGAGCCCCTGGTTCGGCAAGCCGACCTTCGACATCAAGTATGATCCGGAGGCGGCTAAGAAGCTGGTGAAGGAAGCCGGCTACTCGGTGGAGAAGCCGCTGAAGACCACCTTCATCATCGCCCAGGGCGGCACCGGGCAGATGCTGTCGCTGCCCATGAACGAGTACATCCAGCAGAATCTCAAGGAAGTGGGCATCGACGTGGAGTTCAAGGTGGTGGAGCTGGAGACGCTCTACACCCACTGGCGCAAGGGGGCGAAGGATCCGATCAACAACGGCATCACCGCCAACAATATCGCTTATGTGACCTCGGACCCGCTCTATGCCCTGATCCGCTTCTTCGATTCGCGGCAGGTGGCCCCCGTGGGCGTGAACTGGGGCTATTACAACAACCCCAAGGTGGATGCCCTGATCGACGAGGCCAAGACCACCTTCGATCCCAAGAAGCAGGACGAGCTGATGGCGCAGGTCCATGCCTTGGTGGTGGACGATGCGGCTCTGGTCTGGGTGGTGCATGACACCAACCCGCACGCGCTCAATCCCAAGGTGAAGAGCTTCGTGCAGGCCCAGCACTGGTTCCAGGACCTGACCACCATCGGCCTGCAATGAGCCGGTCGCCGCGACCCCTTGTGTTTCAACGGGTTGCGGCCGCTCCGACTTAACACTGGTCGGCACGCGGAATTTCTGTATATTGCGCGGCGCGGGCTCAACCCCCGCGCCGTTTCCGTTCGAGTTTGACCGCGCTGGACGACATCCCGGCCCGGCCACCGAGCGGCTCAGGCGACCTTTCCGGCCCTTCGGCCCCCGGTCGCCCCTCCATCAGCAGAAAAGGACGTCCCGATGTCGATCACGACCGAGCGCAAGCTGGCGCTCATCACGGAATATGGTGCCAAGGCTGGCGATACCGGTTCGCCGGAAGTCCAGGTTGCGATCCTCTCCGAGCGCATCTCCAACCTGACCGAGCACTTCAAGTCCCATAACAAGGACAACCACTCCCGCCGCGGGCTGCTCAAGCTCGTGTCGCAGCGTCGTAGCCTCCTCGACTATCTGAAGAAGAAGGACGAGGGCCGCTACAAGACCATCATCGGCAAGCTGGGCCTGCGTCGCTGACGTTGGCAACAGGTGCGCCTCGGGTCTGACCCGAAGCGCACCCTCCGGCCATGGCCGGAATGGGCGGCGCGCAGGATCGGCGAGGGGGCTTTCCCTCTGGCCGCTGGCCGCCGCACAGGACCCAAAGCGCGAGGGCCTCGCCGTCGCGCGCGGAAAATGACCGGATGGCATTTTCTGCCGGCATGCACAGACGCGGTGGGCATGGGGCTTGCCGCGAGACCGCGAAGTCCAAGGAAAGTCATGGCAGGATCGCCGGACGCAACCGTCGTCGCCGCTCCCGGTTCCGGGAGCGCTGGCGCGCGGTGCGTCCGGCCGTCTTGCTCATGGCTCTCTTAGCTTCGCTTGAGAATGAGAGAGATTTCCATGTTCGACATTCATCGCGAAGAGCTCGACTGGGGTGGCCGCACCCTGGTGCTGGAAACCGGCAAGATGGCCCGCCAGGCCGACGGCTCCGTGCTCGCCACCTATGGCGACACCACCGTGCTTGCCACCGTGGTTTCCGCCCGTGAGCCGAAGCCCGGCTTCGACTTCTTCCCCCTGACCGTGAACTATCAGGAAAAGACCTACGCTGCCGGCCGCATCCCCGGCGGCTATTTCAAGCGCGAAGGCCGTCCGAGCGAAAAGGAGACCCTGGTCTCCCGCCTGATCGACCGCCCGATCCGCCCCCTGTTCCCGGCCGGCTACAAGAACGACACCCAGGTGGTGATCACCGTTCTCGCCCACGACCTGGAGAATGATCCGGACGTGCTGTCCATGGTGGCGGCCTCCGCGGCCCTGACCCTGTCGGGCATCCCGTTCATGGGCCCCATCGGCGGCGCCCGCGTCGGCTTCGTCGGCGACGAATATGTGCTCAACCCCACCGTGGATGAGCTCAAGGAAAGCGACCTCGACCTGGTGGTCGCCGGCACCGCCGACGCCGTGCTGATGGTGGAATCCGAAGCCAAGGAATTGCCCGAGGAGATCATGCTCGGCGCGGTGATGTTCGGTCATCGCCACTTCCAGCCGGTGATCGAGGCCATCATCCGCCTCGCCGAGAAGGCCGCCAAGGAGCCGCGCCTGTTCGTGCCGGCCGATCACTCCGAGCTCGAAGCCAAGATCCGCGAGATCGCCGAAGCCGATCTGCGCGCCGCCTACAAGATCAAGCAGAAGCAGACCCGCTACGAGGCGGTCGGCGCTGCCAAGTCCAAGGTGAAGAAGTTCTTCGAAGAGCAGGCCCAGGACGGCGTCGCCGGCCCCACCCCGCAGCAGATCGGCGAGGTCCTCAAGGGCCTGGAAGCCAAGATCGTGCGCTGGAACATCCTGGATGACGGCATCCGCATCGACGGCCGCGACCTGAAGACGGTCCGCCCGATCGAATCGCAGGTCGGCATCCTGCCCCGCGCCCATGGCTCGGCGCTGTTCACCCGCGGCGAGACGCAGGCTTTGGTGGTCGCCACCCTCGGCACCGGCGAAGACGAGCAGTTCGTGGACAGCCTGGAAGGCACCTACAAGGAAAACTTCCTGCTGCACTACAACTTCCCGCCCTTCTCCGTGGGCGAGACCGGCCGCATGGGTTCGCCCGGCCGCCGCGAGATCGGCCATGGCAAGCTGGCATGGCGCGCCATCCACCCCATGCTGCCGGCCAAGCATGAGTTCCCCTACACCCTGCGCGTGGTGTCCGAGATCCTGGAGTCCAACGGCTCCTCGTCCATGGCCACCGTCTGCGGCGCCTCGCTCTCTTTGATGGACGCCGGCGTGCCGCTGCGTCGTCCGGTGGCGGGCATCGCCATGGGCCTGATCCTGGAAGACGGCAAGTTCGCCGTGCTCTCGGACATCCTGGGTGATGAAGATCACCTCGGCGACATGGACTTCAAGGTGGCCGGCACCGAGCGTGGCGTGACCGCGCTGCAGATGGACATCAAGATCGCCGGCATCACCGAGGAGATCATGAAGGTCGCCCTCGAGCAGGCCAATGGCGGTCGCGCCCACATCCTGGGCGAGATGGCCAAGGCGCTGACCACGGCGCGCGCCGAGCTGGGCGAGCATGCCCCGCGCATCGAGGTGATGAAGATCGCGGTCGACAAGATCCGCGAAGTCATCGGCTCCGGCGGCAAGGTGATCCGCGAGATCGTGGAAAAGACCGGCGCCAAGATCAACATCGAGGACGACGGCACCATCAAGATCGCCTCCGCCAATGGCGAAGCGATCAAGGCCGCCATCAACTGGATCAAGTCCATCGCCTCGGAGCCCGAGGTCGGCGTGGTCTATGACGGCACCGTGGTCAAGGTGGTGGACTTCGGCGCCTTCGTGAACTTCTTCGGTTCCAAGGACGGCCTGGTGCACATCTCGCAGCTCTCCAAGGAGCGTGTCGGCAAGGTGTCGGACGTGGTCAAGGAAGGCGACAAGGTCAAGGTCAAGCTGGTCGGCTTCGACGAGCGCGGCAAGACCCGCCTGTCCATGAAGGGCATCGATCAGGTCACCGGCGAAGACCTGGAAGCCAAGGCCAAGGAAGCTTCCGCTGACGACGCCGAGGCCGGCGCCGCCGAGTGAGGCCATCCGGTCCGAGACGTGCGGCCGGGTTGATCCCGGCCCCTGTCTTCTGAAATTGGAAAAGGGCGGCTTCGGGCCGCCCTTTTTCATGTCCAGCATTCGCTGTGGTGACGGGCCGGCCGGATTGATGCGGGTCAACGCGCGCGTGCCGCCGTCAGTCTATGCAACGGCATGCAGCACTGTGCGTGGCCCAAGGATACGTGGTTTCCCGTCTCGATCGCCCCCTGCGACGAGCCGCTGGAACTGTGCGTTATCGAGGGGGCGGAAACCTGTTGCTTGGTCTTCCCCTGCCACAAGGTGGGGCGCCGCTGGGTGGATTGCGAAACCCAGCAGGTTGTGGACGTGGAGCCCACCCACTGGCGGCCCTGGACCCGGAACCGCGTGATCGACGGCTGAGTCGTGGCAGGGCCAATCGGCTGGGCGCAAGGCGTGGCCGCTGACGGCGGCGCCCGGCTGCGGCCCCCGTCCCATTTTTGTCGTTCGTGCCGTGTCGACGGCTCCGCGGCAGACGCGGGCCGGCCCTATGCCGTCTGGTCGGGCGCGGCGCAGGCGTCGCGCGGCCAGGCGTCGCGAGGGGCGGAGTCCGGTTGCGACGGCGTCTGGGTTCGGCGTTGCGTCCGCTCGGCGCGCTTCGCGCATTCTTCCCGCAGCAGGCGCTCGATCATGGCCCGCTTGACCGGCTCGCTCTCGGTTTCCAGCAGCTTCTTGAAGCGATCGATGTTGGCTTTGATTATTCTATCCATCGAGACCTCCAGCCTGCCGGCGTCCCGCGAGGGGAGCGGTCGTGCGCGCGGGACGCAAGCGGATGCGCGGCATGCCGGCGCATGTCTCCGAACAGTCCGTGCCACAGCACAGCAGGCATATTTGTATAACAGTGGCCCCGGGCAGCGTCGAGCCGAATATAACCGAACGTCAATCCGCGAAGCAGTTCCGGCGGCAGGCGCGGTTTGACGCCGTCGTTCCGGTTGGGCGTCGCTCAATGCGGAAAGATGTCAAGCAATCTACTTTCTGCTGACCGCGACGCAGCTCTTCGCCACGGCTCAGATCAAGCTTGATCTTGGCGTTGACTGGTATTGCAATAGCGCCCGATCGGCCGGGGCGCCCGGGGCGGGCGCCGATGGCGCATCGCCAAGGGCGCCGCGCCGCCGGCCCCGCGCTCCAGCTGGGTGAGAGAGAACGCGTTGTGCAATCCGCTTGCAGGGCAAGCTGATCGGCGCATGCTCTAGGCCGCCCGCACCGTTCCCAGGAAGTGCGTCACCTCGGCCCGCAGCGCATCGGCGTGGCGGGAGAGATCGGTGGCCGACGACAACACCTGCATGGCCGCGGCGGATGAGGCCTGGGCGGCCCGCTCGACGCCGACAATGTTCATGGTCACCTCATTGGTGCCCGAGGCGGCCTGCTGGATGTTGCGGGCGACTTCCGCCGTGGTGGCATTCTGCTCTTCCATGGCCGCGGCGATGGCGGTGGTGCCTTCGCTGATCTCGGAAATGGTGCGGCTGATGCCGGTGATCGCCCCCAGCACGTCGCCGGTGGAGTCCTGGATGCCAGAGATCCGGGCCGAAATGTCGGCGGTGGCCTTGGCGGTCTGGCCCGCCAGGCCCTTGACCTCCTGCGCCACCACCGCGAAGCCCTTGCCCATTTCGCCGGCACGGGCCGACTCGATGGTGGCGTTCAGCGCCAACAGGTTGGTCTGGCCGGCGATGCTGTCGATGAGGCCGATGATGGTGCCGATCTGGTCGGCGGAGCTGCGCAGTTCGGTCATCTGGCCGTTGGTGTGGTCCACCTCGGACACCGCGCGGTCGGTGACTTCGTTGGAGCGGGCCAGGCGGCTGCC
>CALRNP020000035.1:0-29996 GCA_943369575.1 Azorhizobium sp. AG788 | reverse complement strand
CAAGCACGCAGAGTAGCGCACGTCGCGAAACCCGGTGCGGACCGCCGGGGGGAAAAGACGTCATGAGTGGGATTGCCTTACTTTGCGCCGGCCTGCTGACGGCGTGCCTCAGCCACAGCCCGCTTGAAGCTCGCGTCGTCGAGCGTGGACGCAAGAAGTGGCCCGACCAGATAGGTGGGCGTGCCCTGGAGCCCAAGAGAATTGGCCTGCGCCGTATTGCGCTTGAGCAGAGCGGCGATGTCAGCGATCCGATCCCGTGCATCGCTCATCAGTCGATCGAGGTCCACGCTCGTGGCCTGTATGGCCTTCAGCATCTGCTCCTCGGGGATCTGACGGCCGGGAATGGCCATCAACGCATGATGCACCTCCAGATACTTGCCCTGATACTGTGCGGCGAGCGCAAGTTGCGCGCCATAGACCGATGCCTTGGTGAGGATTGGCCAATCCTTGAACACGAGGCGGATGCGGCCATCCTCCTTCACCACGCGGGCCAGGGCCGGTGCCGATTTCTTGCAGTAGGGACAATTGTAATCGAGGAAGGCGACGATGGTGACGTCGCCCTTGGGATTGCCCGTGGCCGGGGCATCGGGATCGTGCAGGATCGCATCGACATCCACGCTCTGGCCTTGCGCGCGAGCGGGGCCGAAGCCGGCAGCCATGAGCGAGGCCGGCAGGAGAGACAGGGCGGCAAGGTTGAGGAAGCGTCTGCGTCTCATGGGGCCTCCAGGCGCAAAGGGCGGTTCACAGGCCGGCTCGATCGGCCAAGCGTTCGATGTCGGCGACCGAGACCGCGCCGGTCAGCCGGGAGCCGCCAATCTCCCGGCCTTCGGCAGTGACGAGGAAGAGCGTGGGCGGGCCGACCACGCCGAAGCCTGCCATCAAGGCCCTGGTCTCAGAGTTGGCGACGGTCACATCGGCCAGGAGGTGCGGCAGGCCCGCAAGGCGGCCGCGCACACGGGGCGATGCCATCGCCGCCTCATTGGATTTGCACACCGTGCACCAGTCGGCCGTGAACGATACCAAGGCCGGGCGCCCATCGGTGCGAACCTCCGACAGCGCCCGCCGCAACGCAGCCGGAGAGGAGACCCGCATCTCGGCGACGGGCATCTCGGTCCGCGCGGTGGTGCCAAGGAAGCCGAGGGGACGCAAAGGATCTGTGCCCCCACCCGAGGCACCGACCACCAGTGTGCCGCCATAGATGACGGCCATCAGGCCCAAGGCCTTTGCCAGCCGCTCCCGTGGCTGCCGGCCAGGGCGGTCGAAGGCGCCCAGGAACACGCCGAGCCCAATCGCCAGAGCCCCCCACAGGGCAAGGCCGACCGGGGCAGGCAGCAGCCGCCCCGCCAGGAGGATGGCAATCGCCAAAAACACGACGCCGCAGGCCTGGCGCACCGCCACCATCCAGGGGCCGGAGCGCGGCAGGATGCGCGCGCCGAAGGCGCCGAAGGCGACCAGCGGCAGGGCCATGCCGAGCCCCAGCATGAACAAGGCAAGCCCGCCCCGCACGCCATCCCCGCTCTGGGCGGCATAGAGGATGGCCCCGGCGAGCGGCGGGGTCACGCAGGGCCCGACCACGAGAGCGGATGCAAATCCGAGCGCGGCCGCGCCGGTGATCGAGCCTCCGGTGCGCATCGGCAACGCCCTCGCCCAGCCAGGCAGCGCCAGTTCGAACTGCCCGAGCATGGAGAGGGCAAGCACCGCAAAGATCGCCGCCATGGCGCCGAGCGCCCAGGGGGTCTGCAACGCCACTTGCACGTTGGCCCCGGACCATCCCGCAGCCAGGCCGATCGCTCCATAGGCCGATGCCATGGCGAGACCGTAGCTCAGGGACAGCGCCAGACTCCGCCCCGGCGAGGGGTGTGTTCCGCTGCCCGCAAGAATGCCGGACAGGATGGGCAGCATGGGGAAGACGCAAGGCGTAAAGGCCAGCAACAGTCCAAAGCCCAGAAAAGCCGCCATCAGTGCCGGAAGGCTGCCGCCGAGCATGACCGTCGTCACGCTTTCAGGCGCCGACGCCCCCTCGCCTTCGGCGGCCACGGACGCATGATCCGCCGCACCAGCATCCTCAGCCACGGCTCCGATGGCGCCGGACGGGGCGCCCCACAATGACACCGGACCCTCCGACGCCACCGCCAGGGTCGCCAGATCAACGGTCCGGACCATCTGTGGATAACAGATGCCCGCCTCCGCGCATCCTTGAAACGCCACCTCCAGCCGGCCTTGCGCCGGCAGACCGGGGACCGTGGCCTGAGCCTCGGCGTGATAGATTTCCACCGGCCCGAAATTGGGATCGTCCTTGGTTTCGCCGGGGAGCGTCGCGAGCGGAACCGGGGTATCGGACCTCTGGGCTTTCAGGCTCTCGCGATAGAGATAGGTTCCCGGCGCGATCTGCCAGACAAGCGTCAGGGTGCCGTCCGCCGTCCGGCTGGCGGACAGGCGAAAGGCGGCATCCGGCGCGAGCGGGCTGCGCGGAGCGGCCGCGAGTGCCGTGCCCATGAACGCCAGCAGCAGCCCGCCCAGCGCGAACATGCGCCACGCCTTATGAGAAGTTCGGAGCATCACCATCACCATGGCCGCTCCGTCGACCGCTCACCTTAAGCCAGCCTTAAGGCGCGCGTATAAGCTGTTCACGGGTTGGAGGCAGGCATGCGCATCCTGGTGGTTGAGGACGATCCGGTCCTGATGAGCGGTCTGAAGGTGGGGCTGCGGCTTTCGGGCGCCACCGTCGATGGGGTCGCCACGTGCGCGGATGCCTTGGCCGCTGTGCGCGCCGAACATTTTGACGCCGTGGTGCTGGACGTGATGCTGCCCGATGGGTCCGGCTTCGATGTGCTCGGCAAATTGCGCGCTGAAGGGGACGTGACGCCGGTTCTGATGCTCACCGCCCTCGACGAGGCGCCGGATCGGGTCCGCGGGCTGGACGCTGGCGCCGATGACTATCTCGGCAAGCCGTTCGATCTGGACGAACTGGCTGCGCGTGTCCGGGCCATTACGCGCCGGAGGCACGGACGCACGCAAGCCCTGTTGCGGTTTGGCGGCTTGGCGCTTGATCCCGCAGCTCAGAGCGTCTCGGTGAATGGGACGGCGGTGGTGCTGTCCCGCAGGGAATTCGCGGTCCTGGCAGCGCTCATGGAGCGACCGGGGGTGATCCGCTCCAAGGGAGAGATTGAGGAGCAGCTTTATGGCTGGCAGGAGGAGGTGGAGAGTAATGCGGTGGAGGTCCACGTCCACAATCTCAGGGCCAAGATCGGGCGGGACGCCATCGAGACGGTGCGCGGGCTCGGGTATCGCATGAGGGGCAGCGCGTGACATCTCTCCGCCGCCGTCTGTTCCTGGTCCTGATCACCGCCACCAGCCTCATCTGGCTGTGCGCCGTCGCCTGGATCTACCTGTCCAGCCGATCCGAACTTGAGCATGTGCTCGACACGCGGCTTCAGGAAGCCGCCCGAATGGTGCATTCACTGGTTGCCGGCGGCAACCTTGCTCCGGCGAGCTCCCTGCCCTTCAATGAAACCGGCTACGAGCGGCAATTGTCCTGCCAGATCTGGTCGCTGGACGGCAGGCTCCTCGCCCGCTCCTCCGGTGCGCCGGAGGAAGCTTTGTCCGGCCCGTCGCAGGGATTTGCATCCCGTCTTGTCAATGGCGAGGAGTGGCGTGTCTACACCATCCTCGATCAGGACAAGGGCGTGCGGGTCGTGGTGGGCGATCGCGTGGGGCTGCGCGCGCGCCTCGTCCGGGATCTGGTCGCCGGCCTCCTCGCACCGGCCGCGCTGATCGCGCCGCTGCTGGCCATTCTCATCTGGGTGAGCTTGGCCCGCGGTCTCGCACCATTGTCACGCATCGCCCGCGAGATTGCCGGGCGCGATGGCGAGGATATGCAGCCTGTCGCCGCGAGCGATGCCCCATCGGAGGTGCGTCCGTTGCTGGAGGCATTGAACAGCCTCTTCGGCAAGGTGGAAGCGGCGCGGCGCCACGAACGCGACGTCACCGCCTTTGCAGCCCACGAACTACGCACGCCTCTCGCGGGGCTCAAGACGCAAGCGCAGATCGCACTGGTCGCAACCGATGCCGACACGCGCGAGGAAGCTCTGCGGCTGATTCTCGTCTCCGTGGATCGCACGGCCCGGCTGGTGCGCCAGTTGCTTGCTCTGGCGAACCTGGAAGCGGCCCCCGCCACAGATTCCCACGACGAAGCGGTCAATATTGGTGATTTTCTAAGGGAGATCACCCAAAATATTCCGAACGCAGGAAATTTCGAGACATCCATCGACCCTCTGCTCGACAAATGGAATATTCAGACCAAACGTGAAGCTCTCCATTTAATAATACGCAATCTGCACGAGAACGCGCTCCAGCACACGCCAAAAGGCGGGCGTATTTATTGGCGCTCAATCCCTGATGGCCTGGGCATCGAGAACGACGGATCGGTTATTTCCGAGGCCGAATTGGTCCGCCTTACAGAACGATTTTTTCGCGGATCCAATAAGAATAGCATCGGCAGCGGCCTTGGACTGACGATTGCTGAGTTGGCTGCAGCCCGCATCGGAGGACGCCTGTCCATACGCAACCGCCCGCTCAATGACGGGGTGACTGTCGAGCTCACATTCAGGCTCGCCCAGAAAGCATGATGCGTCATGTCAAATGGGCGGGGTACACGCCTGTCCATTTCCCGGCGGCAGTCGGGACGCCGTCGCCCATGCAGGTGAGATCACCGATTGTGCGGGGGCCAAGCATGAGTATGGCTGGCGTGAGTATGGTTGGCGTGAGCATGCCTGGCGTGATCCACCGGCTGGTCCGGCATCGCTCGAACCGGCCGGACACCGCGGCCTGTGCGGCAACGGCTCCGCATGCCGTCAGCGGAAGGCCGACGGCCATTCGATGGCGCCTTCCGTCCTATCGGCAACCACATCCGGCAACGGGCGGCCCCACCCGGCCGTCGCGATCAACCGCTATGCTATGGCCCGTAAGGGCAAGGCGGCCGCCAAGGCGGTGGGGTCCGCAAAGCTCAGCTTGGCCGGCTCGAAGCACATCAGGCGCTTCCACTCATGCAGGCCGGGGCCGCCATGCTCCAACGCGCCATACATCAGCCAGCGCACGCCCTGAACCTCCGGCGCCTGCCGCGCCAGCAGCCAGCGCATCTGCTGCAGGAACAGCAGCTTCATGGCCCCGGTCTTGAGATAGTCGCCGTGGGCCATGACATCGAAAGTCCGGCACAGGTCGCCCACCCGCACCAGGGTCAGATGCGCGATCAGGCGCGGCCCGTCCGCCTCGGTGATGAAGGCCCCCCACGACAGCGCCCAATGCTCGGGACACGGCGGGGGCGGCGGCGGGTGCCCGGTGTCCGGTGGCGGCGCCGGCTGCTTGAACCAGGCGGCCAGGACCGGCCCGCCGGAGCGCATGCGCTTGGAAGCCGCAATCTCGGCGATGCTGGTGGCATAGCTTGACGGCGCAATGGGCGCGCAGGTGAGGCCGAGCCGCAGTGCCTTCTTTTCCGCCCGCGGAATGTTGCCGTGGGAGCGCTTGGACACCCCGGCGATAAAGGCCTCGGCGGATGCGAACCGATCAAGGTCCAGCATCATGGCGGTAGGCCGCAGGCGATGTCCGGGACCCGGCCGGAGCCGGTAGCGATCATGAAACCGGCGCGTATCGGCGACGGTCCAGGCGCAGTACGGCTCGGCGCAGTCGCAGGTGAGGCGCAACCGCACGGATGCCACCGGCACCCCGGCACTCAGCGCGAAATCCCGCAGGCGGCCGTGGCGCATGGCGCACTGGCAGGGCTCTAGGACATGATGGAGGCGAGAGGTGAGGATACGGGCGATAGACACGCGGGATGGCCGGCCAAAAAGGATAGGGCCCGCTATACGCTCCCAAAGCCAAGCTCCGGCACGCCATGATGCCGCTATACCCCAGATCGCGCCTGGAAGAGAAAGCGCGCAAAGCGTGTTGTCCCCTTAGGGGATCGGCGACGCCACCTGGGCGACCTTGGCCTTGCGGCCCAGCCCCACCACTGCCACCACCGCCACCGCGAACAGCGCCGTCTCCACGTCCAGCGGCTCGCCATTCACCGGCCAGGCCAAAGCCACGGTGACGAAGGTCTGCAACAGCTGCACCTGCGCCACCCGGGCCACCCCGCCCATGGCGAGGCCGGCGTTCCAGAAGAAGAACCCCACGAACTGGCTCATCACCGCCACATAGAGAAAGCCGGCCCAGGCCGGGGCCGGCACGGCGGCCAGTTCATGCGGCATCAGCAGCAAGGCGGCCGGCAGGGAAACCGGCAGCGCGATCACCAGCGCCCAGGCGATCACCTCCCAACCCTCCATGATCCGCGTCAGCCGGGCGCTGAGCGGATAGCCGATGCCGCAGGCCACCACCGAGGCCAAAAGCAGCAGGTCGCCGGTGCCGAAGCGGTCTGCCCCGCCATTGCGGGCCGCGAATACCGCCACCAGCACCGCGCCGAGCGCGCTCACCACCAGGAACAGCCGGCTCGGGCGCTCACCGGAGAACACCATCGCCCCGAGCGTGGTCGCCAGCGGCAGCAGGCCCAGCACCACCCCCGCATGGCTGGCGGGCACGCTGACGCTGCCCAGCGCCATCAGCAGCGAAAAACCGAACACCAGCGTGCCGGCAACCGCCAGCAGGTCCCATAGCGCGCCGGGCTGGCCGCGCCAGGCGATCCGCCCGCGCACCAGCAGGCAGCCCGCCGCCAGCACGCCGGCCAGCGCCGCCCGCCCCAGGGTCACGAACCAGGGGTCGAGACTGGTCAAGGCGAGGCGGGTCGCCGGCAAGGTGCCGCCGAAGATCACCACGCCGATGAAGCCGAGCAGAAAGCCGAGGGTGACGCGGGAGGGCATGAGAGGGGACTCGCAGGACGCGCGCCGGCCGGAACGCCGGCAGTCCCCGGCCGGGGTGGCGCGCAGACGATCGGCTCTACACCCGCGGACGCCGCGCCGAAAGCAACAGCTGCTGATCCCACCCATCGCCGGCGCTGATGAACCGTGGGCGCCCCCGTCGAAACCGAGCCGAAACCACGGCGGACCCACGGCGAAACCACTTGGACCGCCCCGCGCCCGCCGATATGGTGCGCGCATCTTCGCCGCTGTCACGCGAAACTGTCGCATGACACGGTGGTGCAAGCGGGGAACTCCAGGGCGAAACCCCGGACCGACGAACAAAGGACAGAACCATGAGCCAATCCCAGCGCACCGGCCACGAGGTCGATCCCAAGCTGCTGGAAATCCTGGTCTGCCCCCTGACCAAGGGGCCGCTGGACTATGATCGCGAGCGCCAGGAACTGATCTCCCGCGCCGCCCGCCTCGCCTTCCCGATCCGCGACGGCATCCCGATCATGCTCTCCGACGAAGCCCGCCGCCTGGACGAAAGCGAGCTCAAGCGCTGACCGGGGGACGGCACCCGTCCCCCTTTTATTTCAAAGACTTGCGGGCGCTTTAGAGCGCCTGCCCGCGCAGCAGCTTGGGCACCGCGCCGGTGAGGCCGGCGGCATCGCGGATGAACAGGCCCTTGAGCTTCGGCAGCCGGTCCACGATCCCCAGGCCGACGTCCCGCGCCAGACGCAACACGTCGGAATGATTGGAGAAAAGCTTGTTCAGGCTGTCGGTGGCGACCCCCATGGCCAGGGTATCGAACCGCCGCCAGCGCTGGTAGCGCTCCAGCACCCGGGGGGAGGCGAAATCCAGCCCCACCCGGGCCGCATCGGTCATGGCCTCAGCCAGGGCCGCCACGTCCCGCAGCCCCATATTGAGCCCTTGGCCGGCGATGGGATGGATGAGGTGAGCCGCGTCCCCCACCAAGGCGAACCGCTCGCCGATGAAGCTGCGGGCCATAGCAAAACCAAGGGGATAGACCTGCGGCTTGCTCTCCACCTTGACCCAGCCGAGCGCCAGGCCGAAGCGCTGCTCCAGCTCTTCCTGGAAGCGATAGTCCGGCAGCTCCAGCATGCGCTGGGCATCGGCGGTGCGCTCGGTCCAGACGATGGAGGCCCGGTTGCCCGGCAGCGGCAAGGTGGCGAACGGCCCGGCGGGCAGGAAGTGCTCCACCGCCTCGCCCTCGTGCGGGCGCTCATGCTCGACCGTGAAGGTGATGGCCGACTGGTCATAGGCCCAGGAGACGGTGGTGATGCCCGCGAGGCTGCGCAGCCGCGACTTGGCGCCGTCGCAGGCCACCAGCAGGCCGGCCCGCAAGGTGGCGCCATCGCCCCCCGTAACCGTTACCCCTGCACGATCCGTGGTGAAGCCCGACACCGGCGCGGCCCGCATGTCGATGCCGGCGGCCTGGGCGGCGCGGGTCAGCGCGCCCTGGAGGACGGCGTTGGGCACCATGTAGGCAAAGGGCTCGCCTGGCTCCACATCGCCGTCGAAAGTCAGGAACACCGGGCGGGCGACATCGCGGGTGCGGCTGTCGGTGACCACCATGGTGCGCATGGGCTGGGCCGCAGCCCCCAGTTCGTCCCAGACACCCAGCACGGTCAGCAGCCGCCGCGCCCCGGCGGCAATGGCCGAGCAGCGCTTGTCGCCGGTGAGCGGGCGACCGAAGCCGGGGTCATAGACCGTGATGGCGGCATCGCGCCCCAGCCCGTCCTTCAGGGCAAGGGCGAGGCTCAGCCCCGCCAGGCCACCGCCGGCGATGACCACGTCCGCCGCTACCGGCTGCGACCGATCCTCGTGCTGGGCCGCGCCGGCCCTGGCCTGTTCACCCATGACATTCTCCTCAGCCGCCCTGTGGACGGCGTTCCGGCAGGCCGTCGGCCCGCCCGCTCTCCGGCCACCGCCGGATTTGGTCCTGTTGTCCGGCAACCGCCGGCCTTGGTCTTGACGGGTGCGGCGCCCCATGGCTGGTTCGCACGCTGCCCCTGCCCCCGCGCCGTGAGTTGAACACCCATGACCGACGTCGAAGCCCTTCTCGCCATCCTTGATCTGGAGCGGCTGGAGATCAATCTGTTCCGGGGTCGCAGTGGCACGCCGGGGGGCGGACGGGTGTTCGGCGGCCAGGTCATCGCCCAGGCGCTGGTGGCGGCGCAGCGCACGGTGGAGAGCGAACGCCTCGCTCATTCGCTCCACGGCTATTTCCTGCTCGGCGGCGATCCCAGCGTGCCGATCATCTTCGAGGTCGACCGGATCCGCGACGGCGGCAGCTTCACCACCCGGCGGGTGGTGGCGATCCAGCACGGCAAGGCCATCTTCTCCATGGCGGTCTCGTTCCAGAAACACGAGGAGGGCCTGACCCATCAGGCCACCATGCCGCAGGTGCCGCCGCCCGAAGACCTGCCCACCGACGCAGCGTGGCGCGACAAGTTGCTGGCCCGCTTCCCCCACGCCGCCGCCCGCGACTGGATGGCGCTGCGGCCGCTGGAGATCCGGCCCATCGGCCTCGACCCCTCGTTTCTGGCCGGCAAGATGGCCCAGGCTCGCCCGGGGATGTGGGTGCGCACCCGCGGGCCGCTGCCGGACGACATCGCCGTCCATCAGGCGGTGCTGGCCTATGCCTCCGACCTATCACTGCTCCAGGCGGCCCTGGTCCCCCACGGGCGCAGCGTGTTCGACCACGACCTCCAGGCCGCCAGCCTCGACCATGCGCTGTGGCTGCATCGACCGTTCCGCGCCGACGAATGGCTGCTCTATGTCCAGGACAGCCCCTCGGCCCAAAGCGGGCGCGGTTTCTGCCGGGGCGAGCTCTATAGCCGCGACGGCATGCTGGTGGCCTCGGCGGCGCAGGAGGGCTTGATGCGGAGAACCGCCCCGAGAGAGCCCAAATAATAGGCCAACTGCACAGAAAATAGGCGAAAAAAGAGGCAAGGGGGCGGCGCAACTGGGGCGATGCGCCCCGTGGCGAGAAAATAAGCACGCCCCGCACTGCACCGGCCGCAATTGGCACGGTCCTTGATTCCCTTCTCCCCGAGGCTTGCAGCCGTAGCGGGGATTTCCCCGTCCCGCTCGGCGAAGCCTGAGAGAAACGCCAGCCGGATCCACAGGATCGTGGGGGCATTACGGGGACAGGGACCGATCCATGAAGATCGTCATGGCCATCATCAAGCCGTTCAAGCTGGAGGAGGTGCGCGATGCCCTCACCGGTATCGGAGTGCACGGGCTCACCGTCACTGAAGTGAAGGGCTACGGCCGGCAGAAGGGCCACACCGAGATCTATCGCGGTGCCGAATATGCCGTGAGCTTCCTGCCGAAGCTGAAGATCGAGGTGGCGGTGCCATCCGACCAGGTCGCCAAAGTGGTCGAAGCCATTACGGCCTCCGCCAAGACGGGCCAGATCGGCGATGGGAAGATCTTCGTCTTCCAGATCGATCACGCGGTGCGCATTCGCACCGGCGAAACCGACGCCGACGCGCTTTGATCTTTCCTCATTTCACGGAGCCTTCTTCCATGACGTTCAAGACGTGGTCCCGCGTGGGCATTCCCACGCTCCTTGCCGCGGCGGCGCTGGCCCTGCCCGCTTTGGCGCAGACTGCCACACCGGCGGCCGACGCGGCAGCGGCCGTCGCCGCAGCTCCCGTCATCAATAAGGGCGACACCGCCTGGATGCTGACCTCCGCAGCCCTGGTGCTGATGATGTCCATCCCGGGCCTGGGCCTGTTCTACGGCGGCCTCGTCCGCGGCAAGAACATGCTCTCCATCCTGATGCAGGTGTTCTACACCGTCGCCATCGTCGGCGTGATCTGGGTGCTCTACGGCTATTCGCTCGCCTTCACCGGCGGCTCGGATTTCGTCGGCGGCTTCTCCAAGGCGTTCCTCAAGGGCGTCACCCCGGAATCGGCCACCGGCACCTTCTCGGTGGGCGTCAACATTCCGGAACTGGTGTTCATCGCCTTCCAGATGACCTTCGCCATGATTACCCCGGCGCTGATCTTCGGCGCGTTCGCTGAGCGCGTGAAGTTCTCGGCCATCGTGCTGTTCGTGCCGCTGTGGGTCACCTTCATCTATTTCCCCATCGCCCACATGGTGTGGTACTGGGCCGGCCCGGACGCGGTTGACGCCGCCGTCAAGGCCCTGGCTGCGGCGGATGCCGGTGGCAAGGCTGCGGCCCAGAGCGCGCTCGATGCCGTGATGGCCGACGCTGGCTATATCTACAAGCTCGGCGCCATCGACTTCGCCGGCGGCACCGTGGTGCACATCAATGCCGGTATCGCCGCCTTCGTGGGCTGCCTCATCGTCGGCAAGCGCACCGGCTTCGGCAAGGAAGCCTTCTCGCCCCACTCGCTGACCCTCACCCTGGTGGGTGCTGGCATGCTCTGGGTCGGCTGGTTCGGCTTCAATGCCGGCTCCAACCTCGAAGCCAACGGCCTCACCGCCCTGGCCATGATGAACACCTTCATCGCCACCTGCGCCGCCGCGCTGTCGTGGATGATCGTGGAATGGCTCGCCCGCGGGAAGCCCTCCATGCTCGGCGTCGTCTCCGGCGCCGTGGCCGGCCTCGTGGCCGTCACCCCCATGGCGGGCTTCGCCGGCATCATGGGCGCCCTGATCTCGGGCCTCATCGTCGGCGTGCTGTGCTTCTTCTTCT
Source organism: Azorhizobium sp. AG788 (assembly GCA_943369575.1). GTDB lineage: Bacteria > Pseudomonadota > Alphaproteobacteria > Rhizobiales > Xanthobacteraceae > Azorhizobium. Next base: position 18,470 of record CALRNP020000035.1, on the reverse strand, counting down.
GCACCACCGTCAAGAACGCCTTCGGCTATGACGACAGCCTGGACGTCTTCGGCGTCCACTGCATTGGCGGCATCTTCGGCGCCATTGCCACCGGCATCGTGGTCAGCCCGGCGCTCGGCGGCACCGGCATCTTCGACTACACCACCGGTAAGGTCGCCGATTACGACATGGCCACCCAGCTGATCGCGCAGGTGAAGGCCGTGCTCGTCACCCTGGTATGGTCCGGCGTCGGCTCGGCCATTCTCTACTACATCGTGCATGCCGTCGTCGGCCTGCGCGCCACGGTGGAGAAGGAGCGCGAGGGCCTGGACATCACCGAGCACGGCGAGCGCGCCTACCACAGCTGAGCGGACGGGCGGCGCGTGCGGCGCCGCCCCACCGCCCGGCGGCCCGCTTTGCGGCGGGCCACGTGGGATCTGCTTTGGTGCCTTTGGCTTCGCGGCCCGGCTTCGGCCGGTCCGCATCGAAATAAAAAGAGGGGAAGACGAGGCCCTGGCTCCCGAGCCGGGGCCTCGATCGTTTCGGGCCCCAGCCTTCACAAATGACTGATGACGTGCCTGCCGCCCTGGCCGCCCGCCCCTGCGCGCCGGCGCCGGTTCGGGTTCAGGACGTCAGACAGCCGCGCCTCCCCCTCCGCGCGGCGGGCGAATCCGCCCTTTTCCCGCGACGGCCTGCCTGCTAGAAGCCGGTCATGGCCTTTTGGACGCCCTTCGGGATCGCATCTCTCCTCGCGACGCCTCACGTTGCGTCATCGCGAATTATCCGCCCGGCACCCCGCCGCCGCGCCTGAGCGCGCGCGGGGTCAGCCGGGCCGTGACGCACCCGACGCATCGATCCTTATCCGAGCCTGAACCCATGACCGACAAGACGCCGTCCGACGCCGTGGACTATGCCGCCACCCTGTTCCTGCCGCAGACCGAGTTCCCCATGCGGGCCGGGCTGCCGAAGAAGGAGCCGGAACTGCTGGAGCGCTGGGCGCGCCTCGGCCTCTACCAGCGCCTGCGTGAAGAGGGCCAGGGCCGCCCGCGCTTCGTGCTGCATGACGGCCCGCCCTATGCCAATGGCAACATCCACATCGGCCACGCGCTGAATAAGATCTTGAAGGACGTGGTGACGCGCTCGCAGCAGATGCTGGGGTTCGATTCCAATTACGTGCCCGGCTGGGACTGCCACGGCCTGCCGATCGAGTGGAAGATCGAGGAAGAGAATTACCGTAAGAAGGGCAAGTCCAAGCCCGACATGACGGACGCCACCGCCATGATCGCCTTCCGCCAGGAATGCCGCGCCTATGCCGAGCACTGGCTGGACGTGCAGCGCGCCGAGTTCAAGCGCCTGGGCGTGGAAGGCGATTGGGACCACCCCTACACCACCATGAGCTTCCTCGGCGAGGCGCAGATCGCCCGCGAGATCATGAAGTTCGCCGAGAACGGCCTGCTCTATCGCGGCTCCAAGCCGGTGATGTGGTCGGTGGTGGAGAAGACCGCCCTGGCCGAGGCCGAGGTGGAGTATCACGACCACACCTCGGACACGGTGTGGGTGAAGTTTCCGGTTCAGACTGTCGTTCGTACCGGCGCGACTGCCGATGATGCGGTATTTAAATGGAACGCATTGGTCAACCGTCAGCCCGCCGGAGATGAACTCCTGCCAGCGTCTGTAGTGATCTGGACCACGACGCCGTGGACACTACCTGGAAACCGCGCGATCGCCTTCTCGTCGAAGATTTCATACGGCCTCTATGAAATCACCGAGGCGCCGGGCGACAACTGGGCCAAAGTCGGGGAACGACTGATCCTCGCCGACAAGCTCGCAGAGGATATCTTCAAAGCCGCCCGCGTCAGCAGCTACATCCGCCGCTCGGATATAGCTGCTGACGTGCTGTCCGTCGGCCTCACCGCCCACCCGCTGGCCGGGCACGGCTATGACTTCAAGGTGCCGCTGCTGGACGGCGACCACGTCACCGACGATACCGGCACCGGCTTCGTCCACACCGCCCCCGGCCACGGCCGCGAGGATTTCGAGATCTGGACCCAGCATCGCCGCTGGCTGGAGGAGCACGGCATCAATCCGGCGATCCCCTACACGGTGGACGCCGACAGCTTCTACACCGCCCAGGCGCCCGGCTTCGAGGGCAAGCGGGTCATCACCGAGAAGGGCGAGAAGGGCGACGCCAACCAGGCGGTCATCGACGCTCTGCTGGCGGCCGGAAATCTGCTGGCTCGTGGCCGGCTGAAGCACCAGTATCCGCATTCCTGGCGCTCCAAGAAGCCGGTGATCTTCCGCAATACGCCGCAATGGTTCATCGCCATGGACCAGGTGATCCGCCAGCCGGAGGGGGCGCCCTCCGTGACCCCGCGCGGCATCGGCGACAATACCGGCGATACCCTGCGCGCCCGCGCTTTGGCCGGCATCAAGACGGTGGAATGGGTGCCCGCCGCCGGCGAGAACCGCATCAATGGCATGATCGCCAGCCGCCCGGATTGGGTGGTCTCGCGCCAGCGCGCCTGGGGCGTGCCGATCACCGTGTTCGTGCGCGAACTGGGCGACGGCTCGGTGGAGATCCTCCAGGACAGCCATGTGAACGACCGCATCGCCGCCGCATTCGAGGTGGAAGGGGCGGATGCCTGGTACCAGCCCGGCGCCCGCGAGCGCTTCCTGCGCGAGCGCGGCACTGAAGGCTGGGTGAAGGTGGACGACATTCTGGACGTGTGGTTCGACTCGGGCTCCACCCACGCCTTCGTGCTGGACGTGCGCCCGGAGCTGAAGACCAACCGCGTGCCCGACGGCCCCGACCGGGTGATGTATCTGGAAGGCTCGGACCAGCATCGCGGCTGGTTCCACTCGTCGCTTCTGGAAAGCTGCGGCACCCGCGGCCGCCCGCCCTATGACGCGGTGCTGACCCACGGCTTCGTGCTGGACGAGGACGGGCGCAAGATGTCCAAGTCCTTGGGCAACGTGGTTGCCCCGCAGACGGTCATCAAGGATTCCGGCGCCGATATCCTGCGCCTGTGGGTCTGCGCCTCGGACTATTCCGACGATCTGCGCATCGGCCCCGAGATCCTGAAATCCACCGCCGACACCTATCGCAAGCTGCGCAACACCATCCGCTGGCTGCTGGGCTCGCTGCATCATTACCGCCCGGCCGAGCAGGTGGCGTTCGCCGACATGCCGGCGCTGGAGCGCCTGGTGCTGCATCGCCTCAGCGAGTTGGACGGGCAGGTGCGCGAGGCTTATGCCGCCTTCGACTATAAGAAGGTCCATGCCCTGCTGACGGTGTTCATGACCACCGATCTGTCGGCCTTCTATTTCGACGTCCGCAAGGATGCGCTCTATTGCGACCCGATCTCGTCTCTGACGCGCCGGGCATCCCTGACGGTGCTCAACGAAGTGTTCGAGCGCCTGGTGACCTGGCTGGCGCCGATCCTGCCGTTCACTTGCGAAGAGGCGTTCATCGCCCGCACCGGCTCGCAGGACGGCTCGGTGCACCTCTTCACCTTCCCGGCCACCCCCGAGGACTGGCGCAACGATGCGCTGGCGGACCAGTGGCGCAAGGTGCGGCAGGTGCGCCGGGTGGTGCTCGGCGCCCTGGAGCCCGAGCGCGCCGCCAAGCGCATCGGCTCCTCGCTGGAGGCCGGCCCCGTGGTCTATATCGCCGACCCGGCCCTGGCCGAGGCGTTGGAAGGTCTGGATCTGGCGGAAATCTGCATCACCAGTTCCGCCACCCTGGAGCCGGGCGAAGGTCCGGCGGACGCCTTCCGCCTGGATGACGTGCCCGGCGTGGCGGTGGTCCCGGCCCTGGCCGTGGGCCGCAAGTGCGCCCGCTCCTGGAAGGTGACCCTCGATGTGGGCGCCGACCCGGACTATCCCGATGTCACCCCCCGCGATGCGCAAGCCTTGCGGGAACTCAACGCCCGCGCGGCAGCGGAGTAGCTTATGTCCACCATCCGGCTCGGTGTGCTCGTGGCCCTGGCGGTTCTGGTCCTCGACCAGGGCACCAAGACCGCCGTGCTGGCATGGTCGGACAATTGGCCGGGGCCGATGCACGCCATCACCCCGTTCCTGGACTTCGTGGTGCTGTGGAATTCCGGCATCAGCTACGGCCTCTTTCCCCAAGGGGAGGCTGGACGCTGGGTGCTGGTGGCCATCAAGGTGGTTGCCGCCATCGGCTTTGCCATCTGGCTGGCGCGCACCGCCCGTAAGGTGGAGGCGCTGGCGCTGGGGATGTTGATCGGCGGCGCCATCGGCAATGCGGTGGACCGGGTGGTCTATGGCGCGGTGTTCGATTTCGTATCGCTGCACGCCATGGGATACCATTGGTACGTCTTCAACGTGGCGGATGTGGCGGTCGTTGTCGGCGTCATCGTCCTTCTTTATGATGCATTGTTCGCGCGTGCCTCAAAAACGCCGCCCTCAGGCTCCAGCCCTAAGGCGGCTTCCGATACGGTGGGGCATCCGCCGGCGTGAGCCGAGACCAACAGGCCATCGCTGCAAGCCGTACATCCGGGATGCGGGTGGCGGCGGTGGGCGGTCCGAAGAAAGTGGAAGGGATCCATGCGTAAGATCATGAGACGGTCGCTGACGACCTCCAGGCTGCGTGCGTTCCTGCTTGGCGCATCGGCCATGGCCGCATTGCCTGCCGCTTTGGTCGGTACCAGCGCGCCCGCGGCGGCGCAGGCGGTGGAGTCCGATTTCATCCGCAACACCATGAGCGCCCTCGGCCTCATCGACGATCAAAAGCCCGCGGTTCAGTATCGCGAGCGCGCCCCCCTGGTTGTCCCCCCGGCGGTCGGCTCCACTTTGCCGGCGCCCAAGCCGGCGCCGTCTTCGAGTGTGGCCAACTGGCCGAAGGATCCTGACGTGGCGCGCACCCAGCAGGCCAATGCGGTGGACAACCGCCCGGTCGGCGCGGAGAGCAAGCGCGACGTGCTGCTGCCCAGCGAACTGAACAAGGGCGGCTATCTGAAGAAGAAACCCGGCGCGGCGATTGACAACACGCCGGTGGGCGCCGAGAGCAAGCGCGACGTGGTGCTGCCCAGCGAACTGGGCTTCAAGTCCTGGTTCGGCATTACGCCTTCGGATGAAAAGCCCATCGCCTTCAATGGCGAGCCGGAGCGCGAGAGCATCATCCAGCCGCCGCCGGGCTATCAGACCCCGGCCCCGAACGCGCCTTACGGCGTGGTCGAGAAGAAGAACGAGCCGTTCAAGTTCCCGACGCTGTTCGACCGCCAGTGAGGCGGCGGGCAGCCGGGCAGACCCGGCACTGCGGTGCCGGGGCCGTCGTCCGGCACGCCCCCGCCCTGGACTTTCGGGACCGCCAGGACATGGCCCCAGCATCGGCGCGGCGCCATGTCAGAGACAGACCGAGTGCCCGACCCCTGCGCATACAGGGCCGTTACGCCTTCGCATCAGCCGGCCATCGGCCTCAAAGTTTCGCCCACAGCGCCAGCCGGCTGTCGATTTTCAGCGTTGCGCCCGCCCCTGCGCTCTCATGCGATGGTACGCCCATCTTGGCGGTTGCCCTCTTCGCTCCTATCTCTCTTGGATGCGCGGTCGCCTACCCGCGCCGTGGAACCGCCCCGTGAACGTGAGACGCTTCGCCATGGTCGCCATTTTCGCCGCAGGAGCCGCTGCCGCGGCTTCCCATGCCTCCGCCGCCGGTCCCGAGGTGGCGCAGTATGAACTCGCCAACGGGTTCAAGGTGATGGTGATCCCTGACCACCGCACCCCGGTGGTCACCCACATGGTCTGGTACATGGTGGGCTCGGCGGATGAGCAGCCGGGCAAGTCCGGCATCGCCCATTTCCTGGAACATCTGATGTTCAAGGGCACCGAGAAGAACGCCCCCGGCGTGTTCTCGGCGGAAGTGGCGCGGCTCGGCGGGCAGGAGAATGCCTTCACCTCCACCGATTACACCTCCTATTTCCAGCGCGTCGCCAAGGATCACCTGAAAAGCGTGATGGCCTTCGAGGCCGACCGCATGACCGGCCTCAAGCTCACCGACGAGGTGGTGCTGCCCGAGCGCGACGTGGTGCTGGAAGAGCGCCGCATGCGCACAGACAATGATCCCGGCGCCCGCCTCGGCGAGGCGCTCCAGGCCACCACATATGTGAACCATCCCTACCAGCACCCGATCATCGGCTGGGAACACGAGATCAAGCAGCTCAACCGCGAGGATGCGCTGGCCTTCTATCGCCGCTTCTACGCCCCCAACAACGCCGTGCTGGTGGTGGCGGGCGATGTGGAGCCGGACGCCGTGCGCGCTTTGGCCGAAGAGACCTACGGCAAGATCCCCCGCGCCGACACCCCGCCACGCAACCGCCCGCAGGAGCCCGAGCCTCAGGCGCACCGGCGGGTTTCGCTGAGCGATGCCCGCGTGGCCCAGCCGAGCCTGCAGCGCTCTTATCTCGTCCCCTCCTATCGCACGGCGAAGGATCACGAGAGCGAGGCGCTCGATGTGCTCGCCCAGATCCTCGGCGGCGGCCAGACCGGCCGGCTCTATCGCTCGCTGGTGGTGGAGCAGGGCCTCGCTGCCGGCGCTGGCGCTTGGTACCAAGGCACGGCCTATGACGAGACCCGCTTCGGCTTCTCCGCCTCGCCCCGTCCGGGCGTGAGCCTGGAGACGCTGGAGGCGGCTTTGGACGAGCTGATCGCCAAGTTCGCCGCCACCGGGCCGGACGAAGTGGAACTGGCCCGCGCCAAGACCCGCCTTACCGCCGACGCCATCTATGCCCGCGACAACCAGGCGACCCTGGCCCGCATCTATGGTGCCTCCTGGGCCACCGGCGTCAGCGTGGCCGAGGTCAATGCCTGGCCGGATCGGGTCAAGAGCGTGACCGCCGCGCAGGTGAAGGAGGCCGCTGCCCGTTATCTGGTGCTGCGCCGGGCCGTCACCGGCTATCTCACCCCCGCCGCTGTGGCCCCCGCAGCCACCCCCGCGACCCAGGCCACTCCGGAGAAGCGTTCGTGACGGACGTTTCCGTCCGCGCCCGGCCCGTCTCCACCTCGGGAGAGGCCGCCGGGGCCGGGCAGCGCCCGCGTGTCTCCCCGGGTTCGCTCTGGCGCAAAGGTTTGTCTCGCGGCTCCGCCGCCGTCCTTCTCCTGTCGATGGTCATCATGTCGCTCTCCCTCGTCACGCCCGCGCCGGCTCAGTCGCAGACCACGCGGATCATCAAGGTCACCAGCCCGCACGGTATCGAGGCGTGGCTGGTGCAGGACACCACGCTGCCGCTGGTGGCGATGGAGTTCGCCTTCCTCGGCGGTGCCAGCCAGGATCCGCCCGCAACGCCGGGCGTGGCGAGCCTTGCCGCCTCGCTGCTGGACGAGGGCGCCGGTGATCTGAATGCGGAAGCCTTCCACCGCACCCTGGCGGACAAGGCCATCGAACTGCATTTCGATGCCAGTCGCGATGAAGTGCGCGGCTCCGTGCGCACCCTGTCGGAAAACCGCGAGGCCGCATTCGACATGCTGCGGCTGGCGGTGACCCATCCGCGCTTCGATACCGAGGCGGTGGAGCGCATCCGCACCGCCCAGTTGGCGGCTTTGCGTCGTCGCTCCACCGAGCCCAATGCCATCGCCAGCGAACGCTGGTTCGCCCTCGCCTTCCCGAACCATCCCTATGGTCGCCCGGTGGACGGCACGCTGACCAGCGTGCCCACCATCACCACCGAGCATCTGGCCGCCTTCGCCGCCAATACGCTCGCGCGGTCGAACCTGCGGGTGGCGGTGGTCGGTGACATCACGCCGGAGCAGTTGGGCAAGGAACTGGACCGGGTATTCGGCGCCTTGCCGGAACAGGCCAAGCTGACCCCGGTGGCCGACGTCACCCCCAAGGGTCTCGGCACCGTGGACGTAATCCCGCTGGATGTCTCGCAGTCCGTGGTCATGATCGGCACCGACGGCCTGGAGCGCCGCGACCCCGATTTCATGGCCGCTTATGTGCTCAACCACATTCTCGGCGGCAGCGCCTTCTCCTCGCGCCTGTTCAAGGAAGTGCGGGAAGCGCGGGGCTTGGCCTATTCGGTCTATTCCTACCAGGTGGCGCTGGAGCATGCGGGCCTGTGGTTCGCCGGCACGGCCACCAAGAACGAGCGGGCGGCGGAATCCATCAAGATCATCGCCGATGAGTTCCGCCAGATCCTCGACCAGGGGCCGAGCCAGGCAGAACTGGACGAGGCCAAGGCCTATCTGAAGGGCAGCTACGCCTTGCGCTTCGACACCTCGTCCAAGGTGGCCGGGCAGTTGCTCCAGATCCAGATCGACCGGCTCGGCATCGATTATATCGACCGCCGCAACGATCTGATCGAGGCGGTGACGCTAGCGGACCTCAACCGGGTGGCCAAGCGGCTGGCGGGTGCCAAGAGCCCCCTGACCGTGGTGGTGGGCAAGCCGACCGGCCTCTCCGGCGGCTAATCGGCCGGGGCCTCGGCGGGCGACGCGGCGGTTCGGCGGTAACCATAAAACCACTGATCCGGCTCCGCGGGCCCTCAAGCGGCCCTTCCCCCTCCCGCAGTCCGTTTACTTTTTGTTATATACCCTGCCCGTTTAGAGCCGGAATGCCTCTGGGATCTTGTGATCCCGTCGCGGCAAAGCCGCCTTTGAATTTGAGAGAGGCGTAGATCGCGCCTGCCGGATCGCCGGCAGGGACGGCCTGCCTCAGGGTCTTGGAGGAGGTGACATGCGTCTGGCGCTTAACGCCGCCCTGCCCACCCGCATTCTGGCCGGCGGCGCGTTGGCCTTCGCGCTTGCGGGCTGCGCGGGCTTCAATTCGCAGGGTACGTTCGGCGCCCCCGGCACCACGGTGGACCCTGCCGCTGCCGCCACGGTTTCGCCATCGGGCACCACGGTGGCCGGCAGCGAAGCCGCTGATGCCAACCAGGTGACCTGCCCCCCGGCCACTGTGCGCTCCGGCGCCTCTGCCTGGCAGGTGCCCGCCCCCGGCGGCGGACTGCGGGCCCAGGGCACGCTGGGCAATCTGGCCCGCGAGTGCAACGTCGCCAATGGCGTGATGACCATCAAAGTCGGCATCGAAGGCCGGGTGCTGCTGGGCGAGAAGGGCACGCCGGGCGCGTTCTCGGTGCCGATCCGCGTGGCGCTGGTGGCTGAAGGCCCCAACCCCAAGACGATCCAGACCAAGTTCTTCACGGTCCCGGTGCAGGTCCCGGCCAACGAGACCCAGGCCGGCTTCGCCGTGGTCGAGGACGGCATCGTCCTGCCCATGCCGCCCAAGGAGAAGTGGGACGAGTTGGACCGCTACATCATCTATGTCGGCTTCGATTCCAAGGGCGAGCCCGCGGCCCGCTCGCGGCCCTCGACTCCCCGGCCCTCGACGCCAAAGCCCGCCGCAGCCACGGCTCCGGCCGCCGCCGCTCCCGCCGCAACCGCTCCCGCCACCACCCGCCCCGCCGCCAGCGATACCGGCGCGCCCAAGGGTGACACCTTCGGGCCGGCGCCCACCTTCGCGCCGCCGCCGCCCGGCGGCACCGTCGGGCCGACGCCGAACACCTTCGGCCCCGTTCCCTCGCAATAAGCGTTCATATCCGCCTCGCCACAATTGACGGCGTCGGCAGATGGCTTATGGTGCAACGCGACGATGGCGGGCCAGCGATGGCGCGCCATTATCATTCGGATGATCCCTGCGGGAGAGACCGGAGAGCCGCAATAGCGGGGATCCGGCGCCGAAGGCGCAACCGCCCCGGAACCGCTCAGGCAACAAGGGCCGCAGGGTGACGAGCCTCTGGAAAGCAGTCGCGGACGCGACGCTGTCCGGGCATGTGCGGCTATGCCGTGCGCCTGGATCTGCGACGTCCAGTGACTCACCGACGGAGTAAACCCGCGTGCCCCGCCCCGAGCGGTTGGTGCAGAGGTGAATCTCTCAGGTTCCTGCGACAGAGGGGGCGCCGCACGGATCGTTTCGATCCGTACTTTTTGGCGCCTGATCGCGGAACATCTGATGTCGCATGACGACAGCCTGCCCCTGTTGAAGACCCCTCTGCATGCGGCCCATGCCGCGCTCGGCGCCCGACTGGTGCCGTTCGCCGGCTATGAGATGCCGGTGCAATATCCCACCGGCATCCTGACCGAGCACAATTGGACCCGCGAGAGCGCCGGCCTGTTCGATGTCTCGCACATGGGCCAGGGTGCCCTGATCGGCCCCGATCACGCCACCACCGCCCGCGCTCTGGAAGCGCTGGTGCCGGCGGACATGCTCAATCTTAAGCCCGGCCAGCAGCGCTATTCGCAATTGCTGGCGCAGGACGGCGGCATCCTCGACGACCTCATGGTCGCCCGCCCGCTGGACCCGGCGCTGGACGGCACCTTGCTGCTGGTGGTCAACGCCGCCTGCAAGGGCGCCGATTATGCCCATATCGCCGCTCACCTGCCCGCGGACGTGCGGCTGGAGACCTATGACGACCGCGCCCTGCTAGCCCTGCAAGGCCCCAAGGCGGTGGAGGTGATGGCCCGTCACGCGCCCGGCACCGCCGACATGGCCTTCATGGCGGTGATCTCCACCACCTTCGACGGCATTCCCATTGGCATCTCCCGCTCCGGCTATACCGGCGAGGACGGCTATGAGATCTCGGTGGCCGACGCCGATGCCGTGACCCTCTGGAATGCGTTGCTGGCGGAACCCGAAGTAAAGCCCATCGGCCTCGGCGCCCGCGACAGCCTGCGCCTGGAAGCGGGTCTGTGCCTCTATGGCCATGACATCGATACCACCACCTCGCCGGTGGAAGGCGCCCTGGTGTGGTCGATCCAGAAGCGTCGCCGCGAGGAAGGCGGCTTCCCCGGCGCCGCGCGCATCCAGCGCGAACTGAAGGACGGCCCCGCCCGCGTGCGCGTCGGCCTCACCTTCGATGGCCGCGCACCGGCCCGCGAGGGCGCCGAGATCGCCAAGGACGGCCAGGTGGTGGGCATCATCACCTCCGGCGGCTTTGCCCCCACCCTCAATGCGCCCATCGCGCTCGGCTATGTGCCGCCGGCTTTGGCCGTGCCCGGCACCCGCCTGGACGTGCTCGTCCGCGGCAAGGCGCTTGCCGCAACTATCGTCACACCGCCGTTCGTACCGCAGCGCTACGTTCGCAAGAATACCGCAGCCAAAGGGGCTTGAGCCATGACCACCCGTTATTCCAAGGATCATGAATACGTCCGCCTCGAAGGCGACGTGGCGGTGATCGGCATCTCCACCTACGCCCAGGAACAGCTGGGCGACGTGGTGTTCGTGGAACTGCCCGAGGTGGGCAAGACCGTCGCCCAGGGCAAGGAAGCCGCCGTGGTCGAGAGCGTGAAGGCCGCCAGCGAAGTCTATGCGCCGGTCTCCGGCGAGGTGGTGGAAGTCAATAGCGAACTGGAAGCCGCCCCCGCCACGGTGAACGAGGACGCCGAAGGCAAGGGCTGGTTCCTGAAGCTCAAGCTCTCCAATCCGGCCGAGTTCGACGCGCTGATGAGCGCCGAGGACTACAAGACCTTCGTCGCCAGCCAGGGCTGAGCCATGGGGCACCTCTACACCGCCACCATCCGCTGGGAGCGGGGCGAAGCCGTCTTCACCGACGGGCGCTATCCCCGCGCCCACCGTCTGGTGTTCGACGGGCTGGAAGTACCCGGCTCGTCGGCGCCCAGCTCGGTACGCCTGCCGCTGTCGCGGGAAGACGCCCTCGACCCGGAAGAGGCGGTGGTGGGCGCCCTTTCCAGCTGCCACATGCTGTTCTTCCTGGATTTCGCCCGGCGCGGCGGCTTGCGGGTGGACAGCTATACCGATCCCGCCGTGGGCGAGATGGGTCCGAACGCAGCCGGCAAGCTGTTCCTCGCCCGCATCACCCTGAACCCGGCCGTGGTGTTCAGCGGCGAGAAGGTGCCCAGCGCCGCCGACTATGCCGCCCTGCATCACCACGCCCATGAGGAATGCTACGTGGCCAATTCGCTGCGCAGCGACGTGATCCTCTCCCCCACGTTTTCCACGATCTAGCGCCCCGCGCGCTACCAGAACCCGAGACGCATCATGCGCTATCTGCCTTTGACCCCCGAGGACCGCACGGAGATGCTGGCGCGCATCGGCGTGCCCTCCGTGGATGCTTTGTTCGCCGATATTCCCTCAGCCAAGCTCAATCCCGGCCTTCCGGACCTGCCGGCCCGCAAGGGCGAGTTGGAGGTGGAGCGCACGCTCGGCCGCCTCGCCGCCAAGAATGTGGCCGCCGGCTCGGTGCCGTTCTTCGTCGGCGCCGGCGCCTATCGCCACCATGTGCCGGCCACCGTCGACCATCTGATCCAGCGCTCGGAGTTCCTGACCTCCTACACGCCCTATCAGCCGGAAATCGCCCAGGGCACGCTGCAATATCTGTTCGAGTTCCAGACCCAGGTGGCCCTGCTCACCGGCATGGAGGTGGCCAACGCCTCCATGTATGACGGCTCCACCGCCGCCGGCGAGGCGGTGCTCATGGCCCATCGCGTCACCAAGCGCCGCAAGGCGGTGATCGCCGGCAATGTGCATCCGCACTATCGCGAGACCATCGCCACGCTGTCCCGCTATGCGGACGATGCGCTGGTGGCCCTGCCCCCGGCGCCCGACGGCGCCGACTTCGATCTCGACGCCATCGACGGCGAGACCTCCTGCGTGGTGGTGCAGAGCCCGGACGTGTTCGGCCATATCCATGACCTGCGCCCCATCGCCGAAAAGGCTCATGCGGCCGGTGCGCTGCTGATCGCGGTGTTCACCGAAGTGGTGTCGCTGGGCCTCATCGAGCCCCCCGGCGCCCAGGGTGCCGACATTGTGGTGGGCGAAGGCCAGTCCATCGGCAATCCGCTCACCTTCGGCGGGCCTTATGTGGGCCTGTTCTGCACCCGGCAGAAATTCGTGCGCCAGATGCCCGGCCGCCTGGCCGGCGAGACCGTGGATGCGGTCGGCAAGCGCGGCTTCGTGCTGACGCTCTCCACTCGCGAGCAGCATATCCGCCGCGAGAAGGCCACCTCCAACATCTGCACCAACTCTGGTTTGTGCGCTTTGGCCTTCACCATCCATCTGTCGCTGCTGGGCGAAACCGGGCTGACGCGGCTTGCCCGCATCAACCACGCCAATGCCTGCGCTTTGGCCGATCTCCTGGCCAAGGTGCCGGGGGTGAGCGTGCTCAATTCCAGCTTCTTCAATGAATTCACCATCCGCGTGCCGGGCAAGGCTGTGGATGTGGTGGAGAAGCTGGCGGCCAAGGGTGTGCTGGGCGGCGTGCCCTACGCGCGCCTCGCCCCCAAGGCCGGCCATGACGATCTGATCCTGGTGGCCTCCACCGAAGTGAATAGCGATGAAGACCGCGCCGCGTTCGCCGCCGCGCTGACCGAGGTGCTCGCATGAACCGCGAAGGACGCGGGGCCACGAGCCCCACCACCACCAACACCACCGCCACCGGCCCGCGCACCTTCACCGGCAATCGGGCGCTGGAGCTGGAAGAGGGCCTGCTGTTCGAAGTCGGCCGCCGCGAAGTCACCGGCGTCGATCTGGACGAGCCCGCCGCCTTCACCCCGCGCCTGGGCGGGCAGGCGCGCACCACGCCTTTGGACCTGCCCGGCCTCGCCGAGCCGGAAGCCATGCGCCATTACGTGCGCCTGTCGCGGATGAATTACGGCATCGACAGCGGCCTGTTCCCGCTGGGCTCGTGCACCATGAAGCACAATCCGCGGCTGAACGAGAAGATGGCCCGCCTGCCCGGCTTCGCCGATGTCCATCCGCTGCAGCCGGCCTCCACGGTGCAGGGCGCGCTGGACCTGATCGCCGAACTCTCGCGCTGGCTGATGTCGCTCACCGGCATGCAGGCGGTGGCCTTCACCCCCAAGGCCGGCGCCCATGGCGAATTGTGCGGCATGATGGCCATCAAGGCCGCCCACGCCGCCAGCGGCCAGAAGCGCCATCTGGTGCTGGTGCCGGAAAGCGCCCATGGCACCAACCCCGCCACCGCCGCTTTGATCGGCTATGAGGTCAAGTCCATTCCCGCCCGCGCCGACGGCACGGTGGATGTGGAAGCGGTGAAGGCGGAACTGTCGTCCGAAGTCGCGGCGCTGATGCTGACCAATCCCAACACCTGCGGGCTGTTCGAGCGCGACGTGGTGGAGATCGCCGCCGCCGTACATGCGGCGGGCGCCTATTTCTATGCGGACGGGGCGAACTTCAACGCCATCCTCGGCAAGGTGAAGGTGGGTGAGCTGGGCGTCGACGCCATGCACATCAACCTGCACAAGACCTTCTCCACCCCCCACGGCGGCGGCGGCCCGGGTGCAGGCCCGGTGGTGCTGTCCAAGGCTTTGGCGCCGTTCGCGCCGGTGCCGGCATTGGTGGTGGACGGTGACCAGCTCAAGCTGGTGGAAGACGAAGGCAGCGCCGGCGCCACCCAGGCACTGGGCCGCATGAGCGCCTTCCACGGCCAGATGGGCATGTTCGTGCGCGCGCTGTCCTGGATGCTGTCGCACGGCGCGGACGGCATGCAGCAGGCATCCGAGGATGCGGTGCTGTCCGCCAACTACATCCGCGCTTGCCTGATGGATGTGATGAGCGCGCCCTTCGCCGAGCGGCCCGCCATGCATGAAGCGCTGTTCGACGATGCCTGGCTGGAGGGCACCGGCCTGTCCACGCTGGACGTGGCCAAGGCGCTGATCGACGAGGGCTACCACCCGATGACGGTGTATTTCCCCCTCGTGGTCCATGGCGCCATGCTGATCGAGCCCACGGAGAGCGAATCCAAGGCCTCCCTGGACCTGTTCATTGGCGCCCTGCGCGATCTCGCCTTCGCCGCCAAGGCCGGAGACAAGGAGCGCTTCCTCGGCGCCCCGCACTATGCCCCGCGCGGCCGGCTGGACGAAACCCGCGCCGCCCGCAGTCCGGTGCTGCGCTGGGTGAAGCCGGCGCCCCTGGCGCAAGCGGCGGAGTGAGCCGCGTCTCCTGAGGCGACATCAACATGAAACGGCCCGGCCGGGTTTCCCCGGCCGGGCCGTTTGCTTTTGACGCGCCGCAGATCCTGCCCCTCAGGCGCCGCGCAGGCCCCGCAGCCATTTGCCGAGCGGCAGCACCACCACCAGCAGGCCGCACACGATCAGCGCCATGCCGCCGAAGCGCAGCGGCGGAAACCGTTCTCCAAGCACCAAAGCCGCCGAGACCGTGCCGAACAACGGCACCAGCAGCGAGAACGGCGCCACAGTGCCCGCCGGATAGCGCTTAAGCAGATGCCCCCAGATGCCGAAGCCGAGCAGCGTGGTCGGCACCGCCAGATAGAGCACCGCTCCGTAGGACAACAGGTCGGCATGGGCGAACGAGGCCGCGATGGCGGGCCAGCCCTCGAACGCCAGCGACAAGGCGAAGGCCGGCAGCGGCGGTACCAGGCTCAGCCACACCACCATGGGCAGCATGTCCACCGGCCCGGTCTGGCGCATCAGCACATTGCCGCAGGCCCAACTGGCCGCCGCGCATAATGTCAGGATAAGGCCGATCAGCGTCATGTCCCCGCCGATGCTCAATCCGATGAGCCCCAGGCCGCAGAACGCCACCAGGACCCCGGCAATCTGGCGGGGCGCTGGCCGCTCACCCAGCGCCGCTGCCGCAATCAGAATGGTGAAGAAGGACTGCGCCTGAAGGGTCAGCGAAGCCAAGCCGGGCGGCATGCCATGGCTCATGGCCAGGAACACGAACACGAACTGCCCGAAAAACCAGGTGAGGCCGATCAGCACCATGCGACCCACCGGCAACGCCGGTGGGCGCACCAGCAGCGCCGGCAGCGCCGCCACCACGAACCGCAGCGCCGTCAGCAGCAGCGGCGGGAAGGTATCGAGCCCGACCCGGATGACGACGAAATTGAAGCCCCATATGGCCGCGACGAGCACGGCAAGGGCAATGTGGCGGAAAGCCATGAGAGATCCGGCGTGGAACAGGTCGCGCCTTGTGCCGCCCACCGGCGCGCGCGCGCAAGTCGCTTTTGCGCACAGCAGCCATCCAGCTCCGCGCGGTGAAGTGACGTTACGTAAGCATTCCATAGTTGAGAATGCTTTTATCCAAAGACGCATCAAACTTATGCTGAGCCGTAGAGCAGCCATTACTGCACTGCACAATGAGCGCCATAGATGACCCCGGCATCTCCCCAAGGTTTCATTGACAGAGACGCAAGCACAGGCGCCGAATAGGACGCTGGCGAAACGGACACGAGGTCCGGGGGGCGCCCGCTCATCAAAGTCCGAGGAGACGTTCATGTGGAGCCAGGTCTATGACCCGTTCGGCAGCGGAGTGCTGTCGACGTTCGTGGCGGCAATTCCCGTCGTCACGCTGCTCGTTCTCATCGCCACCAACAAGGTGAAGGCCCATTGGGCGGCCGTCATCGCCCTGGTGGTCGCATTACTCGTTGCCATCATCGGTTTCACCATGCCCACGGGCTTGGCACTACGCGCCACATGGCTCGGCATCATCACCGGCTTCTTTCCCATCGGCTGGATCATTCTCAACGTCATTTTCCTCTACCGCCTCACCGTGGAGAAAGGCTGGTTCGAGACCCTCCAGCAGTCCATCGGCGGCATCAGTTCCGACCGGCGCATCCAGTTGCTGCTGATCGCCTTCGCCTTCGGCGCCTTCTTCGAGGGCGCCTCTGGCTTCGGCACGCCGGTGGCGGTCACCGGCGCCTTGCTGATCGGCCTCGGCTTCTCGCCGCTGGCCGCCTCCGGCCTGTCGCTGATCGCCAATACGGCGCCGGTGGCCTATGGCGCGCTCGGCACCCCGATCCAGGGCCTGGCCAGCGTTACCGGGCTGGATCCCTATCTGCTGGGCGCCATGGTCGGGCGGCAATTGCCCTTCTTCTCGTTGATCGTGCCGTTCTGGCTGATCTGGGTGTTCGCCGGCTGGCGCGGCATGATTCAGATCTGGCCGGCGATCCTGGTCACCGGCGTGTCCTTCGCCGTGCCGCAGTTCCTGATCTCCAATTATATCAATCCCTGGATCGTCGACATCGGCGCCTCGATCGTCTCCATGGGCTGCCTGGTGGCCTTCCTTCAGGTCTGGCAGCCCAAGGAAGTGTGGCTCTCTGCCAAGCTGCGCACCCGCGACGACAGCGCGCTGACCATGCCGCCGCGCCCGGTCAGCACCCGTACCGCCTCGCGCAGCGAGGTGATCTGGTCCTGGATGCCGTGGGTCATCCTCTCGGTGGTGGTGGGCATCTGGGGCACCGGCTGGTTCAAGGCCTGGGTGAACCCGATCTTCACCCTCAACTTCCCCATCGAAGGCCTGCACAATCAGATCCAGAAGGTGCCGCCGGTGGTGGCCAAGCCGGTCTCCGAGGGCGCGGTGTTCGCCTTCACCTATCTGTCCTACACCGGCACCGGCATCCTGATCGCGGCGATCCTGGCGGCAGCGGTGATGAAATTCTCGCCGCTGCGGCTGATCAAGGCCTATGGCGAGACCTTATGGGTGGTGCGCTATTCGCTGGTCACCATCGCCGCCATGCTGGCCATCGGCACCCTCACCCGCTACTCGGGCGTGGACGCCACCTTGGGGCTGGCCTTTGCCCATGCGGGGTTCTTCTATCCGTTCTTCGGCACCCTGCTCGGCTGGCTGGGCGTGGCGCTGACCGGATCGGATACCGCCTCCAACGTGCTGTTTGGCGGCTTGCAGAAGATCACCGCCGAGCAATTGGGCCTCAGCCCGATCCTGATGGGCGCCGCCAATTCCTCCGGGGGCGTCATGGGCAAGATGATCGATGCCCAATCCATCGTGGTGGCCTCCACCGCCACCAACTGGTTCGGCCACGAAGGCACCATCCTGCGCTTCGTGTTCTGGCATTCCATCGCGCTGGCCTGCCTGGTGGGCGTGCTGGTGATGCTCCAGGCCTATGTCTGGCCGTTCACCGCCATGGTGATCCACTGAGAAGCGCCTGCCGCTGGCCCGCCTGCGGGCCGGCGGCAGGCCTCAATCCTCGCCGGGGATGGCCTTTGGCAGGGGAATGGTGGAGGCCTGGGGAATGGGGATGGAATAATACCGCCTAACCGCAATCCCGGCTTCCGTGAACGGCCCCTTGGCCGTGGTGGCGCTGGGGGCGGCATAGGACATCGGCCCCGGCTGGCGCGGCTGCGAGGGCAGCGAGCCGGGCGGCAGCAGCACCGGCTGGTGGGAATCTCCCGGCTGGGCTGGCTGCGGCACGCCCCGCACCGGCTGCGCCTGGACCTTCCAGCCCGGCGGATAGCCCTGCTGCGGATAGGCCGATGCCGGCGCCGGCTGCGGCGTGCCCTGCTGCCCATAACTTTGCTGCGGATAGCCCTGCTGGGGATAGCGCGGCTGCGACTGCGGGGCCGACACCTCCGCCGGCAGGCCCTGTGTGCCATAGCCGGGCCGCGGCCCGATAGGCTGAGGGGCGCCGACGGGCGGCTGCTCCGCCTGCGGGGCGGCCTCGGGGGCATCCGGCTCCTGGGCCTCCTGCTCGGGCTCTTCCGCCTGGGCCGGCGGCTCGGCCTGCATCTGCGGCGGC
>CALRNP020000034.1:0-30380 GCA_943369575.1 Azorhizobium sp. AG788 | reverse complement strand
CATGACGGGCTGGGCTTCGGCGCCGTCATCGTCGGCGCCGTGGTCGGCAGCCAGTCCCTGGTCACCGTGCTCACGCGCGGCGTCATGGGGGGAATGGTGGATGTGCGCGGCGCCCGATGGGCCGTCGTCACCGGCCTGCCGCTGGCGGCACTGTCCGGCCTCTCCTATCTCGCCTCGCTGCTGGTGGCCTCGCCGGAATTGAGCCTCGCCGTGCTGGTGTGCGGCCGCATGGTGCTGGGCCTGGCGGAAAGCCTGTTCATCACCGGCCTGCTGTCCTGGGGCATCGGCCGCCTCGGTCCTGGCCAGACCGGGCTGGTGATGGGCTGGAACGGCATCGCAGTCATGGCCGCGCTGGCGGTGGGGGCCCCGGTCGGCGTGTTCGTGCAAGACGCCTTCGGCTTTGCCGCCGTGGCGGCGCTGGCGGCCGCCTGCCCGCTGGCGGGACTGATGATCGCGCTGGCCCTGCCCGGCGTGCCCAAGGCTGCCAAGGGCGGGGCGCCGCGCATGCCGTTCTTCCAGGTGGTGGGGCTGATCTGGCGCCATGGGCTGGTGCTGTCGCTGTCCACCGCGCCGTTTGCCTTGCTGGGCAGCTTCGTGGTGCTGACCTTCGCCGAGCGCGGCTGGCCCGGCGCGGGCCTGGCACTGTCGCTCTATGGCGCCGGTTTCGTGGTGGCGCGGCTCTTGTTCTCTCACACCCCAGACCGCTACGGCGGCGCGGTGGTGTCCATCGTGTCGCTGGTCATCGAGGGTATCGGCCAGGCGCTACTCTGGGCGGCGCCGCAGGTGGAAGTGGCATTGCTGGGCGCGTTCCTCACCGGCGCGGGATTCTCCTTGGTGTTCCCGGCCATGGGTGTGGATGCGGTGCGCCGGGTCCCGCGCGAGAGCCAGGGCGTCGCCATCGGCAGTTTCACCGCCTTCATGGATATCGCCCTTGGCCTCACCGGCCCGCTGGCCGGATTGCTGGTGGCGCGGGCGGGCTTTCCGGCGGTGTTCCTGGCCGGCGCGGCAGCCTGTGTGGCCGGGCTGGTGATGGTGGTCCGCCTCAAGCGGCGGACCTGAGGCCGGGCGGCTCAGAACGGGTCGGGCACCAGATGGGTGACCGGCACGTCCAGCCGCTCGCACAGGATCTGCGCCAGCCGCAGCCGGTGGCAGCCCTCCGCATGGCGCTCGAAGCACAGCAAACAGATGCGGCGGCCCTGCGCCAAAGCGGTGAGTTCATCCAGCGCTTCGCGGGCGGCGGGGGTGGCCAGATGCGCCTCATAAATGCGCCAGAGGCCGGCCACATCACCCTTGCGGGCGGCGGCGCGGCCATCGGCGGGGGTGCCCAGCGCCCGCAGATGCACATAAGCGATACCGTGCTCGGCGATGCCGGCGGCGAGCGCGGTCTTGGAAAAGCCCGGCCGCCGCGAGGCCGCCACCGCGCGCACATCCACCAAAAGCCCCACCCCCGCCCCGGTCAGGCTGGCCTGGAAGGCGGCGGGCGTCGTCTGTTCATAGCCGATGGTGAACAGATCGCTGGGCTGGGTCATGCCTCGTGCCATTCCCGTTGCGTGCCGCTCCTGCGCACCGGCGCGCGAGAGAGAGCCTCCACCAGCCCCTCCAGGCTGGCAAGGTCGTGCACCGGCCGGAACTCGTCCACATGCGGCAGCATCGCCTTGACGCCCCGGGCCCGCGGCTCGAACGCCGCATAGCGCAGCAGCGGATTGAGCCACACCAGCCGCCGACAGGAGCGGTGCAGCCGATCCATCTCCCGCGACAGGGTGTCGTCCGGGTCGCGCTCCAGCCCGTCGGTCACCAGCAGCACCACCGGATTCTGCGCCAGCACCCGGCGCGACCAGTCCTTGTTGAAGGCCCGCAGCGAGGGGGCGATGCGGGTGCCGCCGGACCAGTCGGGCACCAGTTCCGCCACGCCGGCCAGCGCCGCATCCACGTCGCGATGGCGCAAGGCGCGGCTGACATTGGTGAGGCGGGTGCCGAACAGGAAGGTGTGCACCCGCCGCCGGGTCGTGAGCGCGTGCAGAAAATGCAGCACCGGGCGGGCGTAGTCGCTCATGGAGCCGGAGATGTCCACCAAAGCCACCACCGGCGGCGGCCGGTGGGTCGGGGCGCGGGTACGCAGGGGAATGAAGGCGCCGCCGGTGGCGAGCGAGGCCCGCAGCGCCGCGCGCATGTCCACCCGCCGGCCGCGCGGATCGGGCGCCAGCCGGCGGGTCGCCACCTGATCGTCGGGCATCTTCAGCGCGGCGATGCGGCGGCGCGCCTGCGCCAGTTCCTCCGCGCTCATCTGGGCGAAGTCGCGGGTGCGCAGCACATCGGCGTCGGAGGCGGTGAGGCGGGCATCCACCTCGACTTCCGGGGGCGCTTCGGGCTGGGGCTTTTTGCCCCCGGCGAAGAAGGCCTCCTCCACCCGGCGCGCACCGGGCTTGGCGGGCTGCGGGACGGTGGGCACCGCCACCGGGGAGAGCAGCGCCATCAATTTGTCCCCGGCCGAACGGCGGCGCCAGAACAGCTGGAACGCCTGGTCGAAGACAACATGATCCTCGCGCCGGGAGACGAAGACGGCGTGCAGGGTCCAATAGAGATCCGCGCGGCTGCCGAGGCCGGCGATCCGCATCGCCTCGGCGGCGTCCAGCATCACCCCCGGCCCCACCGCCATGCCCGCCGCCCGCAAGGCGCGGCCGAAATAGAGCAGGTTCTGGGCGAGGCGGCCCTCGCTCATGGCCGGGGTTGCCTCATGGGGCATCGGCGCTGGCGCGGCGGGCCTGGTCCAGCAGGCGGGTGATGGCGGCGGCGTCGGTCTTGGCGATGTCGTCCTGGTATTTCAGCAGCACGCCCAGCGTATCGCCCGCCAGCGCCGGATCCACCGCCACCGCGTCCAGTTCCACCAAAGCGGTGGCCCAATCCAGGGTTTCGGCGACGCCGGGCACCTTGAACAGATCCTCCTTGCGGATGGCCTGCACGAAGGCCACCACCTGGCGTGAGAGGGCGGCGCCGATGTGCGGCAGGCGGGCGCGCAGGATCTCCAGTTCCCGCTCGGCGGAGGGATAGTCCACCCAGTGATAGAGACAGCGCCTTTTCAGCGCGTCATGAATCTCGCGGGTGCGGTTGGAGGTCAGGACGATGATCGGCGGGGCGGGAGCCTTCACCGTGCCCAGCTCTGGAATGGTGATCTGGAATTCGGACAGCACTTCCAGCAGAAAGGCCTCGAACGCCTCGTCGGTGCGGTCCAGTTCGTCGATCAACAGCACCGGCGGGCCGGCGGGATCGGGGCTGAGCGCCTCCAGCAGTGGGCGGCGGAGCAGATAGCGCTCGGAGAACACGTCGGCGGCGATGCCGGCCTTGTCGCGCTCGCCGGCGGCCTCCGACAGGCGGATGGCGATCATCTGCGCCGCATAGTTCCATTCATAGGCGGCGGCGGCCAGATCCAGGCCCTCATAGCATTGCAGGCGGATCAGCCGGCGACCCAGCGCCTTAGCCAGGGTGCGCGCCACCTCGGTCTTGCCGACGCCGGCCTCGCCCTCGAGCAGCAGCGGCCGCCCCATGCGCAGGGCCAGATGCACCACGGTGGAGAGCGCCCGGTCGGGCACGTAGCCGGCGCCGGTCAGCAGCGCGGCGGTGGCATCGATGGAAGCGGGCGGGAAGGAGATGGGATCCGGCATCCCACAGGTTTACTGCGGGATGCCCGATGCAGGAAGCCTCCCGCGCGGAAGCTGCGTCCTCACGCCATCAGGTCGAGGGCGAACTCGGCCGCGACCAGCAGCAGGAACACGCCGAAGCTCACCTCCAGCACCCGCTTGGGGAACTGACCCGACAATTCCGCCCCCACTGGCGCCAGCAGGGCCGCAGTCACCAGGATGACAACGACGCCAAGAGCGTTGAGATAGCCGATGATCCCGGCCGGCAGGTTCGGCTCGCCAAAGGCGGCCAGCGCCAGGCCGACAAGGGCGGGAATGGCCAGCAGAGCGCAGATCACCGCCGGCGAGCCCGCCAGACGAGCGACGGCGCGGGGCGCGCGGTCGAGACCGCGCTGCCAGGACAGGGCGACGGCAGCGCCCGACAGGCCAAGTGTGGGCTCGCTCGTCAGACCCACCGTCGCGATGCTGCCGGCGGGAGCGGCATGGGAGAAGAACAGCATCTTCACCGCACCCGCCAGAATGGCGACAGTGAAGATGAACTGCATCTCCGGGCCGGGCAACGCCGACACCACGACGCTGGCGGCCACCGCACAGGCCGGGATCGGCCACAGCCAGACCCGCTGTTGCGGATCCTTTGCCCCCGCGGCGGCGCCGCGCTGAAGCAGGGCGCGGCCGCCGGTCAGGACCATAAGGCCGATGGACACCGCCGCCGCCAGATAGACGACAACGCCATCCTGCATACGAAGGGCCGTGAACAGCGGGTGAAGCACGGGAACGATCACCAGCCCGCCGGTGGCTCCAAACAAGCCAACCAGCAACCCTGCGAGTGCGCCCGACGCAAGCAACGCCAAGGCGAACTCAACCACATCCGGAAAAGAGCTCGACGCCATTTGGACCCCCCCTTCAGGCGCCCACGTAGGATACGACCTCTTCCTCCAATAAAACCACGAAATTCAGACGACTTTTGTTTACTTATCGACGAATATCACTTCCGGCGTCACCATTCTACCGCGCAGCCGCAACCATTGCGTGCTTTGCCATCGTTTTAACCAATTGCGCTCTGTATTCGGCGCTGCCATGCAGGTCGGCCATCATCTCGTCGGCGTCCAGCGGCACGCCCGCCAGGCTCTCCGCCCGGAAGTCCGCGCCCAAGGCCTCCTCGGCGGCGGTCCAGCGGAACACCCCGCTCTGCCCGGCGCCGGTGACGGCCACGCGCACGCCCTCGGCGCCCTGGGCGACGAACACACCGGCCATGGCATAGCGCGACGCCGGATTGCGGAACTTGGCGTAGCCGGCACGGGCCGGAAGCGGGAACTCCACCGCCAATACCAGTTCATCTTCCGCCAGCGCGGTCTCGAACAGGCCGGTGAAGAAATCGTCCGCCGCCAGTTGGCGCGTATTGGTGATGATGGTGGCGCCCAGCGCCAGGCAGGCGGCGGGATAATCGGCGGTGGGATCATTGTTGGCGATGGATCCACCCAAGGTGCCACGATTGCGCACGGCGGGATCGCCGATCATACCCGCCAGTTCCGCCAGGGCGGGGATCGCCTGGCGCACCAGCGGCGAGGTCGCCACCGTGGCATGGCGGGCCATGGCGCCGATGGACAGCCCCTCCCCGCGCCGCTCAATGGCGGAAAGGCCAGGAATGCTGGCCAGATCGATGAGGGTGCCGGGCTGCGCCAGGCGCTGCTTCAGGGTCGGTAGCAAGGTCTGGCCGCCGGCCAGCACCTTGGGCTCGTCCACCGTCCGCAACAGGGCAACGGCGTCGTCAATGGCGGAAGGGCGCTGATAGTCGAAGGCATACATGGCCTGTCTCCTGGTCGGTTGGGAGCCCGCGCGGGGGTGCTGCGGGCGCAATCTCTCAAAACAAAAGCGTGGTGCTACTCCGCCGCCTGGGCCAGCACCGTGCGGGCCTGGATGATCTGCCAGAGCCTGGCGGGGGTAGCGGGCATGGGGATGTCCTCGGTGCCGAGCGCGTCGGTGAGGGCATTGATGACCGCGGGCGGGGCCGCGATGGCTCCGGCCTCGCCGCAGCCCTTGATGCCGAGCGGATTGGACGGGCAGCGGGTCTCGGTGAGGCCGACCTTGAATGACGGCAAATTCTCCGCCCGCGGCATGGTGTAATCCATGAAGGAGCCGGTCACGAGTTGGCCGTCGCCATCATAATGCACCGCCTCCAGCAGCGCCTGGCCCACCCCCTGGGCGATGCCGCCATGCACCTGGCCCTCGACGATCATCGGATTGATGACCACGCCGAAATCATCCACCGCCACGAACTGGACGATGGTGGTTTCGCCGGTGTCCGGGTCCACTTCCAGCTCGCACACATGGCAGCCGGCGGGGAAGGTGAAGTTGGTGGGGTCGTAGAAGGCGCCCTCCTTCAGGCCCGGCTCAATCTCCGACGTGGGGAATTTGTGCGCCACATAAGCATTCAGCGCCACTTCCGCGAAGGCGAGGCCCCGGTCGGTGCCGGCGACGGTAAAGCGGCCGTCCTTGAATTCGATGTCGCCTTCGGAGGCCTCGAGCATGTGGGCGGCGATCTTCTTGGCCTTGGCCTCCACCTTGTCCAGGGCCTTGAAGATGGCCGACATGCCCACCGCGCCGGAGCGCGAGCCATAGGTGCCCATGCCGAACTGCACCTTGTCGGTGTCGCCATGGACGATGCTGACCTGATCGATGGGAATGCCCAGGCGCGAGGACACCAATTGCGCGAAGGTGGTCTCGTGCCCCTGCCCGTGGCTGTGGGAGCCGGTGAGCACCTCCACATTGCCGGTGGGATTGACCCGCACCTCGGCGCTCTCCCACAGGCCGACGCCCGCCCCCAGCGAGCCCACCGCCGCCGAAGGGGCGATGCCGCAGGCCTCGATATAATTGGACAGGCCTATGCCGCGCAGCTTGCCGCGCGCCGCCGCCTCGGCCTTGCGGGCGGGGAAGCCGGCATAGTCGGCCATCTCCAGCGCCTTATCGAGGGAGGCGGCATAGTCGCCGGCGTCATAGGCCATGATCACCGGCGTCTGGTGCGGGAAGCTGGTGATGAAATTGCGCCGGCGGAATTCCGCCCCGTCGATGCCCAAGGTGCGCGCCGCGATCTCGACGATGCGCTCCACCAGGAAGGTGGCCTCCGGCCGGCCGGCGCCGCGATAGGCATCCACCGGCGCGGTGTTGGTATAGACCGCATCCACATGGCAGTGGATGGCCGGGATGTCGTACTGGCCCGACAGCAAGGTGGCATAGAGATAGGTGGGAATGGCCGAGGCGAAGGTGGAGAGATAGGCGCCCATGTTGGCGATGGTCTTCACCCGGAAGCCGAGGATCTTGCCCGCCCCGTCCACCGCCAGTTCCGCATGGGTGATGTGGTCGCGGCCATGGGCATCGGAGAGGAAGGCCTCCGAGCGGTCCGAGGTCCATTTCACCGGCCGGCCCACTCTCTTCGCCGCCCAGGTGCACACCGTCTCTTCCGCATAGATGAAGATCTTGGAGCCGAAGCCGCCACCCACGTCGGGCGCGATCACCCGCAATTTGTGCTCCGGCGCCAGGCCCACGAAGGCGGAGAGCACCAGGCGGGCCAGATGCGGGTTCTGGCTGGTGGTCCACAAAGTGAAGGCATCGTCGCCGCTGTCATATTCGCCGATGGCGGCGCGCGGCTCGATGGGGTTGGGGGCGAGGCGGTTGTTGACCAGATCCAGCGGGATCACATGCGCCGCCTGGGCGAAGGCGGCATCGGTGGCCGCCGCATCGCCCAATTCCCAGGAGAAGGCGGTGTTGCCGGGCGCCACCTCATGGATCTGCGGCGCATTAGGCGCGGTTGCGCGGCCGGTCTCGGCCACGGCGGGCAGCACCTCATAATCCACCACGATGGCGGCGGCGGCATCCTTGGCCTGGTTGAGGGTCTCGGCGATCACCACCGCCACGTGGTCGCCCACATAGCGCACCTTGCCCTTGGCCAGCGCCGGGTGGGAGCCCATGCGCATGGGCGTGCCGTCCACCGAATGGATCATCCAGCCGCAGATCAGATCACCCACCCCGTCAGCGGCGAGATCCGCGCCGGTGAGGATCGCCACCACGCCGGGCATGGCGGCGGCGGTCGAGGTATCGAGGCTGCGGATGTTGGCGTGGGCCAGCGGCGAGCGCAGGAAGTAAGCGTGCGCCTGTCCGGGCCGGGACATGTCGTCGGTATAGCGGCCCTTGCCGGTGATGAAGCGGTGATCTTCCTTGCGCCGGACGGAGGCGCCGATGGGGGTGACGGTGCTGGCGGTCATGAAATGTCCTCCCTGAAGGACGAGATGGCCCCGGCGCTTCTTGTGATGAGCTTGACCGGGCAATGTACCCGCCGCCGAACGCGGTCGGGCACGGACAGCCTGTGGTTGCGGCGGCACACGCGCCGCCTCGGCATGGCAGCCGCAGATGCGGCCGCCGGATGGGCTCCCCACCTGTGCGCCCATATTCGGAGCGCAGCAGGACCGGATGCTACTCCGCCGCTGCGGCTGCCGGCGCGGCCATGGCGTGAGCGCCCGCCTGCACCGCCTTAACGATATTGTGATAGCCGGTGCAGCGGCACAGATTGCCGTCGAGGTTCTCGCGGATGGTGGTCTCGCTCAGCTCGGTGCCGAGGCGGGCGACCATGTCCACCGCCGTCATGATCATGCCCGGCGTGCAGAAGCCGCATTGCAAGCCATGATGTTCGCGGAACGCCTCCTGCATGGGATGCAGCTGCGTGCCCGCCGCCAGCCCTTCGATGGTGAGGATCTGCGCGCCATCGGCCTGCACCGCCAGCATGGTGCAGGATTTGACGGCGACGCCGTCCACATGCACCACGCAGGCACCGCACTGGCTGGTATCGCACCCCACATGGGTGCCGGTCAGATGCAGGGTTTCCCGCAGCAATTGAACCAGCAGCGTCCGCGGCTCAACGTCGGCGCTGGCGGCCCGGCCATTCACCGTTACAGCAATCTTGGTCATCTGCGTCCTCCCCGGACGATCGCCCGGCCGGCCCGACGCTGCCCCCGCGCGCTCGGGCATGGATGGGGTCGTTTTTAGCGGTTCCAGTGTGGGACTTGGCAGTCGCGCCGGTCAAGCGGTGATCGGCGCCTGGGGCGCTCACCTTTCGCCGCTCACCTTTCGCCGCCGCCGGTCTCCTCGGCCAGCCGCAGCGCCTCGCCCGATACGGGAACGGAAACGGCATCATCGGGCCGGCTGGCATAATGGCCGGCGATGAAGCTGACGATTACCAACTGCACGAAGTGGAACAGCATGATCGGCGCGATGATCAGGCCCAGTTGCGCCTGCGATCCGAAGATCACCCGCGCCATGGGCAGGCCGGTGGCCAGCGATTTCTTCGAGGCGCAGAACTGCACGGCGATGCGATCCATGGTGCTGAACCCAACCACCCGGCAGATCAGGCCCACCAGCCCATAGACGACCCCGAACAGCAGGATGACGCCAACCAGCATTTCCAGGATCGCGCGCGGATCATGCCGGCTCCAGACCCCGCCAGCGATGCTGTCGCAGAAGGAGTTGTAGACGATGGCCAGGATTACCGCCCGGTCCGCCACCCGCGCCACCGTCTTGTGCCGGGAGACGAACGGCCCCAGCACGGGTCGCAGCATCTGGCCCAATCCGACGGGCAACATGACCAGCAGCACCAGCTTGATGATGACGTCCTGAAGCGCCAGCTGGCCGCCGGTGGCATGCATGTACCAAGCCATCAGCAGCGGCGTCACGAACACGCCGATGAGGCTGGAGATGCTGGCGTTGAAGATGGCGACCGGCACATTGCCCCGCGCCAGCGAAGTCATGGCCACCGACGAGGAGACGGTGGAGGGCAGCGCCGCCAGGAAAAAGAAGCCAGTCACCATGTCTTGCGACATGATCTGCACCATCAGCGGATGCGCCACCAGGATGATCATGGGGAATAGCGCGAAAGTCGCGCATTGCACCACAAGATGTACGCGCCAGCGCCCGGCACTTTTCCACAAATGCTCGGGCGCAAGCGAAAGTCCATAGAGGACGAAGATGAACGCCACCCCATAGCTCGCCGCCTTGTCCGCATGGAGCGGACCATCGGTCACTCCGGGGGCGGGCCAGGCGATGGCGAGCAGGACGGTGGAAGCGAGGGCGATAACGAAAGGATCGAGCTTGAATCGCGACAGCATCTGAGATGTGCACAGAAAAGAGAGGGAGGTCAGGCTCCCTCGGACGTCTCCTGCGCGACCGCTTCGGCGAAGTTCTTGAAGAACTCGTCGGCGATTTTTTTCGCTGTCCCCGCCACCAGACGCTGACCAAGCTGAGCAAGCTTGCCGCCGATCTGCGCCTCGGCCGTATACTCTAAAGTGCTGCCGGTTTCGCTCGCGGTCAACCGCACAAATGCCCCGCCCTTGGCAAATCCGGCGATGCCGCCGTCACCCTCGCCGGAGATGCGATAGCTCTCCGGAGCGTTGAATTCGCTCAAGGTCACGGTGCCCCGGAAGCGCGCCTTGACCGGCCCGACCTTGGCCACCACCACCGCCTTCAATTCGGTGTCGGATGCCTTGTCCAGTTCCTCGCAGCCGGGAATGCAGCGCTTCAGCACCTCAGGGTCGTTGAGAGCGGCCCAAGCAACCTCGCGCGGCACCGGCAGTTCGTAGCTGCCCGACATTTCCAGCGCCATCGCATCCTCCCAAAGACTCGTACGAAGGATGTTGCGTCAGCCTCGCGACAAGGGAAAGCTGTGAACCGGACAAAAAGCACGGAAGAAGGGGGTCTTTGTCCAAAGGGTGGGTTTGTCACCCACGGATAGCCGCGCTATGAGTCGAAACGATCCGTTGTGCCCAACCATGAGGCACGTCCAAAAAATAAGCGGATTTAAAAACGAGGGGCATCGGACGGATGGACGTCTTTCTCCAGCAGCTCATCAACGGGCTCACGCTCGGCTCGATCTATGGCCTGATCGCCATCGGCTACACCATGGTGTTCGGCATCATCGGCATGGTGAACTTCGCCCATGGCGACGTATTCATGGTCAGCGCCTTCATCGGCCTGATCGCTTTCCTGCTGCTCACCACGGTGCTGGGCATGTCGTCCATCTTCCTGGTGCTGGCGATCGTTCTGGTAGTGGCGATGATCTTCACCGGGCTCTTGTCCTGGGTGATCGAGCGCGTCGCCTACCGGCCTCTGCGCGGCTCATTCCGGCTGGCGCCGATGATCTCCGCCATCGGCATGTCCATCCTCTTGGCGAACTTCGTTCAGGTGGCCCAGGGCCCCCGCAACAAGCCGCTGCCGCCGGTGATCCCCGATGTCATCGTGCTCATGGACAATAACGGCTACCAGGTGACCCTGGCGTACAAGCAGTTGGTCATCATGGTGGTGACCGTGCTGCTCCTGGCCGGCTTCTGGTACCTGGTGCAGAAGACCCCGCTGGGTCGTGCCCAACGGGCGTGTGAGCAGGACCGCAAGATGGCGGCGCTGCTGGGGGTGGACGTGGACCGGACCATCTCGCTGACCTTCGTCATCGGCGCCATGCTGGCCGCCGTCGCGGGGGTCATGTACCTGATGTATTACGGCGTGGTGAACTTCAACGACGGCTTCGTGCCTGGCGTCAAAGCCTTCACCGCCGCCGTGCTGGGCGGCATCGGCTCGCTGCCCGGTGCAGTGCTGGGCGGATTGCTCATCGGCCTGATCGAGACCTTCTGGTCGGCTTACTTCTCCATTGAGTACAAGGACGTGGCGGCGTTCTCCATCCTCGCCATCACCCTGGTGTTCATGCCCCAGGGCCTGCTGGGCCGTCCGGAAGTGGAGAAGGTCTGATGTCGGCAGCGTCGCGGGAGGGGAGCGCGTCCGCTCGCCCCTCCCCGCTGGCCACCGCATTGAAGGATGCGGTCATCAGCGGGATCATCACCTGGTTCCTGCTGCTGCCTCTGGTCGGCTTTCGCGCCACCGAGAGCGGCAGCGGCCCCCTCGGCCTCACCTATCGGTTCGGCCTTGTCACCATCTTCGCGGTGCTGGTGCTGGTGCTGCGGCTGACGCTGCATCTCACCCTCTGGCGGCCGG
The DNA here is from genome assembly GCA_943369575.1 of Azorhizobium sp. AG788. Classification (GTDB taxonomy): domain Bacteria; phylum Pseudomonadota; class Alphaproteobacteria; order Rhizobiales; family Xanthobacteraceae; genus Azorhizobium. Next base: position 18,720 of record CALRNP020000034.1, on the reverse strand, counting down.
GGCGGGTCAAGCGGGCGGCGGGCACGCCCTCCGTGCTGTCGGCCGTCGGTGACCGGCTGGGACCGTTCGCTAAGCCCGCCTTCTTCGGCATTGCCATCGCCTATCCGGCCCTGGCGATCCTGGCCTCCGGGGGGCTGTCGGAAAGCCGCTACTGGGTCGATCTCGGGGTCTATATCGGCTCCTATGTGATGCTGGGCTGGGGCCTCAACATCGTGGTCGGCCTCGCCGGCCTGCTGGACTTGGGCTACGTCGCTTTCTATGCGGTGGGCGCCTACGCCTTCGCTTTGCTCTCCACCAGCGTGCCGCTGAATGCCTTCTTCGATGCCCATGTGGGCGAAGGCTTCTGGGCCGCATGGTCGTTCTGGGTCTGCCTGCCGGTCTGCGGCATCCTGGCGGCGTTCTGGGGCGTGATCCTCGGTTTTCCGGTGCTACGCCTGCGCGGCGATTATCTCGCCATCGTCACTTTGGCGTTCGGCGAGATCATCCGCCTCGTGCTGACCAACTGGACCGACCTGACCAATGGCGGCGCCGGCATCGCCTCCATCCCGCCGATTTCCTTCTTCGGCATGCCGTTTTCGGCCGCCGACAATGGCTTTGCCGCCACCTTCGGCTTGACCTTCGATCCCATGCACCGGATCATCTTCCTCTACTTCGTCATTCTCGGTCTCTCCGCCCTCACCGCGCTGGTGACGCTGCGGCTGCGGCGGATGCCGGTGGGGCGGGCGTGGGAAGCGCTGCGGGAAGACGAGATCGCCTGCCGCTCGCTGGGCATCAACACCACGCTGACCAAGCTCACCGCCTTCGCCACCGGCGCCATGTTCGGCGGCTTTGCCGGCGCCTTCTTCGCGGTGCGGGTGCGGTTCGTCTCCCCCGAGAGCTTTACCTTTGTCGATAGCGCCATGATTCTCGCCATCGTCGTGCTCGGCGGCATGGGCTCTCAGATCGGCGTGGCGGCGGCCGCCGTGTTCATGATCGGCGGCATGGAAATGCTGCGCAATCTCACCTTCCTGAAGAGCGACTGGCTGCTGGGACCGGACTTCGATCCCACCTTGTACCGCATGCTGATCTTCGGCTTCGCCATGGTGGCGGTGATGGTGTGGCGTCCGCGCGGCCTCGTCTCCAGCCGCATGGCGACCATCTTCCTCAAGGAGCGCAAGAAGGTGTCGGGCGATCTGGTGAAGGAGGGCCACGGATGAGACACTGGGAAGCAGATCCCATCCTGATGGTAGACCGCCTGACCATGCGGTTCGGCGGCCTGATCGCGGTGAACGACGTGTCGTTCTCGGTCGGGCGCGGCGACGTCACCGCCTTGATCGGCCCCAACGGCGCCGGCAAGACCACCGCCTTCAACTGCATCACCGGCTTCTACAAACCCTCGCTCGGTCGCCTCGCCCTCTCCCATGGCGCTCCGGCCACCGATGACGAACTGGAAGCCCTGACCAGCAATTGCCAGGCCGCCGCCGCGACCAAGGGCGGTGCGCTGTTCCTGCTGGAGCGCCTGCCGGACCACAAGGTGGCGTCCCAGGCGAAGGTGGCGCGCACCTTCCAGAACATCCGCCTGTTCTCGGGCATGACGGTGCTGGAAAACCTGATGGTGGCCCAGCATACCCGCCTGACCCGCTCCGGCCTGCTCTCGCCCAGCGCCCTGATCAACCTGCCCTCCTGGCAACGGCAGGAAAAGGAAGGCATGGCGAAGGCGCTGCACTGGCTCGAACTGGTGGATCTGGTGGACCGTGCCGACGATCCCGCCGGCGACTTGCCCTATGGCGACCAGCGCCGGCTCGAGATCGCCCGCGCCATGTGCTCCGACCCGGTGCTGCTGTGCCTGGACGAGCCGGCCGCCGGCCTCAACCCGCGCGAATCCGCGGCGCTGAACACGCTGCTCCTGTCCATCCGCGCCGATCACGGCACCTCGGTGCTGCTGATCGAGCATGACATGTCGGTGGTGATGGAAATCTCGGACCATGTGATCGTCCTGGAATACGGCAGCAAGATCGCCGACGGCACGCCGCAGGAAGTGCGCGCCGATCCGGCGGTGATCGCCGCCTATCTGGGCGTCGACGAAGAAGCCGTGCCGGCCGTGGAAGCAGAGGTGGGCCTATGACGGCGCTGCTCTCCATCAAGGGCGTGAAGACCTATTACGGCAACATCGTTGCGCTGAAGGGCGTGGACGTGGAGGTCAATGAGGGCGAGATCGTCACCCTCATCGGCGCCAATGGGGCGGGCAAATCCACCCTGATGATGACCGTCTGCGGCAATCCCCGCGCCCGCGACGGCTCGATCCATTTCGATGGCCGGGACATCACCCAATTGCCCACCCACGAGATCATGCGCCTCAAGATCGCCCAGTCGCCGGAGGGCCGGCGGATCTTCGGGCGCATGAGCGTCTATGAAAACCTCCAGATGGGCGCGGCGGTGGATGGCAACACCCACTTCCAGCAGGATCTGGAACGCATGTTCGATCTGTTCCCCCGCCTCAAGGAACGCCTGCACCAGCGCGGCGGCACCTTGTCCGGCGGCGAGCAGCAGATGCTGGCCATCGCCCGCGCCCTGATGACCCGACCGCGCCTGCTGCTACTGGACGAGCCTTCGCTGGGTCTGGCGCCGCTGGTGGTGAAGCAGATCTTCGACGCCATCCGCAACCTCAACCGCACCGAGGGGCTGACCGTGTTCCTGGTGGAGCAGAACGCCTATCACGCCCTGCGCCTCGCCCACCGCGCCTATGTGCTGGTGAACGGCATGGTGACCATGAGCGGCACCGGCCGCGAACTGCTGGAGCGGCCGGAGGTGCAGGCCGCCTATCTGGAAGGAGGCCACTGACATGGTGTCTCCCATTCCCAATCCGGGCCGCTCATCCTCGCCCATGATCGTGTTTCCCGCCGTCGCTCTGCTGGCGGTGATCGGGCTCTATGTGGTCCGTCCGGGGGCGGTGGTGGAGGTGTCGCTGGGCGACTTCCTGCTGGTGACCGTCGCCTTGGGCGGCGGCGGCGCCTGGATGGCAGGGCGTGCGGTGGCGAAGGGATGGCAGCCCTTCTTCCAGGTGTTCCTCTATGCGGCGCTGGTTACCTGCGCCGTGCGCTTCTGCCACTTCGCGCTATTCCATGGCACATTGTTCGCGCTCGACCATTTCCTGCTGGAACTGGTGGTGCTGTTCGCCATTGCCACACTGGGATTTCGCGCGGTGCGCAAGCAACAGATGACCCAGCGCTACGGCTGGATCTATGAGGATGCCGGCCTGCTCTCCTGGCGCATGCGCCGGGACAGCACCGGCCCGACCGCCTGAACGGTCCACCGACCATCGCCGCCATCGACAGGCGGCGGTTTTGCGGCAGAATGACCGTCATCATCTGCTGGAGCTTCAAGCCTTCAGTCACACGATCTGCCCATTCCAGCCGAAGCCAATGGCAAACCATGGGTTCGGAAAACCAGAGGAGATATGGATGAGGAAGCTTCTACTCGCCGGGCTCGCGCTCGGTGCAGGCCTCGCCTTCGCGGCCCAGGCGCAGGCCCAGGTCAAGATGGCCGTTGCCGCGCCCATGACCGGCCCCAATGCCGCCTTCGGCGCCCAGCTCAAGAACGGCTTCGACCAGGCGGTGGCGGACATCAATGCCTCCGGTGGCATCCTCGGCCAGAAGATCCAGCCGTACAGCGGCGACGACGCCTCGACCCCGGCGCAGGGCACCTCGGTGGCCAATAAGCTGATCTCGGACGGCGTGAAATACGTCGTCGGACACTTCAACTCGGGTGTCTCGATCCCCGCCTCCACCAACTATGAGGAAGGCGGCATCCTGCAGATCACGCCCGCCTCCACCAATCCGACCTTCACCGAGCGCAAGCTGTGGAACGTGTTCCGCACCTGCGGCCGCGACGACCAGCAGGGCGCGGTGGCCGGCGAATACATCCTGAAGAACCTCAAGGACAAGAAGATCGCCATCGTCCACGACAAGACCCCCTATGGTAAGGGCCTTGCGGACGAGACACAGAAGGCCATCAACAAGGGCGGCATCAAGGAAGTCGTCTATGAAGGCATCGCGCCGGGCGAGAAGGACTATTCCGCCCTGGTCTCCAAGCTGAAGGCCGCCAACGTCGACGTGCTCTATTACGGCGGCCTGCATCCGGAAGCCGGTCTGCTGGTGCGCCAGATGCGCGACCAGGGCCTCAAGACCGTGTTGTTCTCCGGCGACGGCATCACCGACAAGGAATTCTGGACCATCGCCGGTCCCGGCGCCGCCGGAACCCTGATGACCTTCGGCCCGGATCCGCGCAAGAGCCCGGCCGCCAAGGAAGTGGTCGATCGGTTCAAGGCCAAGGGCATCGATCCGGAAGGCTACGTGCTCTATTCCTACGCGGCCGTGCAGATCATCAAGCAGGCGGCCGAAGCGGCCAAGTCGCTCGACCCCAAGAAGGTCGCCGACTACATGCACTCCGGCGCCACTTTCCAGACCGTGCTTGGCCCGCTCTCCTTTGACAAGAAGGGCGACCTGACCAAGCTCGACTATGTGGTCTACGTCTGGAAGGACGGCGGCTACTCCGAACTGTGACCCGCGCGCCAGAGGCCGCCACCGCAGATAGATAATAAGGAAACGCCCGCGCACTGCGGGCGTTTTCATTCGGGAGGGACATCGAAGGAGGCGCATTGCAACCGGGCTCGGCCTCCGCCGCGGCTCGGGCAAACCAGAGGAGATACGGATGAGACAGCTTCTATTGGCAGCTCTTACCCTTAGTACCGGCCTCGCTCTCGCGGTCCAGGCCCCGGTCCCGGCCTGGGCTCAGGTGAAGATGGGCGTCGCCGGCCCGATGACCGGCCCGCACGCCGCCTTCGGCGCCCAGCTCAAGAACGGTGTGGACCAGGCGGTGTCCGACATCAATGCCTCCGGCGGCATCCTTGGCCAGCAGATCGAACTGCTCGCGGGCGACGATGCCTCGACCCCGGCCCAGGGGACCTCGGTGGCCAACAAGATGATCTCGGACGGCGTGAAATACGTGGTCGGCCACTTCAACTCGGGCGTCTCGATCCCGACCTCGATCAATTATGAGGAAGGCGGCGTCCTGGAGATCAGCCCCGCCTCCACCAATCCCACCTTCACCGAACGCAAGCTGTGGAACGTGTTCCGCACCTGCGGCCGCGACGACCAGCAGGGCGCGGTGGCCGGCGAATACATCCTGAAGAACCTCAAGAACAAGAAGATCGCCATCGTCCACGACAAGACCCCCTACGGGAAGGGCCTTGCCGACGAGACCCAAAAAACCATCAACAAGGGCGGCATCAAGGAAGCCGTCTATGAAGGCATCACCCCGGGCGAGAAAGACTATTCCGCCCTCGTCTCGAAGTTGAAGGCCGCCAACGTCGACGTGCTCTATTACGGCGGCCTGCATCCGGAAGCCGGCCTGCTGGTGCGCCAGATGCGCGACCAGGGCCTGAAGACCGTGTTGTTCTCCGGCGACGGCATCACCGACAAGGAATTCTGGACTGTCGCCGGTCCTGGCGCCCAAGGCACGCTGATGACCTTCGGCCCGGATCCGCGCAAGAGCCCGGCGGCCAAGGCGATCGTCGAGAAGTTCAAGGCCAAGGGCATCGATCCGGAAGGCTACGTGCTCTATTCCTACGCCGCCGTGCAGGTCATCAAGCAGGCGGCTGAAGGGGCAAAGTCGCTCGATCCCAAGAAGGTCGCCGACTACATGCATTCCGGCGCCACTTTCCAGACCGTGCTCGGCCCGCTGGCCTTCGACAAGAAGGGCGACCTGACCAAGCTCGACTATGTGGTCTACGTCTGGAAGGACGGCGGCTACTCCGAACTGTGATCGCCCTGCGATCCTGCCGTGCGCCGCCCAGCGGCGCATGGTTCGGCCAAAACGATCCGGCCTCCGATTGTCCCCACTTGGGGTGGGCATCTCCCAGCGAACGATCCCTTCCCCAACGTCCGCCTGAGGGGCCAGCCGGCACAATCTGCCTAAGGCGATGCGGCCCATTAAAATTCCGCTTCGGCCCTACCGAAATCAGCCACGATCGCTCTATAAGCCGCCTGACATGGCCGCGCTCTCCTCACGACTTTACCGCACACTCCCCCCGCAGGTGGTCCGTCTCGCCGTGGCCCTGCGCTTTAGCGCCTTCATGCCCAGCGGACGCCGGGTGCGGGTGCTGGCGGGCGATGCCCAGGACGGGCGACTCACCTTCGAGAATGACGGGCGATCCTTCACCGCCACCGTAGGCGGGGAATTGCTGACCCGAGCCGGCATCAACAGCCTGTGGAAGCGCGGACCGATCATGGCCTATTTCGCCGCCCGCTGCGCCGCCGATGCGGTGGAGGCCAGCATTGCGGACTATTCCTCGCAGCCCGGCGTGCTCACCTTCTGCTCCAACCATCCTGACGCGGTGCTGGTGCCCGACCGCGCCTTCATGACCCCACGGGTCTATGAGCCCTATCGCCTCGCCGGCACCCAAGTGCCCTGGAACGAGCGCGAGGATGTGGTGCAGTGGCGCGGCTCGCCCTCCGGCCAGGGCGAGATGATCAATGCCTGGATGGATGCGGCCAACCCCATGCTGCGCCAACGGGTGCGCATGTGCCTGGCGCTGCGCGACATGCCGGGCGTGGACGTGTCCTTTGCCGAGCGGGCCGATCTGGCGCCCTATGGCATATCCGGCGCGCGGATTCCGCCGCTGGCCTGGGCCAAGGTGCGCTATGCCATCGACATCGACGGTTTCTCCGCCGCCTGGATGAATTTCTTTTCCCGGCTGCTGCTGGGATGCTGCGTGATCAAGGTGGCTTCGCCCTATGGCTTCCGCCAATGGTTCTATGACGCCCTAGTGCCCTGGATCCATTACGTGCCGGTGAAGGCCGACCTGTCCGACCTCGCCGACAAGATTGCCTGGTGCCGGGCCAATCCCGATGCCTGCCGGCAGATCGCGGAAGAAGGCCAGCGCTTTGCCCTGGCCCGCACCCCCGAGACCGAAACGCCCCTGACGCTGGCCCGCATCGATGCGGCATTGGGCGCCCGCGCCGTGCCCGGCAGCACCGGCCCCGACTTGCGCGAACAAAAGTCCTGACCCGGACGCCTCAGCCGAAGCTGCCGAGGCCGGGAAAGGTTTCCAGCAGCCAATAGCTCACGCTGGCGATGCCACCCGACAGGAAGCCGATGCCGGTCAGCACCAGCAGGGCGCCGAGGATCTTCTCCATCAGCGGCAGCAAGCGGCGCATATGGGCCAGGCTGTTGAGGAACGGCCGCACCGCCAGCGCGGCCAGCAGGAACGGCACCCCAAGGCCGGCGGAATAGACCGCCAGCAGCCCCGCGCCCCGCGCCACCGTCGCCTCCGAGCCGGCCACCGCCAGGATCGCGCCAAGCACCGGCCCCAGGCACGGGGTCCAGCCGAAGGCGAACGCCAGCCCCATGAGGAAGGCACCCCACAGGCCGGTGGGCTCGCTCACATGCGGGCGGGCGGTGCGCGACAGCAGCGAAATCTTGAACACGCCGAGGAAGTTCAGCCCCATCAGGATGATGGCGATGCCGGCGATCACCGACAGCGTATCGAGATGGGCGCGCAGCACGTTGCCAATGGCGGAGGCCCCGGCGCCCAGCGCCACGAACACCACCGTGAAGCCGGCCACGAATAGCAGCGCCCCGAGAAAGGCCCGCCGCGCCACCTTGCGCAGCGGCTCCGCATTGGCCAGGTCTTCCAGCGTGGTGCCGCCGATGAAGCACAGATACGGCGGCACCAACGGCAGCACGCAGGGCGACAGGAAGCTGGCAAGGCCGGCGAGGAAGGCGGCAGGAAGGGAAACGTCGGCCATCGTGTCCTTGCAGGCGGGCTGCCGGGCCGAACGGCCGGGCGGAAGGTGCCCGTTTCATGATCCTTCCAGCCGGCGCGAGCAAGCCCCGCGCACCGAGCCTCCCCGCGTTGTGAAGCCGCTGCCCGCTGCCGCGCCATCGCGCATCCCTTTCCCTTCCGCACCGTTCCGGGTTAGAGGCGGAGGATGCCATCCGGCAGCCTGAAACCGGCGCAAGGCGGCGCGGCCCGCAGGCGGCACCATGCGGACGGGGGGACGAGGCTTGATGCGCAACCTTCTCACCGATGTTCCCGGCCTCGCCGTGGGCCACGCAACCGATCCTGTGCTGGGCTCGGGGGCCACAGTCGTGCTGTGCGACCCGCCCGCCGTGGCGGCGGTGGACGTGCGCGGCGGCAGCCCCGGCACGCGAGAAACCGATCTGCTGGATCCCTCCGCCGCCGTGGCACATGTGGATGGCATCGTCCTGTCCGGCGGCTCGGCCTTCGGGCTCGACGCCGCCTCCGGCGTCATGGCCTGGCTGGCGGCGCATGGGCGCGGTTACAAGGTTCGCTCGGTGCGGGTGCCCATCGTGCCTTCGGCCATTCTGTTCGATCTGCTCAATGGCGGGCGTAAGGACTGGGGCACGGAGCCGCCCTATCGGGCGCTGGGCCTTGCGGCCGCGCAGGCCGCCGGCCGGGAGTTCGCCTTGGGCAGCGTCGGCGCCGGAACGGGCGCCACCACGGCGCGAGTGAAAGGCGGGCTGGGGTCCGCATCGGCCCGAGCCCCCTCTGGGCATGTGGTGGGCGCGCTCGTGGCGGTGAATGCGGTGGGCTGCCCGCTGATCGGCTCCGGGCCGCATTTTCGTGCGGCGCCATTCGAGCGCCATGGCGAATTCGGCGGCCTCGGTTTGCCGGTGCCGCTGCCGGCGGATGCGGGCGCCCTCCACATCAAGGGCCATGAGCCGCGCATGGCCACGACACTGGCCGTGGTGGCCACCGATGCAGTGCTCACCGGCGGGCAAGCACGGCATTTCGCGGTGATGGCGCAGGACGGGCTTGCCATGTCGCTGTTTCCCGTCCACACGCCGCTGGATGGGGATTGCGTATTCGCGCTGGCGACCGACCGGGTGCCGCTGACGCATCCCTTGCCGGATCTGCTCGGTCTCGGCGCCACCGCCGCTTTGGTTCTGGCGCGCGCCGTGGCCCGCGCCGCCTATGAGGCGACCACCCTGCCCTATGCGGGCGCGCAGCTCGCCTGGCGCGACCGCTTTCCCGCCCCTTAACGAATAACCGCCCCTGCCTTTCCGTATCCCTGGAGCCTAGCCATGACCGCCCTGCCGCCCGTCCAAAGGCCCCGCCGCCGCACTGCCGAGGAAGGCGCCCTGGGCGGCCTGCTGGCAGTCATCTTCTGGTCGGCCTGCGGCATCACCGCCGTGCCGGTCGCCGGCATGTTCACGCTGATCTCGGCGCTCGGCACCCAGGGGGCGTTTTCCGCCATCGCCGATTCCGTCTCCGGCACCGCCCTGTCCACCCAGGTGCTGCGCCTCGGCCTGCTGCCGCAGGCGTTGCTGTTCCTCTGGGCCGCCAGCTTCGTGGCCTTCACGATCCTGAAGTCCCGGCTCGCCCTGAAGGTGTCGCCCGGATTGTTCATCGCCTGGGTGGCGGTCACCGCTTTCTGCCAATTCTCCATCCGCGGCATGATCACCCCGGACGGCGCCACCCTCATGGATTTCGCCGCTTTGCTGCCGGGTATCCTGGCGCAGGCAGTCGGCGCCGCCGCCTTCACCGCTTACATGTGGGAAGGCCGCCGGCCGCACTTCTACTTCGTGCGCTGAGCCTCAGCCCCTGGAGAAGCGGGTCGGGGAAAACGGCGCCGGATCGGTGACCGGCGTGGCGCCGGTCACCAGGTCCGCCACCAGCCGGCCCGACACCGGCCCCAGCGTCAGCCCCCAGTGGCTGTGGCCGAAATCCAGGAACAGACCCGGCAGGCCGGGCGCGGCGCCGATCATCGGCTTGGAATCGGGAAAGGCCGGGCGAAACCCGAGCCAGGGCGCCGTCGCCTCCAGCGCTCCCACCGGCAGCAGCTTGCGCACATTGGCGATCACCCGCCGCACCTGAATATCGGTGCGCGGATCGTCCCGGCGGGCGAACTCCACGCCGGTGGTGGCGCGGATGCCGCTTTTGGTCCATTGCAGCGAGAAGCCGCCGGCGCGATCCACCACCGCCCGCGACAGGGTCTGGCCCGGCAATGGCGCGAAGTGGACGTGGTAGCCGCGCTTCACCGCGAGCGGCACCGGCGCCGGTAGCCGCAGCGGCGCCAGCACATCCAGGCTCCACGGCCCGAGCGCCACCACCACGATCTGCGCATCCACCGGCCCCTCGGCGGTTTCCACCCGCCATGCCGCGCCGGACCGGCGCAGGCTGCGGGCATCGCCCGTCAGCAGCAGGCCGCCGCGGGCCTCGAACAGCGCCGCATAGGCCTTCACCAGGCCGGCGGGATCGCTGACATTATCGCAATCGTGCCAATGGACGCCGCCCACCAGGCCGGGCGCGAGCGCCGGCTCCAGCGCCTTCACCGCCGCCCCGTCGAGAACGGTGTAGGCCACGCCCATCTCATCCGCCAAACGCCGCTCCAAGGCGGTGGCGTCGAGATCCGCCTGCCGGTGATAGATCTTCACCCAGCCGGTATGGCGCAGCAGCGCCATGGCGCCGGCCGGCTCGGCCAGCGCGTGATGCTCGGCGCACGCCAAAGCCATGAGCGGACGCAGGTCATGGGCGATGGCCGCCTGTGGCGTCGGCGATGAGGCGCGAAAATAGGCGCCCAGCCAGGGCGCCAGCGCCGGCAGGGCTGAGAGGCGATAGTTGCTCTGGGCTGAAAGCTTGAGCGCATGCGCGAGCAGCGTGCGGGGATCACGGGGAAACGACACCGGCAGCAAGGCCGACCCTTCGATCACCCCGGCATTGCCGAACGAGGTGCCCTCGCCCGGCGCCTGACGGTCGATCAGCGCCACTGACAGCCCCCGCGCCCGTAGATGCAGGGCCGCCGAGGTGCCGACGATACCGGCGCCCAGCACGATCGCATCGGTCCGCGCCATGGTGATCTCCTGGCAAGTGGGTGGGCAGGCGGGGGCTGCCGATGGCAGACACCCGAGATCCCAACATTAGAGCAAGATCGATGCCGCCGAGGCAAAGCTCAAGGTACGGCCGCTCAAGCGCTGGTGGATGCCCCCCGATGGCGGCGGGACACCAGCACCGCCACCACCACTGCCAACATCGTGGCCGCGAGGCCGTACCAGGTCAGCGCATATTCCAGATGCCGGTTGGGAAACACCAGGCGGGTCTCGCCGCCCTGCGGCAGGCCGCCGGGATTGGGGGTGGCATCCGCATCAATCATGAACGGCGCCGCGCGCGCCAGGCCGCGAGCCGCCGCGATCTCCGCCGGATCACGCCGGTACCAGGCGTTGCGGGCCGGGTCGTTGTCCGGGACGAAGCTGCTCGCCTCCTCCCCGAACCGCAGCAGGCCGGTGATGGTGACCGGGCCTTCCACCTGCCCGGCGGCGCGGGTGGCGGGATCGCGCCGGTCCGTGGGCACAAAGCCGCGATTGACCAGCACCGCCGAGCCATCCGGCAGCATCAAGGGGGTAATGACGGTGAAGCCCGGCCCCCGCAGCGGCCCGTTCGGCTCCGACAGCACGGTATAGACCAGGGCTTCCTTGGCATGGTCGAACACGCCGGTGGCGCGCACATGGGCATATTCATCGCTGGCGCGGCTGAGCGCCGGCCATTGGTCCGCCGGCGGCAGCGGACGGGCGGGCGCATCGGCGCGGGCTTCCACCTGATGGATCAGGTCCAGCTTCCACGCCCGCCGCTCCATCTGCCATGAGCCCAGCCCCACCAGGATGGCGAACGCCAGCAGCAGCACGATGACCGACACGATCCGGCCACGGCTGCCCACGGGGCGACCGGCCGGCTTCGGCGCAGGCAGCGTTGGGGGAATGGAGGCCGAGGCTTTGTCCGAGCGGCGGCTCATGGACCGTCCGGATGCTCCAGACGGCCTTCGGCGGCCTTGTTGCGATATTGCAGCGCTACCAGGACGCCCTTGAACGGGCGCAGCAGCCCCAGCGTCACAATCAGAATGCCGGGGATCCATAGCAGCGCATGCAGCCAGAGCGGCGGCTGGAACTTCACCTCCACCCACAGCGCCAGCCCCACGATCAAGGCGCCGCCGATCAGGATGACGAACACGGCGGGGCCGTCGCCCGCATCGATGAAGCCATAGTCCAGCCCGCAGGCCTCGCAGCGCGGCGGCATGGTGAGAAAGCCCTTGAACAGCTTGCCCTTGCCACAGCGCGGGCAGCGGCAGCCCAGCCCGGCGGCAAACGGCGAAACCGGCGCCATATAGGGATCAAGGCTCATGGCACCCTCCTGGGCTGTGTAGGCATGCGGAACGAAAAGGGGGGCGGCATGCGCCGCGTAACGAAAAAGGGGCGGCTTGCGCCGCCCCCGGGGTCGAAAGCTGGTCCTCAGTGCGCCGCCGCAGAACCGGCGGACGCCCAGACATAGATGAAGGCGAACAGGAACAGCCACACCACGTCCACGAAATGCCAGTACCAAGCGGCGGCTTCGAAGCCGAAGTGCTTTTCCACCGTGAAGTCGCCCATATAGGTGCGCAGCAGGCAGATGGCGAGGAAGATGGTGCCGACGATGACGTGGAAGCCATGGAAGCCCGTGGCCATGAAGAAGGTGGCGCCGTAGATGTTGCCCGAGAAGGCAAAATGCACGTGCATGTATTCATAGGCTTGGCAGGCGCTGAACAGCACGCCAAGGCCAATGGTGCACCACAGGCCCCACTTCAGTCCCTGGCGATCGCCCTCCAGCAGCGCATGGTGCGCCCAGGTCAGGGTGGTGGCCGAGGTGAGCAGGATCAGCGTGTTCAGCAGCGGCAGGTGCCACGGCGACAGCGACTCGATGCCATGGGGCGGCCACGTGCCGCCGGTGAACTCGAAGCGGGAATAATTGATGGCCTCGTTGGCGAACAAGGCGGCATCGAAGAAGGCCCAGAACCAGGCCACGAAGAACATCACTTCCGAGGCGATGAACAGGATGGTCCCGTAGCGGAACGCGATCTGCACCACCTTGGTGTGGAAGCCGGTGCGGCTCTCGCGCACGATGTCCCGCCACCAGCCGAACATGGTGTAGAGGATGCCCAGCAGGCCCGCGCTCATGGGCAGAGCGGAACCGCCATGCATCCACAGCACCGCGCCCGCTGCCCCGATGAACGCCGCTACGGAGCCGATGACCGGCCACGGGCTCGGATCGACCATATGGTAGTCGTGGTGCTTCGCGTGTCCCTCGGCCATCGCTCGCGGCCTCCCTTCCAGCTCGTAAAGTCCTAACCGGGCCACGCCGCCGCCGCAATGGCGCCAAATGTCCCGGCACGAATTCCTCGCGCCCCCAGCGCCCGGCGAACCGGGCCAAGCGGCGGCGCTACAACTGCTTGCGTTCCACCGCCCCCGCCGGCTCGACGGCACGCGCCTGGGGCGCCGCCGGAGCCTTGGCCGGGAAGAAGGTGTAGGACAGCGTGATCGTCTTTACGCCCGCCATCTCCGGATCATCGGCAATGGCGGGGTCAATGTAGAAAACCACCGGCATGTCCACCTTCTCGTTGCCCTTCAGGGTCTGCTCGTTGAAGCAGAAGCACTGGAGCTTGACGAAATAGGCGCCCGCCGTGGACGGCATGACATTGTAGGTGGCGTTGGCGTAGGTCTCGGACCCGCCGCGGTTGCCGGCGAAGTAATAGACCATCTTGGTCTCGCCGACCTTCACATCCACCTTGGACTGCTCGGGCCGGAAGTCCCACGGCAAGCCGGGCGCCACATTGGCATCGAACCGCACCGTGATGGTCCGATCCAGCACCTTGGCCGGCGCCGCTTCGCCGACGCGGGTGGCGCCACCGAAGCCAGTGAGGCTGCAGAAGGCGGCATACAGCGGCACGGATGCATAGGTGACGCCGACCATGGCGCCAACGAACGCCACGCAGCCGAGCACGATCAGCCCTTCCGACCGCCGGGAGCGGCGGGGCCGCGGGCGGGCGCGGCCGGGGGCGTCTTGCGGATCGGCCGGGTGCGGCTCGGAGGGCGTGGGCGTGTCCATGGACATCCTCACAATGGCCGGTTGAGCACGACCCCGGGGCCGAGCTTCACGATGGTGACCACGTAGAACAGGATGACCAGGAAGCCGAGCACCGAGGCGATGGCGATGGAGCGCGCGCGGCGGCGGCGCAGTTGCTCGGGCGACAGCACCACGCCCGGCAGCGGCGCGGGCTTAGCCGGCGGCGGAGCGGCGCGGGACGGCGTCGGGGCTTTGGCGGCAGCGGGGCGCGGGGCCTCGCCGGCGGGCCGGGCATTCGCCGGGCGGTTGGCCTTCGGACGGTTGGAACCTTGCGACTTGCGGGCCATCGGCTCAGATCCCCGCAATGCCGGCCTGCGCCAGCAGCGCTTCCGCCAGCAGGGTCGCAAACAGCACGAACAGATAGAGGATAGAGAAGCCGAACAATTGCTTGGCGGCCTTCACGGCCTCAGGCCCGGTGCGGCGGCGATAGACATTCACCGCCAGCGCCAGCATGCCGAGCCCGGTGACACCGGAAATGACGCCATAGGCGAGGCCCGCAAACCCGAGGAACACCGGCGACATGGCGAGGGGGACCAGCACCAGCGTGTAGAGCAGGATCTGCCGGCGGGTCTCGTCGGGACCGGCGGTGACCGGCAGCATCGGCACGCCGGCGCGGGCATAGTCATCGGCGCGATAGAGCGCCAGGGCCCAGAAGTGCGGCGGCGTCCAGACGAAGATGATGGCCACCAGCAGCACGCTCTCCAGGCTCACGCTGCCGGAGGCGGCGGCCCAGGCCACCATGGGCGGCAGGGCGCCGGCCAAGCCGCCAATGACGATGTTCTGCGCGGTCGAGCGCTTCAGCCACATGGTGTAGACCACCACGTAGAAGAAGATAGTGAAGGCCAGCAGCGCGCCAGCCAGGACGTTCACCAGCAGGCCGAGAACCACCACCGAGAAAGCCGACAGCGTCATGCCGAAGGCGAACGCTTCCTGCGGCGTCACCCGCCCGGCCGGCACCGGCCGCTTCTGGGTGCGGGTCATAATGGCGTCGATGTCGGCGTCCCACCACATGTTGAGCGCGCCAGCGGCGCCGGCACCGACGGCGATGCAGAGCAAAGCGGTAAAGGCGATGACCGGGTGGACATGGTCCGGCGCCCGTACCAGGCCGACCAAAGCGGTGAAGATCACCAGCGACATCACCCGCGGCTTCAGCAGGGCAAGATAGTCGCGCGGAGATGCCAGCCCTCCGGGGGCTTCCGACGTCAGGCCCATGGCCCGAGTTTCGCTCAATCCAACGCTCACGTCGCTCACTGTTGCACCTTTGGGCTCTTGTCTCGCCCGTCATGGGGCCTGTGACCCTCAACCGTCGCGATCCCTGCGCGGACCGCTCTGGCGAGAGCATTCTGGCGGCGGCCGCAGCAGCCGCTCGACGTCATGCCGAAGCGGCGGTTTGCGCCGGCTCGGCCTGTCTGCCGCCCGTGCCCGGTGACCGACGGTCCTGAAGCCGAGGCATCCCCGCCCTGCCACAAGACCCGCGGCGCACCGGCCGCCGTGCGGCCCAAGCCCCCCAAGGCCACGTCCGCCATCCTGCCACGCGGCCGATGGCGTCTTCCAGTCCCGGCCACTCCCGACCGACCTGCCCCCAGGCGAGCCGCATGAGGCCTAAGCCCAGTCCGCAAGCGTCACCGGAACAGGCCCGGTGACAAGATGGCCGGCGCGGAGTTCCGCGCCGGCCTTTGGATCATCCGACGACGGACGTCACTTGATGCGCGGCAGCACCTCGAAGTGGTGGTACGGCGGCGGCGAGGGCAGCGTCCATTCCAGAGTGGTGGCGCCGACGCCCCAAGGATTGTCGCCGGCCTTCTCCTTGCGGATGAAGGCAAGCGCCACGCCGGTGAGGAAGATCAGCACCGCGAAGCCGGAAATGTAGGAGCCGATGGATGACACGAAGTTCCAGTGGGCGAACGCATCCGGATAGTCCGCATAGCGGCGCGGCATGCCGGCGAGGCCCAGGAAGTGCTGCGGGAAGAACACCATGTTCACCCCGATGAAGGTGAGCCAGAAGTGCAGCTTGCCCCAGAATTCCGGGATCATGTAGCCGAACATCTTCGGGAACCAGTAGTACCAGCCGGCGAAGATGGCGAACACGGCGCCCAGCGACAGCACGTAGTGGAAGTGGGCCACCACGTAATAGGTGTCCTGCAGCGAGCGGTCGATGCCAGCGTTCGAGAGCACCACGCCGGTCACGCCGCCGACGGTGAACAGGAAGATGAAGGCGATGGCCCAGAGCATCGGCACTTTGAACTGCAGCGAGCCGCCCCACATGGTGGCGATCCAGGAGAACACCTTCACGCCCGTGGGAATGGCGATGATCATGGTCGCCGCAACGAAGTAGGACTGGGTCGAGGCCGACAGACCCACCGTGTACATGTGATGAGCCCACACCACGAAGCCCAGCACGCCGATGGCGATCATGGCGTAGGCCATGCCCAGATAGCCGAACACCGGCTTGCGGGAGAAGGTGGAGATGATGTGCGAGATCATGCCGAAGCCCGGCAGGATCAGGATGTACACCTCGGGATGACCGAAGAACCAGAACAGGTGCTGGAACAGGATCGGGTCACCGCCGCCGGCGGGATCGAAGAAGGTGGTGCCGAAGTTGCGGTCCGTCAGCAGCATGGTGATGGCGCCAGCCAAGACGGGCAGCGACAGCAGCAGCAGGAAGGCGGTGATCAGCTGCGACCAGGCGAACAGCGGCATCTTGTGCAGCGTCATGCCCGGGGCGCGCATGTTGAAGATAGTGGTGATCAGGTTAATCGCGCCCAGGATGGACGACGCGCCAGCCAGATGCAGCGAGAAGATCAGCAGATCCATGGCCGGGCCGGGATGGCCGAGCTTGGACGACAGCGGAGGGTAAATGGTCCAACCGCCGCCAAAGCCGTTGGAGCCGGCGGCGCCCTCAACGAACAGCGACATGATCGCCAGCGCGAAAGCTGGGATCAGCAGCCAGAAGGCGATGTTGTTGATGCGCGGGAAAGCGGTGTCGGGCGCGCCGATCATCAACGGGATGAAATAGTTGCCGAAGCCGCCGATCAGCGCCGGCATCACCATGAAGAAGATCATGATGAGACCGTGGCCCGTGGTGAACACGTTGAAGGTCTGCGGATTCTTGAAATACTGGAGGCCGGGTTCCATCAGCTCCAGGCGGATGCCGATGGACAGCGCGCCGCCCACGATCCCCGCCACGATGGCGAAGATCAGGTACATCACGCCGATGTCCTTGTTGTTGGTCGAGAACAGCCAGCGGCGCCAGCCGGTCGGCACGCCCTCCTCGTGGGCCCCGTAGAACGATCCCTCAGTGGCCATGGGTACGATCCTCAATCTCTTGGGCGCCGGCTCGGGGAGCAACGTCGCCTGCTCTCAACTGTCGTTTCGGTGCGGTTCGCCGCCAAGGGAGACCCTCAAGGCGAACCGGCATGTGCGATGCGGACGCGCGCCCGGCGCGGCCCCGATGGTGCGGCTCGCGCGCTCAGCGGGCGCTGGAGGCGTCCGCGAGCTTGGCCGGCACGGACGTGGCGTCGGAATACTTCTGCTTGGCCTGAGCGATCCAGGCATCGAACTCCTGCTGACTCACCACACGCACCGCCAGCGGCATGAAGGCATGGTCGCGACCGCACAGCTCGGAGCACTGGCCGTAATAGACGCCCTCCTTGGTGGCCTTGAACCAGGATTCGTTCAGGCGGCCGGGAATGGCGTCGATCTTCACACCGAAAGAAGGCACGGCGAAGGAGTGGATCACGTCGGCGCCGGTCACATGGATGCGGACGATCTTGTCCACCGGCACCACCATCTCATTGTCCACCGCCAGCAGGCGCGGCTGGCCCGGCTTGAGATCCTTTTCGCCGACCATCAGCGAATCGAAGCTGAAATTGCCGTTGTCGGGATATTCATAGGACCAGTACCACTGATGCCCGGTCACCTTCACAGTGAGCTCCGGCTCGGGAATGGTCAGCTCCAGGTGCAGCAGGCGGAATGAGGGGATGGCGATGGCCACCAGGATCATCACCGGAACCACGGTCCACAGCACCTCGATCAGGGTGTTGTGGGTGGTGGTGGACGGGACCGGATTGGCCTTCTCGTTAAACCGCACCATGACGATGGCCAGGAGCACGGTCACGAACAGCACGATGGCCGAGATGATCACCAGAACGAAGGTGTTGAAGGAGTGGATCCCCTCCATCACCGGGGTGGCGGCTTGCTGGAAGCCGATCTGCCAGTCCGAAGGCTGGCCCATGCCGGCATAGGCTGCGGCGCCCGACAGGCTCACGGCCGTCAACGCGACCACGGCGAGAGCAGCAGTGCGAGTGAAGGACATCATGTTAATCATATCTCCCCGGGGCGGCGCCGCCGCCGGACGTTGTGTTTCAGCCCTTCCGGCCAAGATCGCCTCCACATTGCTGCTGCATTGTCGCTGCCGCATGTGGGTCAAATCCTACGGCCTTGCGGCGACCGCGGCTGACAAAAGGCGCTTCGGCTGCATTCTTGATTTACATCAAACACAATTCCACTTGCCCCGCAATTAGCTCAGAGCCGCCTCCGATGCGACACAAAGTCGGATCGCCGAGCGCGCACCGTTGCTCGGATCGCGGCTTCATTTCGAATCATTCCATAATTCGCCTGCATCGCCTGGGGCCTGCGTGCACGGCCGGCGGGAACGATCTGGTGTCCGCATTCTTGACATGCACGGCGCGCCCCTTAAGCAAAGACCTGACATTCCCGCGCACGCTCGCCTCAGGCCTGCGCGCACGGCTGGAGCCTGTTCGATGATGCCCATGCTGTCCTTCCGT
>CALRNP020000033.1:0-30542 GCA_943369575.1 Azorhizobium sp. AG788 | reverse complement strand
GGCCATCGCCAAGGAAGACCGCTTTCCCATCACCGACATCCTGCGCCAGACGCCGGCCATTCCCGAGACCTGCCAATGGGCGATCTTCCTGCGCAACCATGATGAGTTGACGCTGGAGATGGTCACCGATTCCGAGCGTGACTATCTCTGGACCGTCTATGCGGCGGACCGGCGGGCGCGCATCAATCTGGGTATCCGCCGCCGCCTCGCGCCGCTGCTGGAGCGGGACCGGCGCCGCATCGAACTGATGAACGGCCTGCTGCTCACCATGCCCGGCACGCCGGTGATCTATTATGGCGACGAAATCGGCATGGGCGACAACATCCACCTGGGTGATCGCGACGGCGTGCGCACCCCGATGCAATGGTCGCCGGATCGAAACGGCGGCTTCTCCAGGGCCGATCCCGAGCAATTGGTGCTGCCGCCGATCCAGGATCCGCTCTACGGCTATTTCGCACTGAATGTGGAAGCGCAGTTGCGTGATCCGCATTCCATGCTGAACTGGACGCGGCAGATGCTGGCAATCCGCAAGCGCCACCAGGCATTTGGGCGTGGCAGCTTCCGCCTGCTCTATCCCGGCAATCGCAAGATCCTGGCCTATCTGCGCGAATATCAGGATGAGACCATCCTGTGCATCGCCAACCTGTCGCACACCCTTCAGGCGGTGGAACTGGAGCTTCAGGAATTCGAGCACCGGGTGCCGGTGGCCATGGTGGGCAACACGCCGTTTCCGCCCATCGGCCGCCTGCCCTATCTGCTCACCATTCCCCCGTTCGGCATGTATGCCTTCAAGCTCGCCACCGATGTGGCCGAGCCGGCCTGGCACAGCACGCCGCCGGAGCAACTGCCGGAATTCGCCACCCTGGTGGTGCGCAATGGCCTCACCGAGGCGTTGTCGCCGCGCTTCCGCCCGCTGATCGAGAGCGAGGCGCTGCCGGCCTATCTCGGCCGTCGCCGCTGGTTCGCCTCCAAGAACGAGATCATGACCGGCGCCCGCCTGGCGTTGGCCGCCGGCATGCCCGGCACCGAGAAGGAGTTCCAGTTCGCTGATATCGAGGTCCAGGTGGGCGGGCGCACCGAGCATTATGCCATGCCGCTCACCATCGCCTGGGAGGATCAGCAGCCGGCGCCGCTGGCCACCCAGCTGGCGCTGACGCGGGTGCGCCAGGGCCGGCGGGTGGGCTATCTCACCGACGCCCTCACGTCCGATGCCCTGCCGCACGCATTGGTGCGGGCGCTGCGCCGGCACGCGGTCATGCCGCTGCCGGATGGCGGCGAACTGCGCTTCGTGCCCACCTCGCGCCTCTCGGACGTGGACATTCCCACCGATGCGCCCATCCAGCGCTCGGCGGCGGAGCAGTCCAACTCCACCATCATCATCGGCACCATCGCCGTCATCAAGGTGGTACGCCGCACGGTCTTTGGCATGCATCCGGAATCCGAGATGGTGCGCCATCTGACGGAGCAGGGCTATGCCAACACGGCGCCGCTGCTGGGCGAAGTCGTGCGGATCGCTCCGGACGGGACGCCTGCGGTGCTGGGGCTGATGCTGGGGTTCGTGAGCAACCAGGGCGATGCCTGGAACTGGACCCTGGACCAGATGCGCCGCGCCCTTGATGCCACTGCCGCCACGCCACAAGATGTGGAAACCCGCTTCGAGGAGCAGATCTCCGGCATTTCCCCGTTCGTGCGGGGCATCGGCCGCCGACTGGCGCAACTTCATGCGGTCCTGGCCCGCCAGTTGCCGGATCCCGACTTCGCCCCCCGTCCCGCCACCGCCGAGGATACAGCCCGGTGGGACGAAGAAATCTCGAGCGAGATGACAGCGGCGCTGGATATTCTCGCCGCCACCACCGAATGGCCGGATGAGGACACCAAGACCCTCGCCCACGCCATTCTCGATGTGCGCGATGCCCTGCTGGCGGCGATCCACCGGCTCGCCGCAGAGGCGCAGGGCGCGCTCATGACCCGCACCCACGGCGATCTTCATTTGGGCCAGATCCTGGTCTCGGGTGGCGATGTGTTCATCATCGACTTCGAGGGTGAGCCGCGCCGGTCCATCCCCGAGCGGCGGGCCAAGACCAGCCCGTGGCGCGACGTGGCCGGGCTGCTGCGCTCCATCGATTATACCACCGCGACCCTGTCCTCGGCCGGTTCTGTGCCGGCGTCCGCTTCTGACACCATCAGTCGCGCGGAACTGCTGCGCCGCTTCAAGACCCGCGCCGAACGGGCGTTCCTGAGCGGCTATGTGGAAGGTGGCGGGCCGTTCTCAGCCATAGAGCGGCCGCTGCTCGACCTCTTCCTGCTGGAAAAGGCCGCCTATGAGATCGGCTACGAGGTCGCCAACCGCCCGGCCTGGATCGGACTGCCGGTACGCGGCCTGCACGGCTTGGCGACGCGCCTCGCGGGCGCTGCCGAACTGGACACCGAGGTGCATCTGGAAGGGGAGCCGGCATGACCACCGGCCTCCCCATTCCTCCCACGCTCGTTTTACCCGGTCGCGCCTGCGGCGCTGCCCGGACACTCCATTTGAAGAGAGGCCCCCGATGACCATCGCGGAGCGCATCGAACCCGATCTCGCCGTCGACCAGGACGCTCTTGCGGCGCTGGTCGACGGACGCCATGGCGACCCCTTCGGCTTCCTTGGGCCGCATCAGGTTAATGGCAGCAGCGTCGTGCGCACATTCCAGCCGGGCGCCAAGACGGTGGAAATCGTCGAGGCCGGCAGCGGCCGGGCGCTGGCGCCGCTGCAGCTCATCCACCCCGCCGGCGTCTTCGCCGGTCGACTGCCCTCGCGCACTGACGGACAGCCCGGAGGGCACGACACCCTGGTGATCCAGTGGGCCGACGGCGGCATCCAGGAGACGGAAGATCCCTATTCGTTCGGCCTGCTGCTGGGCGAACTGGATCTCTATCTGCTGGGCGAAGGCACCCATCTCGGACTGTCGGACGTGCTGGGCGCTCATCCCACGGTGGTGGATGGCGTCCATGGCGTGCGCTTCGCCGTGTGGGCGCCCAACGCGCGCCGCGTCTCGGTGGTGGGCGAGTTCAATGCATGGGATGGCCGGCGTCATCCCATGCGCCTGCGCACCTCCGCCGGCATCTGGGAGATCTTCATCCCCCGTATCGGCCCCGGCATCCGTTACAAATACGAGATCGCCGGCCGCGACGGCACGATCCAGCCGCTGAAAGCCGACCCGGTGGCGCGTGCCGCCGAATTGGCGCCGGCCACCGCCTCCATCGTCGCCGACCCGACGCCCTTCCGCTGGACCGACGGCGAGTGGATGGCGCAGCGGGCGCAGCGGCAATCGGCGGAAGCACCGCTCTCCATTTATGAAGTGCACCCAGGCTCCTGGATGCGCATCCATGAAGAGGGTTGGCGCAGCCCCGATTGGGAGGAATTGGGCGACCGCCTGATCCCCTATGTGGCCGAGATGGGCTTTACCCATATTGAGCTGATGCCCATCATGGAGCATCCCTTTGGCGGCTCCTGGGGCTACCAGCCGCTGGGCCTGTTCGCGCCCACCGCGCGGTTCGGCACGCCCCACACCTTCGCCCGTTTCATCGACCGCTGCCACGAGGCGAACATCGGCGTGCTGCTGGACTGGGTCCCGGCCCACTTCCCCAGCGATGCCCACGGCCTCGCCCAGTTCGACGGCACCGCCCTCTATGAGCATGCGGACCCGCGCGAGGGCTTCCACCACGACTGGAACACGCTGATCTACAATTTCGGTCGCGCGGAGGTCTCCGGATTTCTGGTGGCCAGCGCATTGGAATGGCTGCGGTACTTCCATGTGGACGGGCTGCGGGTGGATGCGGTGGCGTCCATGCTTTATCGCGACTACTCGCGCAAACCCGGCGAATGGGTGCCGAACATCCACGGCGGGCGGGAAAACCTGGAGGCGGTCGCCTTCCTGCGGCGGCTCAATGAGGTGATCCATTCCGAGGTCCCCGGCGCCATCGTGGTGGCCGAGGAGAGCACGGCTTGGCCAGGGGTTACGGCGCCGGTGTCGGTGGGCGGGCTCGGATTCTCGTTCAAATGGAACATGGGGTGGATGCACGACACCCTGCGCTACATCGGCCACGAGACCATCCACCGCCGCTATCACCATCACGACATGACGTTCGGGCTGGTCTATGCCTTCTCCGAGCGGTTTGTGCTGCCCATCTCCCATGACGAAGTGGTGCACGGAAAGGGCTCGCTGCTGGACCGGATGCCCGGAGACCAGTGGCAGCGCATGGCCAACATGCGCGCCTATCTCGGCTTCATGTGGGGCCATCCCGGCAAGAAGCTGCTGTTCATGGGCTGCGAGATCGCCCAGCCCACCGAATGGAACCACGACGGCGAGATTCCGTGGGATCTGCTGGACCAGCCGTTCCATCGCGGCATGCAGAAACTGGTGCGGGATCTCAACGGCATCTACAGCGCCCATCCGGCCCTGCATGCCCACGATGCCCTGCCGGACGGCTTTACCTGGATCGTCGGCGACGACGTGGATAATTCCGTCTTCGCCTTCTTCCGCATGGCGCCGGGCGCTGCGCCGGTGCTCTTCGTCAGCAACATGACGCCGGTGCCGCGCACCGACTACCGCATCGGCGTGCCCCAGGGCGGGCGCTGGGCGGAGGTGCTGAATAGCGATGCGGCAGCCTATGGCGGCTCAGGCATCGGCAATCTGGGTGGGGTCGACGCGCAGGAGCAGGCCAGTCACGGCCAGCCCTTCAGCATCGTCCTGCAATTGCCGCCGCTCTCCACCATTTTCTTCACGCCGCAATAGCCCCGACAGGGAACGGCCAGGAGCCGCGGCAGGCGCCGTGCGCTCTTGGCCGTTCTTCCGGCGCTGCCGGTCGATGCGTCGTTGCCATTCCTGCACTGCCAATTTCGCGCCCTCGGCGCCCATCGAGAGCTTTCATGGACGACACTCTTCGCGACCTTGCCCGCGCCGCCGGCATATCTCCCGACTGGCATGACGCATTCGGCCGCCCGCAGACGGTTCCGGATGAGGTTCTGCGCGCGGTCCTGCAGTCGCTCGGCCTTCCGGCCGCAACGCCTGCCGATGTGGCGGACAGCCTCCATCGCACCCGTGAAAGCGTCGGCACGCTGCCGCCGCTGGTGACGGCGGATGTCGGCGCCCCCGCGCGCATCCCGCTCGGCCAAGACAGCGGCCGCATCCGCTATCGCATCACGCTGGAAGACGGCGGGCTGGTGGAAGGCGAAGCGGAGGTGGAGGCCGGGATGGTCACGCTGCCAGCGCTGGACATGCCCGGCTATCATGAGTTGGAGATCGGGGCCCGCCGCTGCGTGCTGGCGGTGGCGCCCGCGCGCTGCTTCTCCATTGCCGACGCCACCGGCACGGAGGACCCGCGATTGTGGGGGCTGGCGGTGCAGATCTATGCCCTGCGCCGTGAAGCCAGCCACGGGCTGGGCGATGGCGGCATCGGAGATTTCACCGGCCTTGGACAGTTTGCGGCGCTTTCCGCACAGCATGGCGCATCGGCCTTGGTGCTCAGCCCGGTGCACGCGCCCTTCTCGGCCGATCCCAGCCATTTCAGTCCCTACGCGCCCTCCAGCCGCCTGTTCCTGAATGCACTGCATGCGGACCCCGCGGCCCTGTTCGGCGCCCGCGCCGCCGAGGCTGCGGCGGCCCTCGACCTGGCGCATGACCGCACGGCGCTGGAGGACGCGGATCTGGTGGATTGGCCCCGCGCCACGCACGCGAAGCTCGCTCTGTTCCGGCACCTGTTCGAGACCGAATTACCGAACCGCCCGGACTTGCAGGCGGACTTAGCGGCGTTCCGCGCCGCTGGCGGGCAGCCGCTGGAAGACCATGCCCGGTTCGAGGCGTTACAGGTCAAGATGCTCGCCACCGATCCGGATAAATGGCACTGGCGCACTTGGCCGGAAGGGTTTCGCGATCCCCGCAGCGCCGCCGTCGCCGGCTTTGCCCGCCGTTCTGCCCACGAGGTGGACTTTTACACATTCCTGCAATGGATGGCGGCGCGCGGCCTGTCCGGCGCCCAGGCCAGCGCCCGCGCCGCCGGCATGCCCATCGGCCTGATCAGCGACCTGGCGGTGGGTGGCGATGGCGGCGGCAGCCAGGCCTGGAGCCGGCAGCAGGACATGCTGATCGGCCTGTCCATCGGCGCCCCGCCGGATCTGCTCAATTCGGTCGGACAGGCCTGGGGCCTATCGGCCTTTTCGCCTCGGGCGCTGGTGGAAAGTGGCTTCGGCGCCTTTATCGCCATGCTGCGCGCCACCATGGCCCACGCGGGCGGGGTGCGCATCGACCACATCATGGGCCTGCTGCGGCTGTGGATGGTGCCCGATGGCGCCCGCCCCTCAGAGGGCGCCTATCTGGCCTATCCGTTCGACGACATGGAGCGGCTGGTGGCGCTGGAGTCCCATCGCCATCGCGCCATCGTCACCGGCGAGGATCTCGGCACCGTTCCCGAAGGCTTCCGCGAGCGCCTCGCGCGCCGGGGTATCCTGGGCATGCAGGTGCTGTGGTTCGAGCGCAACGGCGAGATCTTCAAGCCGGCGGAAGAGTATTCCCCCCATGCCATCGCCGTGACCGGCACCCATGATCTGCCCACCATCGCCGGCTGGTGGCGCGGCCGCGACATCGATTGGCGCACGCCGCTCGGCCTGCTGGGGGAGAATATGGACGAAGCGTCCGCCCGCGCTGAGCGCGCTATGGATCGCCAAGGCATCTGGAACACGCTTGGCCCGGCCGGCACGCCCGCCCCGCAGACGGATGATCCGACCCCGGTGGTGGACGCGGCACTGGCCTTCATCGGCCGCACCCCGGCGCCGTTGGCGATCGTGCCTGTGGAGGATGCGCTCGCTCTGGTGGAGCAGCCTAACCTGCCCGGCACCATCGAAGAACACCCCAACTGGCGCCGCCGACTGGCGGGGCCGGCACGAGACCTGCTGGCGGCGCCACAGGTTTGCGCCCGGCTCGCCCGTCTTGACGGCGCCCGCCATGACAGCCGCGGCGAAGCCGCCGTTCCCAGCGACAGGAAACAGGCATGATCCCGCCCCGCGCCACCGTGCGCCTGCAGTTCCACAAAGCCTTTCCGCTTGATGCCGCCATCGGCCTGCTGGACTATTTCAGCGCGCTCGGCATCAGCCACATCTATTCGTCGCCGCTGCTGACCTCCCGCGCCGGATCGCGCCACGGCTATGACACCGTGGACCATGGCAGCCTCGACCCGGAGATGGGCGGGCAGCCGGCGCTGGAGCGTCTGGTGGCCGCGCTGCGGGCGCGGGGCATGGGCCTGATCCTCGACATCGTGCCCAACCACATGGGCGTCGGCGGCGCTGACAATCGGGTGTGGCTGGACTTGCTGGAATGGGGCCGCGCCAGCGCCTATGCGGAAGTGTTCGACGTGGATTGGATGCCTGCCGACCCCAAACTCGCGGGCAAGCTGCTGGCGCCGTTCCTGGACCGGCCCTATGGCGAGGCGCTGGCCGCCGGCGCGTTGGTGCCGGCCGGCGTGCCCGAGCGCGGCACCTTCCACATTTCCCACCATGAGCATGTCTTCCCCATCTGCCCCCTGCATTACGCCGACCTGCTGAGCGCGGTTGATCTGCCGGTGCTGGCGGAGGCACGCACGCTGTTCGACGAGATCGCCGCCACCCCTGCCCCCCATCCGGACCGGGTGGCCAATGCCCAGGCGCGCCTTGCCAGCGCGCTGACGGAGCCGGACGGTGCGGCGGCGCTGGAGGCGATCCTGGCGGCGTTCGATGCCCGCACCGATGCGGGCAAGGCCCGTCTGCATGCGTTGCTGGAGCGGCAGAATTATCGCCTGGCCTGGTGGCGCACCGCCAATGACGACCTCAACTGGCGGCGCTTCTTCGACATTACCGGCCTCGCCGGCGTGAAAGTTGAGCGGGTCGACGTGTACGAGCAGACCCACGCCCTGATCTTCAAGCTTTATGCCGCCGGCCTCATCGACGGCCTGCGCATCGACCATGTGGATGGCATCGCCGATCCGGGCGCCTATTGCCAGCGCCTGCGGCGCAGTCTCGAAGCCCTCGATGCGGATCGTCCGGCAGGCACCCCGCCCGGCGGCTACGTGGTGGTCGAGAAGATCCTACATACCGGCGAGCGGCTGCCCGCCGACTGGCCGGTGGAGGGCACCACCGGCTATGACTTCATGGATGAAGTGGCCGGCGTACTCCACAACCCCGCCGCCGCGACGGCCCTGGCCGCCATCTGGCAGGAGGCCACCAATGAGCGCGCATCCTACGCAGCGCAACTGGAGGCCGCCCGCCGCCAGATCCTGCGGGAGGGTTTCGGCGCCGAGATGCAGACGGCCACCCGCTCGCTGCATGCGCTCGCTCGCGCCGATCTGGAAACCCGCGACATCACCGAGGCGGCCATTCGCCGGGCGCTCAACGAACTGGTGGTGGCCTTCCCGGTCTATCGTGCCTACGTCACCACCCAGGGGCGCACCGCCCAGGACGCGGCCTTCCTGGCGACCGCAGCGGCCGCCGCCCGCAAGCGCCTGCCCCCCATCGACCATCCGGTGCTCGATCTGCTGGAACGCTGGCTGAGCGGCGAGGCGCCTCCCGCTGCCGGCGATGTCTGGGAAGCAGGCACGCGCGAATATGCCCTTGCCAAGTTCCAGCAACTCACCGCCCCCATCGCCGCCAAGTCGATGGAAGACACCCTGTTCTACCGCTATGGCCCTCTGCTCTCGCGCAACGAGGTGGGCTCGGACCCGGCCCATCTGGCCCTGACGGTGGAAGCCTTTCACGCCGTCTCGGCCCTACGGGCTGAGACTCTGCCCCATGCCATGCTGGCCACCGCCACCCATGACCACAAGCGAGGCGAAGACTCCCGCATGCGTCTGGCGGTGCTGAGTGAAATGCCGCACGACTGGCGCGATGCTCTGGCCACGCTGATGCGGCAGGGCGCGGCTTTCCGGCAGGATCTGGAGAGCGGGCCTGCGCCTGCGCCCACCGACGAGGTTCTGCTCTATCAAACCCTCATCGGCGCCTGGCCGCACGGCCTTTCCGCCACCGATGGGGAGGGCCTAGCCGATCTGTGCGAGCGGGTGGCGGAATGGCAGTTGAAAGCAATTCGCGAAGCCAAGCGCCGCACCAATTGGGTCTTTCCCGATGAGGCCTATGAAACCGCCTGCCGCGGGTTTCTGAAGCAAATTCTCCTGTCCGAAGAAGGGGCGAGCCTGCGCCGCGGCATCTGTGCGCTGGTGGCCGGGATCGATCCAGCCGGCGCGCTCAACAGTCTCAGCCAGACCACGCTGAAATATACCGCGCCGGGCGTGCCGGACCTCTACCAGGGCACGGAATTCTGGGACCTCAGCCTGGTGGATCCCGATAACCGGCGCCCCGTGGATTATGACGCCCGCATCGCCGCTTTCTCGGATCTCCCCGCCCCGGCGGAGTTGTTGGCATCCTGGCAGGACGGGCGGGTAAAGCAGGCGGTGATCCATCGCCTGCTTCAGGCCCGCCGTGCCCATCCGCCCTTGTTCGCCAGCGGCAGCTATCGTCCGCTAGAGACCACCGGCAACCACGCCGCCAGTGCGCTCGCCTTCGCCCGACAGCGTGATGCGGATGCGCTGCTTGTCGTCACGTCGCGGCTGGCGTCCGCGTTGCTGGAGACGCAGACCCAGCCCGTGGTGCCTGCGGCGGCCTGGGACGATACCGGCGTGACCATCCCTGACGATCTGGCCGGCAGCTATCGCGACATGCTGACCGGGGAAACGCTGGAAATCACCGGCGGATCGCAACCCCTGCGGACCCTTCTGGCCGCATTCCCATCGGCAGTGTTGCTGCGCAGGGGCTGAAGCTCCGGAACGGAACAGGCCTCATAGCGGCGACGTTATGACCATACGTGCGGCGGTGACGCGTTCGACGCGTTCCGCCGTCGGCTGGGTGAGCGATGCGGATTGGGAATCGCGCCTTTGTCCAAGACGCAGGCGAAGCTCCCGTCCAGTCTCGCATCAGCAGTCCCCGGCCAGAATCCGTTTTGAGGAGTGTCCCTGTGACATCAGACGCAATCAGCAAACCAGCCCACGCCGCTCACAAGAAGAAGGAGCGCAAGCTGGACGAGACCCTGGAGCAGACGTTCCCGGCCAGCGACCCGCCCGCCGCCAACCGCTTCACCGGCGCGGAAGTAAAGACCGTCCCGGCGGCGCGCTCGGCCGATAATTTGCCGGAAACCCACGATCAGGTCGTATCCGACCGGCTGGACGAGGCGTTGGAAGAAACCTTCCCGGCCAGCGATGCCCCGTCCCTCACGCGCAAGCATGGGCGGGATGACGCCGATCCGACCTGAGGGGTTGAAGACCCCGCACATGAAAATGGCCCCGCCGGCTTCGGCGGGGCCATTTTCATTCGGGCATCAGTCTTCAGTGTCCAGCGGGCTCACCGCGGGTGCGGGTGGTCTCGAACAGGAACCAGGTGCGGCGCTCGGTCTCGTCGATCCAGTTTTCCAGCAGGCTGGCGGTAGCCACATCCCCATGCTCGTCGCACAGATCATGGGTCTCGCGCATGTAGGCGGTAAGCTGCAGATTGTCGTCCCGCAGTTCTGCCAACATGTCGAGCGGCGTGACATATTCGGCATCATTATCCGACAGCCGCTGCAAGCGGGCGGCGTGGCCCAGCGAGCGCAGAGTGGTGCCACCGATCTTGCGGGCGCGCTCGGCCATGTCGTCGGTCATGGCGAAGATCTGGTCGCTCTGCTCATCAAGCATGAGATGATAGTCGCGGAAGTGTGGACCGGACATGTGCCAGTGGAAGTTTTTGGTCTTGAGATAGAGCACGAACGTATCCGCCAGCAGGGTGGTGAGGGCTGCGGAAATATCGGTGGTGGCGTTCGACGGCAGGTTGCTGGGGGTCTGCAACGGCGCGTCGCGATAGGCCTTCAGATCTTTTTTCGTCATGGGAAGCTCCTGGGTATTGGGCATCTGGCTGGCCAGATCCGGCCGTAGGGATGACAGACCGGGCGCGGGCCCGGAGGCACGCTTGACCTCAACCGACCCTAAGAAACGCGAGCGGCACCGTATTGTTCGATCCTTACCTTGCGGCCCGCGCGGCAATTGGACCGTGAGGTATCCCGGAACAAGGCTGGGCGAAGTGGACCGCGATGGGCATTGTCGGCGGCTAGGCGCTTGGTGCGTGCCGCGGCGACAGGAGACCCGCTCGTGAAACTCAGTTCCCGCATGTTGCTCAGCTTCAATGCCGGCTATGTGGACACCTCGGGCTTCCTGGCCCTCCAGGGCATGTTCACCGCCCATGTCACCGGCAATTTCGTCACCTTCGGTGCCGCTTTGGTGCTTGGCACATCCGGGGCGATCCACAAGCTGCTGGCGCTGCCCATGTTTTGCCTGGTCGTGGTGGGCACCCGGCTGCTGGGCCTGGCGCTAGCGGCACGGGGCCTGCCGGACCTGACCATTCTGAACGTCATCAAATTGGGACTGCTGATCGTCGCGGCGATCATAGCGGTGGAACTCGGCCCGTTCCCCGGCGGCGACGGCTGGCCCGGTATGCTGATGGGCATGACGCTGGTGAGCGCCATGGCGATCCAGAATGCCGCCCATCGCACCCATCAATCGGACATGCCGCCCTCGACCATGATGACCGGCAGCGTGACCCAGATCATGCTCGATCTGATCGACTTGACCCGCCCCATTCCCGAGGCGAGCCGCCAGGCTGCCCGTGTCCGTCTCGGGCGCTTGAGCTGGAACGTGGTCGCCTTCGCGCTGGGCTGCGGCCTTGCGGCGCTGCTGTTCGCCCATGTGGGCATGTGGTGCTTCGCCATTCCGCCGGTGGCGGTGGCGGCGCAGTTCCTGCGCGGGCTGCGCGACGATCCGCCGGCCTTGGCCAAAACCTGATCCAGCGCCCGGACCGCGGGCGACCTCATCCGCCGGTTGGGATCGCCTCGGCCGGCGCGGCCACGAACGCCCGCCGAGCGGCCTGGACCTCGGCGGCGATGAAGCGCTCCACCTCCTCGATCCGGCGTAGGCCGCGCATGTCCGCGTGGACGGCAATCCAATAGCTGCGTTCGAATCGCAACGCCGGCAGCAGCCGCACCAGATCCGGATAAGCGGCGGCGGCATAATCATGCAGGATGCCGACGCCCACCCCGGCGCGGATGGCCTCCATCTGTCCCACCACGCTGGCGCACTCGAACCGCCGGGCGCACAGATCGGTGAGCGCCTCCATGTAATCGAGGCCGGGGCTGTAGGTGAGATCCTGCACATAGGTCACCGCCAGCCGGTCGGCGAGATCGGCGGTGGTGGCGATGGCACCATGCTGCTCCAGGTGAGCGCGCGCCGCGTAGACGCTCAGGGTATAAGCCGACAGCTTGCGCCCGATGAGGCGGCCGGACCGGGGCCGATCCAGCACGATGGCGATATCGGCCTCCCGCTTCGACAGCGAAAAGGTCTGCGGCAGCGGCACCAGTTGAATCAGTAGTTCGGGATGCAGCGCCGCGAATTGCCCCAGCCGGGCGGCGAGAAAATAGGTGCCCAGCCCATCGGGCGCTCCCACCCGCACGGTTCCGCTCAGGCGCAAGTCCGCATTGCCCAGCAGCGACTGGGCCTTGACCATCTCGCTTTCCACCCGCTCGGCAATCGCCAGCAATTGCTCGCCCGCCGTAGTCAGCACGCAGCCTCCTGGACTGCGCTCGAACACCTTGGCGCCGAGATCAGCCTCCAGCGCATTCAGCCGTCGGGTCACGGTGGCGTGGTCGAGGCCGAGCTTGCGGGCGGCCGCCAACATCTGCCCATCCCGCGCCACCGCCAGGAAGACGCGGGCGTGGTCCCAGTTCATCGCGCATACGCCTATTTTCGCGGAATGATTGGGCGAACTTACCCATTGCTCCGCGCAGATACCACCCATCTAGTGCGTGCCAGATTTCTGGCAGGAGCCCGCCCCATGGATACCATCGGCCATTTCATCAACGGTCAGCCTGCGGGCGCCGTGCCCGGCGGCCGGTTCGCCGCCACCTTCAACCCCGCCACCGGCGAACAGATCGGCCAGGTGCTGCTGGCCGGCGTCGATCAGGTGGGTGATGCGGTGAAGGCCGCCGCCGCCGCTTTGCCGGCCTGGGCGGCGACCCCGGCCCCGGCGCGGGCGCGGGTAATGTTCCGCTTCAAGGACCTGCTGGAACGCAACATGGACCGCCTCGCGGCCCTCATCACCCGCGAGCATGGCAAGACCATTGAGGACGCCAAGGGCGAGCTCATCCGCGGCATCGAGGTGGTGGAATTCGCCTGCGGCATCCCGCATCTGCTGAAGGGGGAATTCTCCGATCAGGTGGGCCGTGGGGTCGACACCTTCTCCATGCGCCATCCGGTGGGGGTATGCGTCGGCATCACCCCGTTCAACTTCCCGGCCATGGTGCCGCTGTGGATGTTCCCGGTGGCGCTCGCCTGCGGCAACAGCTTCGTGCTCAAGCCCTCCGAGAAGGACCCAAGCCTGGCCCTGGTGCTCGCCGAACTGCTGGCCGAGGCCGGCCTGCCGGCCGGCGTGTTCAATGTGGTGAACGGCGACAAGGAAGCGGTGGACGCTCTTCTCTCGCACCCCAAGGTCGCGGCCGTGAGCTTCGTCGGCTCCACCGCTGTGGGTGAATATGTCTATCGCACCGCCACCGCGCACGGAAAGCGCGCCCAGGCGCTGTGCGGTGCCAAGAACCATCTGGTCGTGATGCCCGATGCCGATCTCGACCGCACCGTGGATGCGCTGATGGGCGCCGGCTACGGCTCCGCCGGCGAGCGCTGCATGGCGGTTTCGGTGGCGGTGGCCGTGGGCGGCATCGGCGATGAACTCATCGCCCGCCTCGCCCCCAAGGTGCAGGCGCTGAAGGTGGGTCCCGGCACCGATCCGGACAGCGAGATGGGGCCGCTGGTCACCAAGGAGCATCTGGCCAAGGTCTCGGGCTATGTGGACACCGGCGTCGCCGAAGGCGCCAAGCTGGTGGTGGACGGCCGCGGCCTCAAGCTCCAAGGGCATGAGAACGGCTATTATCTCGGCGGCTGCCTGTTCGATCACGTCACGCCCGACATGAAGATCTATCGCGACGAGATCTTCGGCCCGGTGCTGAGCGTGGTGCGGGTGCCCGGCTTCGACGAAGCGCTGCGCCTCGTGAACGAGCACGAATATGGCAATGGCGCCGCCATCTTCACCCGCAATGGCGATGCCGCGCGGGCATTCGACTATGGCGTGCTGGCCGGCATGGTGGGCATCAATGTGCCGATCCCGGTGCCGATCGCCTACCACTCCTTCGGCGGCTGGAAGCGGTCGATCTTCGGCGACCGCAATGTCTACGGCCTGGAGGGCGTTGGCTTCTACACGCGGCTGAAGACCACCACCACCCGCTGGACCGGCGACGTGCGCGGCGGCGCCGAGTTCGTGATGCCCGTCCTCGCCTGAGCCCGGCCTCGGGGCGCCGGAACGGATGTTCCGGCGCGCTCAGGCGGCGCTGACACGGGCCAGGAACTGCTCGACCATATCGTTCAGGGACTGGCTGTCATCCGCCATGCGGCCCGATGTGTCGGCCATGCGCGCGGCATAAGAGCTGGTCTCTTGCGCTGCGTTCATCACGTCGGAAATATTGGTCGAAACTATGCCGCTGCCTTGCGAGGCGGCGACGATATTCTTGCCGATCTCGCCCGTCGCCGAATTCTGCTGGGTCACGGCGGCGGCGATGGCGCCGGTATAGCTGTCCACTTCCTGGATGATCTTCGAGATGCCGTGGATGGCCTTGACCACCTCCTCGGTGGCGTCCTGGATCTGCGAGACCTGGAGCGCGATGTCCTCGGTGGCTTGGCCGGTCTGAGTCGCCAGGGTTTTCACCTCCGCCGCCACCACGGCGAAGCCGCGCCCGCTCTCGCCGGCGCGCGCGGCCTCAATGGTGGCATTGAGCGCCAGCAGATTGGTCTGGGCGGCAATGGCCTGGATCAGTTCCACCACCTTGCCGATGCGCCCCGCGCCCTGGGACAGGCCGATCACCTTCTCATTGGTGTGCCGGGCGCCCTCGGTGGCCTCGGCGACGATGGCCGAGGTGCGCGAGACCTGGGCTGAGATCTCGCTGATGGAGGCCGAGAGTTCCTCGGTGGCGCTGGCCACGCCCTGGACGCTCTCGCGCGCGGCTTCCGCCGCCTGCCTGGCGGCCTTGGTGCGGGTCGAGGTCTGGTCCGCCACCGAGCGCAGATCGTCGGCCACGGTGAGCATCTCGCGCATGTTGCGCCCCACCGCCTGGCTGGCCTCGCCCATCTGAACGCGGAAACCGGCGATGATCTGCTCGACCATGGTCTGACGCGCCAGCCGCCCAGCGGCTTCCTGTGCCTGCGCCTGCTGGAGGCTGCGCCGCTCGGCGGCATTGTCGCGGAAAACCTGGATCGTGCGCGCCATGACGCCGAACTCGTTGCGGTTGGTCCGGAACGGGATCTCCACATCGAGCTTGTCGTCGGCAAGGTCCTGCATCACGTCTGCCAGCGTGGTGATCGGCCTCAGCAGCCGATGGGCGAGCACCGCCGCCACTGCGGCCAGCACCAGCACTAGGGCCAGCGAGGTCCACAGGATCGTGTTGACCAGCGCCGTTACGCTGGCGGTGACTTCCGCCCGCTTCACGCCGCCATAGAGCACGCCGATCACGCCGCCGGCCGGATCGAAGATCGGCATGTAGACGGTGTAATAGGGCACATCCAGGATGACGGCCTCGCCGCGATAGGTATTGCCCGCCTTCACCGCGGCAAAGGCGGCGCCGGTATTGCCCAGGGTGGTGCCCACCGCGCGCGAGCCATCGGCCTTCTTCACCGACGTTGTGATGCGGACGAAATCGTTCTTGGCCGGATCATAGGCAAACACAGTGGCGGTGCCGGCGGAAATCCGCGAGACTTCATCGATGAGCGCGTGATCACCGGGATCGGGCAGCCGCGGCATCACGAGGCGCTGGGTTCCGCCTTCGGTCCAGTCGAACCGTGTGCCGGGCACGGCCTTGGCCAAAGCGAGGCCGGCGGCCCGTATGGCCACGTTCTGGCGGGCGACCGCGGCTTTCGCGGCGTCCTCCTGCAGCGTCCAGCTGACCAGGGTGACCAGAGTGGCGGCGGTGATGCCGACGAAGGCCACCGCCATGATGGCGATCACCTGTGAGATCTTCAGTTCAAATCGCCGTCGCATAGGCTGGCCCTGACGCACAAAGGAGGAGCGTCCGAATTCAGGGTCGACCGGGCCGGACCGGCTACGGGACAAGTCTCGGATTACCTCAACATTGAACCTCTTCCAATCTTGCGCGGGGCTGTGTCAGGCGCGCAGAGACCTCGTTGCAACTGGCGAAATTTGCGGTAGATCAATGCATCGACGCGCCTCAGCACCGCCGTGGCGGACACCGGCGCAGATGGCGGCACGGTGTTCCCGCCTGGCCGAACCCATAACGGATTGCGCCTAACGCCTTCATCAGGAAAGGTTCTGCGTTCACACGGCTCCGGCGCGTGAACGGCAGGCCCGCTATGCCTGCGCGTCCCGGGCGCGCTGGAGATCCTCCACCTGCTTGCGCAGGCTCTTCATTTCCTCGAACCGGCGGCTGACGTCGCGTACCGAGGAGGCCATGCCCTGCACCTGGCCGGCCGCGTCCTTCAAGAGCACGATAGTGAACTCGATCGAGATCCTGCGGCCGTCCTTGCACAGGCCCGGCACCGCCAGCAGGTCGCCGGCCCCATAGCGGCTCTCTCCGCTCGCCACCGTCTGGTGGTAGCCGTCCCAATGGCGGGCGCGGAATGGCTCGGGAATGATGATGTCCAGGGATTGGCCCACCGCTTCCTCGGCGGTGAAGCCGAAGATGCGCTCGGCTCCGGGATTCCACAGCACGATGGTGCCGGCGCGGTCGCTGGCAACCACCGCGTCGGAGGCGCTGTCCAGCAGGGCATCGCCCACGTCATGGCGCCCGATCCGCGCGCCCACCGGGGTGGCGGCCACCCGCGCGGTGCTGGCGGAGGCTGGAGCATGGGTGCCCTGCGGCGCGTCGTCCGTTTCCATCAGGTCCTCCACATTGCCGAAGAATTCCGTATGGATGCGCTGTGCCGGCACTCCGGCCTTGGCGAGGCCGCCGACGAAGGTGCGCATGAAGGACAACGGGCCGCAGATGAAGTAATCGGCCTGCCCGACCGGGCTGTGCGCCAGCAGCCAGTCCAAAGAGAGCCGGCCGGCGTGGTCGAAGCCCTGGCCCGCCACGTCGCCCGGCTGCGGGCGCGAATAGAATGTGGCGAGCGTCATGTCCGGCCGTCCCGCCGCCAGCGCCCGCACATGGGGGCCGAAGGCATGGGTCCGGCCGTCATGGGTGCCATGGGCGAACAGCACCGGGGCAGCGGGCGCGCGCGCGGCAATGGCCTCCAGCATGCTGACCATGGGGGTCACGCCAACGCCGCCGCTCAGCAGCACCAGCGGCCGGCTGGCATCATCCGGCAGCACGAAACCACCGCTGGGCGCCCTCACGTTCAACACCGTGCCGGGCACGGCATGGTCGTGCAGCCAGTTGGAGACCCGGCCGCCGGACTCGCGCTTGACCGAGATCCGCAGCGTCTCGCCATTGGGCGCGGTGGACACCGTGTAGCTGCGCGTCACCGCTGCAGCGCCGGGCAGCGCGGCCTGGAGCGTGAGATGCTGGCCAGGGCGATGGGGCGGCGGCGCGCCGCCATCCTGCGGGCGCAGGAGGAAGGAGGTGATGATGGCGCTTTCCGCCTGCCGGGCTTCCACCACGAACGGCGTCCATCCGTCCCGCGCGCCAGGGCTACGTTCATTGCGGGCGGTGGCGTGAGCCTCGGTGGCGTGCGTTTCGGTATCGCTCGGCATCAGTCACCTCCCGGCCGTGGGTCCTGACACCGTCGGCGGCGTCGGCCTTCTTATCATGCATATAAAATACATTATTCAGCATGAAGCAAGGAGAGATGGACCAAGCCGTGCCACAGCGCCCGGTTCCAGCGCAGCCGGCTACGGCGCCGCCGTTTTCCGCCGCGGTGGCGCTTTCTGCGGGGGCAATGCTTGCGGCGGGGCGGCTGGGAGCGGCGCGGACGCAAGCGGGGCGGCCGGAATTGCGCCCGGAGGCACCGCCTCGGGGCCGGTGGCGGCGCGGGCGAAAATCTGCGCCAGCGCATCGCGCTTCACGATCAGATCGGCCACCGTATAGCGGTCCAGAACCTGCAAGAAGGCGCGCACCGCTTCGCACAGCACGCGGGTGAGGCCACAGGCCGGGGCGATGACGCAGTTGGGGCAATCCACCAGGTCGAACCCCTCCTCGGTGTGGCGGATGATGTCGCCGACGTTCAGGGTCTCCGCCGGGCGGGCGAGGCGGATGCCGCCGAACCGGCCGCGCACGCTCTCCACATATCCGGCCCGCGCCAGATCATTCACCACCTTCATCAGGTGGTTCTGCGAAACGCCATAGCTGCGCGCGATCTCGCCGATGGAGCACAGCCGCTCGCCATGGGTGCCCAGATACACCAGCACCCGCAAGGAATAGTCGCTGTACAGCGTCAGTCGCATGGTTCCCCCGCGCGCCCCCGATGCGCCGATATATGCATTTTGTTTGCATATTACGAGCGCCGCTGATACATGCATATCAGATGCATGATTATCATGCGCCGCCGTCCCGCATGGTGAGCAGCATCCTGCGGCGTGCCCTTTCGCCGCGGTGCGACGGGGTCCCGAGCGCGACCCGCTCCCGGACGGTCTTTCCACCATTGTCACCGGGCGGCCGCGCCCCGGCAGGAGAGCACCATGTCGCAGACCCTCAGCCCTCAGACCGTGGCGCTGGTGAAGGCCACCTTGCCCGCCCTTGAAGTCCACGGATTGGATATCGTGCGGGAAATGTATGCCCGCATGTTCCAGAACCCGGACATCCGCGATCTCTTCAACCAGTCCCATCACGGGGATGCGGGCTCGCAGCCGCGGGCGCTGGCCAGCGCGATCCTGGCCTATGGGGCCAATATCGAGAATCTCGGCGCGCTGGCTCCGGCGGTGGAGCGCATCGCGCAGAAGCATGTGGGCCTTCAGATCCTGCCCGAGCATTATCCCCATGTGGCCGAGGCGCTGCTGGGCGCCATCAAGGCGGTGCTGGGCGATGCGGCCACCGACGACATCCTCGCCGCCTGGGGCGAGGCCTATTGGTTTCTCGCCCATATCCTGATCGCGCGCGAAAACCGCATCTATCAGCAATTGGCGACGGCGGACGGCGGCTGGAGCGGCTGGCGCTCCTTCACCGTGGACAATGTGGTGCGGGAGAGCGACATCATCACCTCCTTCGTCCTGCGCCCCAGCGACGGGCAGCCGGTGCTGCGGCACAAGGCGGGGCAATACCTCACCTTCTGGCTCGAAATTCCCGGTCACGCCCCGGTCAAGCGCAACTATTCCATCTCCAATGCCGCCAATGGCGAGACCTACCGCATTTCGGTGAAGCGCGAGGACAAGGGCCTGGCCTCCCGCTGGCTGCACGACCATGCCGTGCCCGGCACCGAACTGAAGGTGGCGCCGCCGGCCGGCGAGTTCTTCCTCGACGAGCGCCCCGAGCGGGCGGTGGTGCTGCTGTCCGGCGGCGTCGGGCAGACTCCCCTGGTGGCCATGCTGGAGGCGCTGGTGACGCGCCATCCGGAGGAGCCGGTGCATTTCGTCCACGGCACCCTGAACGGCGCCACCCATGCCCTGGCGGCGCAGGTCCAAAGCCTTGCCGCCCGCGGGCAGGCGGCCCAGGTGACCACTTTCTATGAAGCCCCGCGGCCGCAGGATGTGGCCGGGCGGGATTTCGACATCGCCGGGCGCATCGATGCCGAATGGCTGAACGCGCATACCCCGCTGCAGGAGGCGGACTTCTATCTGTGCGGGCCGCGCCCGTTCCTGCGCACCCTGGTGGCGGCACTGTCTCTCGCAGGCGTGCCCGGCGACCATATCCATTACGAGTTCTTTGGACCGGCCGACGAAATGCTGGCCGCCTGAGCTGACCGCCGCAAAGACCTGCGGACCGCTGTCCGCAGGTCTAGCTAGACGATCGACGGAAGTGCAGATGCTGGCGGGCACCGGGGTGACGACGCGCGCAGGCGAGCCTGAGCGCCGGGCACCGGCACGTGGATCATCTCCAATCTAAGCGGCACCCACGCCCCATCACGGACAGGCGGCGCCGCTCGCGACCCAGGCCTGGACCAGCGCCTTGGCCTCCTTCTGGGTGCCCGGCGCCGGAGTGCGGCCCTGGCCGGGAGCCCAGGCCCAGCCCACCAGCGTGTCGTCGCCGATATGGGTGATCAGGTCCTGCAGCGAGCGGCCGCCATTGCGGGCGGGATCCTTGATCTGCACGCAGATCTGGCTGACCGTCCGCCCCTCCCAAGCCATCTCCGCCGGCGCCAGATGCCAGGCAGGATGGCCGGGCATCCCGGCCGGATCGAAATTGGCGGCGCCGTGGCAGCTGTTGCAGCGCATGGCCGGCAGGCCCATGCCATCGGGGCCGCGCACCACCGGCGGCTGGTGCAGCCGCGCGCTGTCGCCCTGCCGCGGGCGGTCGGTGGCCGGGTGGCAATTGGTGCAGCGCGGATTGGTGAGCACCTTGCCCAGCTCGGTGAAATAAGCTGCTGAGCGCGCCTTGGGGTCGGTGATGCCGGCGAAGCTCGCAGGCGCGGCGAGCGTGCCGGCGCTGGCCGGTGTCCCGTCGGCAGCGAAGGCCGGCACCAGCCGGCTGGCCAGGGCGGCCGAGATGAGGCTGATGGCGATCACCGCCGGGACAAGGGAAGGGCCGATGCGCATCTGTCCGGCCCCTAGATGAGGAAACGGGCGGGATCGGCGAGGATCACGTCGCGCACCGCCTGATGATATTTCACATAGCCCGAGCAGCGGCACAGATGGCCGTCGAGCGCCTGGGCCACCACTTGCTCCACATCGGCGCGGGCAATCGGCGCCTTCTCCAGGCGTTCCAGCAGCACCTGCCCCTCATTGAGAAAGCCGGGCGTGCAATAGCCGCACTGGAAGGCGAAATGGGTGATGAAGGCGGTCTGCAACGGTGTCAGCGCGCCGTCGCGGGCATGGCCCTCCACCGTGCGGATGCGCAGCCCGTCGAACGCCGTCGCCGGCACCACGCAGGTGGGGCGGGTGACGCTGCTGCCGTCCGGCTGGTCGACGATGACGGCGCAACTCAGGCACTGGGCGGCGCCGCAGCCGAACTTGGTGCCGGTCATGCCGAGCATTTCACGCAGGAAGTCGTTCATCGTCAGGTCGTCTCGCACGGTCACGGGACCATGCGGGCGGCCATTGATGGTCAGCGAGATGGTGGTCACGCCAGAACTCCCTTGATCATCGCCTGCGTCACCGGCAGCGACTGGAACCTGTGGCCGGTGGCATCGGCGATGGCGTTCAGCAGGGCCGGCACCACCGGGATCATCACCACCTCCGCCATGCCCTTGGGCGGCTCGCGCGGCGAGAGCGGCGGCAGCACCTCGATCTCCAGCGCGTGCAGCGGCAGATCGGACCCGCGCGCCACCAGATAGCGCCCCAGGTTCCAGGTGCCGTTGCCCGGCCCGTCCTCGAACGGCGGCAAAGTCTCCAGCAGCGCATAGCCGACGCCCATGGCGAAACCGCCCTGCGACTGGCCCAGCACGATCTGCGGCACCAGCGCTTCGCCGCATT
This sequence comes from Azorhizobium sp. AG788, assembly GCA_943369575.1. GTDB lineage: Bacteria > Pseudomonadota > Alphaproteobacteria > Rhizobiales > Xanthobacteraceae > Azorhizobium. The sequence goes on along the minus strand of CALRNP020000033.1, from coordinate 8,911 downwards.
CCACCACGCTATAGGCGCCGGCGATGGTGAGGGCTCCGCTCGCCCGGTCGATTTCCACCCGCACGGTGGTGCCGCACATGGAAGAGAAGGCGGTGCCGATGCGGTTGTAATCCGCTGGCGGGAAAGCGACGGCGGTACGCTCCAGCCGCACGAAGTCGCCGGTGCCGCGCCGGATCGCCAGCGCGTCGATGTCCGCCGTCCAGTCCTCGCCGTCGAGCGCGAAGCTCGCCTCGGCCCAGGCCCAGCGCGAGAAAGCATGGGTCATGGCGCCGGTGACGCCCCCCTGCGCATGCGCCTTGGCGGCAACGGCCCGCAGTGGCAGCGGCGACAGGCCGGACACGATCAGCATGTCGTTCTGCCAATAGGCGTCGCGCCATTGGCGGGCGCGGGGATCCTTGGCTGACACCCCCCACAGCGCCAGCGCCGCCGGCCATAGCCCATAGCGGAACACCACCCGCGCCGCCTCAGCCGCGGCTTGAGTGCCCACATGGGCGCCGATGGAGGCGCTGGTCGCCGAAGAGATCGCCGGCACCCAGCGCGGGTCGCGGGCCGCCTTGTCCTGTTCGGCCTGGGTAATGGCATAGGGGTCGCCGGAGGTGACGAGGCCGAGCGCGCCGAACACATCGACCTGCGCCACCGTCACCGCGTCGGCGCGGGCGCCCACATAAGCGGCGACGCGGGCGGCCAGCGCGGTGCTGATACCATTGCCCATCTCCACTGCATCGCTATGGATTTCGACCCGTCCCTCGGCATCGATGAGAACCGAGCCGAGCGAACAGTCGGCGCCGGTGCCATAATCCTTGGTCGCACAGGCGACGCCGGTTCCCACCAGCACCCCCGGCCGGGCCGCGGCGCGGAAGGCGGCGCGGTCGCGCCAGATCGGGTGGGCGCCCAGCTTGTCGAGGATTTCCGGAGCGCGGACCGAGACCGAATAGGGATTGCCGGCCATGGTGCGCCCGCCGGTCTTCAGCGCATTACGCCGGCGCAGTTCGATGGGATCCAGCGGCAGCGCGTGGGCGACCTCGTCGATGAGAGTCTCCAGCGCCGTCATGGTCTGCAAGGTCCCGTAGCCGCGCATGGAGCCGGCGGTGACGCCGCGCGTATGTTGGGCTACGGTGGTCACGTCTACCTTGGGAATGTCGTACATGCCGATGGCGCCGGTGGCGCCGACCACGGCGACGCTGGCCGAATAATTGGCAAGGCCGCCGCCATCGAGCACATGGTCGGCGGCGAAGGCGCGGATGCGCCCGGTCTTGCGATCCACCCCGATCTGCGAGCGCATGGCGAAGGCGTGGCGCTTCACCCCACCCTGGAACTGCTGGAAACGGTCATGGGCCAGGCGCACCGGCTTGCCGGGGAAGAACAGGGCTGCCAAGGCTACATAGAGCGGGAAGGGCGTATGGTCGCGGCCGCCGAAGCCGCCGCCGATATACGCGAACTTGGCGTCGATACGGGAGGGCCGCTGCGCCTCAGGCACCGCGCCCAGCAGCGTGCCGAGCGCCTCCGCCGCCTCGAAGGGCGACTGCACGCCGAGCACGATGTCCAGCACCTTGCCGGCCGGTTCGTACCAGGCAAGCCCGGCCTCCGGTTCCAGAAACATCGGATCGATGGACTGGGTATCGAACGTGCGCGCCAGGGTCAGCACCGCCGGATCGGCAGCCTTTAGCTCGGCGCGGATCTCGTCGCCATAGGTCGCGCCCTTTGCATAGTCGCCCCCTTCGGCCACCGGCAGCGGCTGCCAGATCGGCCGGCCGGAGCCATCGGTAAAGCCGGGGCTGACCCATCCCGCCTGGATCGGGGAATAGTCATCCGGGGCATCCGGCGTCGCGCCGGCGACGCGGGTGAAGCGAAAGGCGGCGTAATTGGCCCCGGTGAGCGGGCCGGTCTCCTTGCCGAAGCGCAGCAGCTTGCGGTCGCGGAAGGCAAGGCGCGCGCGGTCGAAGGCATCGAACTGCGCGAACAGCAGGATCGCCACCGGCTGGCCGAGATAGAGCGGCGTCTGGCCTTCCGGGCACAGCAAATCGCCGGCATAGAAGGCCGGCACGGTGATCTTCAGCCGCGCGAGATCGGCGGCGGTGACCACCACATCGGGACGGGCGGTGGGCTCCAGCTTGTCGAGATCGAGTCCCTGATAGAGATGCGTGGCGTCATTGGCGCGCACCAGCAACGCATGCGCCGTGGAGGTGGGCCAGCCCGGCATGTCGGCGGCGCGGAAGTCCGAGGCATAGAGCTTGGCGCCGGTGACTTTGGCGAGGCCATCCACCCGCCCGACCGCCGGCAGCTCGGTACCCGCACCCGGTAGCGTCTCGTGTGCCAGAAAGGACAGGGGGCCGTCGGTTGCGGCCTGCGCTGGACCGAGGCGGGACAGCGTGACAGCAATGCTGCCGATCACGCCGAGAGAAAGCACGTCTCGACGGGACGGCCGCATACCTGAACGCTCCTCGACAACCGAAAAACACCGCACGGGGCTGCGGCGTCCCGGAGAAAACGGGCCTGCGCGACCTGTCGATCGATCAGGACATCATGAGAGCGGCTGGCAAAATCAAACCCGATGCTCTGCGACCCACCCAGGATTACCTTTTGTTTTTCAAGAGGTCGGAGAAGTGGACGAGAGGCGCTCCGAGGGCTTTTGATCCATTCCAAATCTAGCGGATATCGGCATTGGATCAATAGGCTGTGCACCCCTCTCGCGGCATTTTCACCGAGCTTCCGGCTCATAATCGTTCGTTGAGCCTCGCTGCGACGCGGAAGGCCTGCGAAGAATTTTGTATTGCGGCATAGACGTTTGCTGTGCTTTTCCCACCCATGGCATTGCGACTGGCACCCGGCCGGGAAATGCAACTGCCGCTTGCCGGTGCCTCACTCCAGATCGGCGCCCAGCCGCTGGCCGTAGGCGGCGATGGCCCGGCCGACCTCCAGCCGTTCGGCCTCGTAGCCGCTCAAGGCCGCCGCCAGCGGCGCCGATGCCAGATGGGCGCGCAGGGCCATGGCATCCCCCGCCGCCTTCGAGACGCCCATGGCGGTGTGCGGGCGGACCACAAAGGCGGCATCCCCCAGCAGAATGATCCGGCCGTTGACCATGCGCGGGGCTTCATAATCGAAGATCGCCTGCACGAACGGCCGCGGCTCGGCCGCCACCGCAGCGGCAAAGGGCGGCGGCAGAAGGGCTTGCGCATCCGCCTGCAACGTCCGCGCATGGGCCGCGGTGACCTGGCCGGGCGCCAGGGAAAACGGATGTGCCTTGCCGTGTGGGTCAGTGAGCACGCCGGCCAGTTCCTCGGCCGGGATGCGGCGATACCACACCCAATTGTAGCGCCGCTCACCCGGCTCCACCTCGCCGTCGGCCCCGGCAACCAGATAGCCGAGCATGTGCGAGCGCGGCATCATATAGAAAGCGAAGCGATCCAGCAGCGGCTCGGCGGCGACCACCGGCAGCGCCTGCTCCGGCACCAAGCCGCGCCAGGCCACGTAACCCGCATAGCGGCTCGCATCGGGGCCGCCCACTACCGCGGCCCGCACCACCGAGCCGACGCCGTCGGCACCGATCACCAGGTCGGCCGGCTCGGATCCACCCTCTTCGAAATGGACGATGGCGCCATGGGCATCCTGATCCACCGCCCGCACCGGGCTGTCCAGCCGATAGGCCTGCGCTGGGATCAGATCCGCCACCGCCGCATACAGGCGGTCCCACGAGATCTGCATCTGCGCCCGGCGCTCGCGGTGGGCGATGCCGCCATCGCGGGCCAAGGTGATGCGCTCCAACGCCACCACGCCGATTTCCGCCACATGCCCGGCACCGAGCCGGTCGAGGAGCGTGAAGACCTCCTGCTGCGGCACCAGCCCGGCGCCACGGCCACCCAGGCCGCCGACGGAGCGTTCGTAGATCACGACGTCATGGCCATCCTGCCGGAGCAGAGCCGCTGCGAACAGGCCGCCCAGGGAGCCGCCCACGATCCGGATGCGCATCGGTGTCATTGGCCGGCCTCCATCGAGTTGTGCGGGAGCTCGGTTGGCGCGGACGCGGCGGGGTGCCACGCGGCCCGGTGCGTCGTGACCTTCAGCACCAGGGCCAGGACCGACAGCAAGCCGCCGAAGAGGCTGACCGCCGCCCATCCGCCCAGGCCCCAGGCGAAGGTGGCGCCGGCCGAGCCGGCGGCACCGCCGAGGAACATGGCGGTCATGAACACGGTGTTGAGGCGGCTGCGGGCCTCGGGACGCAAGGCGAAGACGATGTGCTGGTTGGACACCAGCGCGCTCTGCATGCCGAAATCCAGCAGCACGACGCCGATGATGAGGCCGGTCATCACATCCCACAGGCCGAACAGCAGCCAGGATGCCAGGGTCGCCGCCGCGCCGAGATAGATCACCAGATGCGGGCCGCGATGATCGGCAAGGCGCCCGGCGATGGGCGCGGCCAGGATGCCCGCCGCGCCCAGAATGCCGAACAGGCCCGCCACCTCCGGCCCGAGGCCGAACGCCGGCTCCTCCAGATGCAGCGCCAGGATGGTCCAGAACACCGTGAACGAGGCGAACAGCGCCGCTTGGGTGAGCGCGGCGCTGCGCAGCGCCGGCTCCTCCCGCCACAGCGCCACCAGCGACAGCAAGGAGCGGCCATAGCCGAGATCGGCATGGGGATGATTGCGCGGCAGCAGCAGCGCCATGCTGGCGGCGCCGATGAGCGCCAGCGGGATACCCAGCCAGAACATCTCGCGCCAGCCGGCGTGGGAGGCCACGAAGCCCGCCAGGGTGCGGCTGAAGAGAATGCCGCACAGCAGGCCGGCGATGACGGTGCCGAGCGTGCGCCCGCGCCGCTCCGGCGCCGCCAGGCTAGCGGCGAAGGGCACGATCTGCTGCGCCACCGTGGAACTGGCGCCCACCAGCAGCGAGGCGGCGATCAGCACCCCGGCGCTGGGGGCGAGCGCCGCGATCACCAGCGTCGCCGCCAGCATGATGAACTGGATCACGATGAGCCGCCGGCGATCGGTCAGGTCGCCCAGGGGCACCAGCAGCAGCAGGCCGGCCGCATAGCCGAGTTGGGTGGCGGTGGGAATGAGGCCGATGCCCGCCGAGTTCGGGAAATCCCGCTCGATCACCGCCAGCATCGGCTGGTTGTAATAGATGTTGGCCACCGCGATGCCCGCCGCCATGGCCATGGCCAGCGTCTTGACCGGACCAAGGCCCGGTGCGGCGTCTTCGGAACGAAGTGTATCAGCTTGGGGCATGGTCCATAACTCTCGATTATTTCAGGTCATGGCCGTCTTTCTAGAATTCGCGCTGCGCGCCTTATAGGCGGCTCGTCTCATATCTTGGTATGCAGCTCATTTGAGACGCCTGGGTGCCCTCCCCCGCCGGCTCGCCCGCGCCGTCCGTGTGAAAGGAAAACCTGCATGGCGGACGCGATAGACGCGGCGGGATACCGCACGGGAACGTGGCTGTCCCAGGGATCGTACGGCGCGTTCGGCTCACGCCGGTGCGCGCGACACGCCGGAAAGCAACGCTCACATGCTGGACCAGTCCCACCCCTCGCCACAGCGCGCCCCGTCATCCACACGGGCGCCATTGCTGTTCGCGGTCATGACCACGGCCTTTGCCGGCTTCCTGGACGCTATCGGCTATATGCAGCTCTCCGGGCTCTATGTGTCGTTCATGAGCGGCAACAGCACGCGCCTGGGCATCGACCTGGCCAAGATGGACATGCCTGTGGTGGTGCACAGCGTCTGTGTCATCGCCACCTTCGTGCTGGGGGCGTTTGCCGGCACCGTGCTTGCCAGCCGGTGCCAGCGCCCGCATCCGCTGCCGATCCTGGCCGCCGAATGTGGCCTGCTGGCGCTCAGCATCGCACTGACTCAGGCGCAGATCGGATTTGCCGGCCTGCTGCCGCTGGCCGCCGCCATGGGCATGCAGAATGTGCTGCACCAGAGCGTGACGGGCGCCGATGTGGGCAAGGGGTTTCTCACGGGAACCGTGTTCGGCATCGGCCAAGCGCTTGCTCATTATGTCTGCCGCACCGGCCCCGCCGCACCGGCCCTGGTGCAGGTGACCTGCTGGCTGGCCTTCGTGAGCGGCGTCGTGGCCGGCGCACTGGCCATCACGGCCCTGAGCCTACGCAATGCCCTGGGGCTGTCGCTCCTGCTGCTGGCGCTGATCGCGGTGGTGGTGAAGGCGACCAGCCGCTGAACCACCTCTGGCGGCGAAGACGCGCGTTGCGCCCGCGCCTGACGCTCCTGCGCCCGCCGGATGGGACGGCTCAGAGATCGTATTGGGCTTCGCGCAGATCCAGTTCGCGCAGCAGCCGGTGTGCGAGCTCGCTGCGGATTTCATGGCTGCGGGCCATGCGCACGATGACCTCCCGCTCGGCCTTGAGGGCGGCGACCCGCAGCCGCGCCTCCGCCTGCCGCTCATCGCCATGCCCCGCCGCCGCCCGCACGGTCGGCTGGAGCTGGTGCAGACGCCGCTGATAGAGATCGGCCACGCAGGCCGCGACATCCATGGCCCCGTCGGGCGCATGGACCTGCGGCTGCGTCGCGGCGATCGCTGCCAGGGCGGCGCTGGCGGCGGCGATCCGCGCCCGATCCTCGGCAACGGCGTCCTGGCGCTCTGCCGGCAGGCGCACGTTGCGCAACAGCAGCGGCAACAGCAGGTTGGACAGCACCAGGGACACGATGATGGCGCTGCCGGCAAGGAAGATCACCAGGTCCCGATCCGGGAAGGGGGATCCGTTCGGCAGGGTCAAGGGCAGGCTGAGCGCACCGGCCAGCGTGATCGTGCCGCGCACGCCGGCGGCGGACATGGCGGCCACCAGCCGCCAGCTCGGACGCTGGGAGGCTTCCCCCGCCACGCGCCGGCGGGCGAGCGACACGGCCACCGTGATCCAGACCCACACGAACCGCAGGCCGATCAAAGCGGCGGTGACCGCCAGCGTATAGAGCGCCAGCCACCAGGGCTGGGCATGGCCGCTCTCCATCGCGCCGGAAACAGCCTTGGTGACGATGTGCGGCACCTGCGCGCCCAGCAGCAGGAAGATGATGCCGTTGAGGGCGAATTGGGCCGTATCCCAGATGGTGCTGCGGCGCAGGCGGGTGACAGCGAGCGTGGGGCCACGGATCTCCATCTCGCTCATCATCATTCCGGCCGCCACCGCGGCCAGGACGCCGGAACACTGGAGTTGCTCGGCCAGGAGATAGGCGCCGAACGGCGTCAGCAGGCTAATGAGGATCTGCGACGAGGTGTTCTCGCCCCACTGCCGCGCCATCCTGGTCTTGAGCGCGGTGATGATCCAGGTGGTGGCGAGGCCGATGCCGATGCCGGCACCGGCGATCCAGGCGAAATCCGTGATCGAGTCCCAGGGCGAGAATGCCCCCGTCAGCGTGGCGGCCACGGCGAAACGCAGGCAGACCAGCCCGGAGGCATCGTTGAATAGGGCCTCCCCCTGCAGGATGCGCAATAGGCGCGTGGGCACGGCGACGGTGCGCATCATGGCGGTGGCGGCGACCACATCGGTGGGCGAGAGCACGGCCGCGAGGGCGAAGGCGACCGTCAGCGGTAGGCTCGGGATCAGCACATGCAGCAGCAGCCCGACACCGAGGACGGTAAAGAACACCAGCCCGACCGCGAGCGAGGCAATGGTGCCGATGTTGTCGCACAGATCCTCCCGCGACACGCGCCAGCCATCGAGGAACAGCAGCGGCGGCAGGAACAGCAGGAAGAACAGATCCGGATGCAGATGGCGGCCGATGCCGGTGCCCACGCCAATGGCCATGCCGATGGCGATCTGCACCAGGGGAATGGCGATGCGGTTCCCCAGCGCGCGCGCCAGCCAATGGCTGACCACCACGCCAAGCAACAGCACCAGAACGACGTCGATCTCATTCATCTCGCCCCCCGGCGCCACTGCTCGGAGACAGAACTTACCCGCGCCGAGCCGGCCCGGAGGGGGACAGATGAGCCAATCAGTCCATGGCTCAACAGAACCCCGCCTCCCCGGCGAGAGGAGGCGGAGATGTCCGGGATCAGGCTTTCACAAAGGCCAGCAGGTCCGGATTGATGACGTCCGCGTGGGTCGTCAGCATGCCGTGGGGATAGCCCGGATAGATCTTCAGCGTGTTGTTCCGCAGCAGCTTGGCCTGGAGCAGCGAGGCGTCTTCATAGGGCACCACCTGGTCGTCGCTGCCCTGGAGGATCAGGGTGGGGACGGTGATCGCCTTCAGGTCCTCGGTCTGGTCGGTCTCGGAGAAGGCCTTGATGCCTTGATACTGCGCCAGCGCGCCACCCATCATGCCCTGGCGCCACCAATTCTCGATGATGCCCTGGGAGACCTTCGCGCCCGGCCGGTTGAAGCCGTAGAACGGGCCGGAAGCGACATCGAGATAGAACTGGGCGCGATTGGCGGCCAGCGCCGCGCGATAGCCGTTGAACACCTCGATGGGCGTGCCGCCGGGATTGGCCGCCGTCTTGAGCATGAGCGGCGGCACCGAGCTGACGAGCACCGCCTTCGCCACCCGGCCCTGCGGCTGGCCATAGCGGGCCACATAGCGGGCCACTTCGCCGCCGCCGGTGGAATGGCCGATGTGGACGGCGTTGCGTAGATCGAGATGCTCCACCACCGCCGAGGCGTCAGCGGCATAATGGTCCATGTCGTTCCCCGTCGCCACCTGCGTCGAGCGGCCATGGCCGCGCCGGTCATGCGCCACGACCCGGTAGCCATTGGCGACGAAGAACAGCAGCTGGGCGTCCCAGTCGTCGGAGGACAGCGGCCAGCCATGGTGGAACACGATGGGCTGGGCATCGCGCGGCCCCCAGTCCTTGTAATAGATCTGCGTGCCGTCGCGGGTGGTCAGATAGGCACTGCCCTCCTCGCGCCCACGGCCGGCGCGGCCGCCGGCCTCCTGGGCAGAGGCGGTACGGGACAGGA
>CALRNP020000032.1:0-30765 GCA_943369575.1 Azorhizobium sp. AG788 | reverse complement strand
CGAGGAGGCCCTGCCCTTCGGCGACGGCGCGCTGGATCTGGTGGTCTCGGCGCTGTCCCTGCAATTGGTCAACGATTTGCCCGGCGCCTTCGCCCAGATCCGGCGGGCGCTGAAGCCGGACGGGCTGTTCCTCGCCGCCCTCATCGGCGGAGGCAGCCTGGCGGAGTTGCGGGAGGCCTTCGCCATTGCTGAAAGCGAGACCACAGGCGGCGTCTCGCCCCGGGTGGCGCCGTTCGCGGATGTGCGGGACATGGGCGGGCTGTTGCAACGGGCGGGCTTTGCCCTGCCGGTCACCGACGTGGACCGGGTAGTGGTGCGTTATGGCTCGCCCTTCGCCTTGATGGCCGACCTGCGCCGCATGGGCGCCGCCAATGCTTTGGTGGAACGCCGCCGCACGCCGCTGCGCCGCGCCACGTTGCTGCGGGCGGCGGAAGTCTATGCCGAGCGGTTTTCGGATCCGGACGGACGGGTGCGGGCCACATTCGAGATCGTCTGGCTGTCCGGCTGGGCGCCCCATGAGAGCCAGCAGAAGCCTTTGCGGCCCGGCTCGGCCCGGATGCGGCTGGCGGATGCCTTGGGCACAACGGAGCGGCCCACCGGCGAGGCGCCGGGATAGGGCAGCACCCTTGACCGGATAGCGCCGATGGTGAGCATGGGGCTCCCGCCGAAGCGCCACCCAAAGGCCACAGATGTCCACCACCGAGAGCCAGCCGAAGGCCGAGCGCGAGGCGCCCGCCACCCGCGCGTCATTCCCCCATTTCCTGCCCATCACCACCCGATGGTCGGATATGGACGTGTATGGACACGTGAATAACGTGGTCTATTACGCGTATTTCGACACGGTGGTCGCGGAATTCCTCATGCGCACAAACAGTGTGAATCCACACGAGAGCCGCGCCATCGGCCTGGTGGTGGAAACCCGCTGTTCCTACTTCGCCAGCCTGACCTTCCCCGAGCAGGTGGAGGCCGGCCTGCGGGTGACCCGGCTGGGCGGCACGTCGGTGCGCTATGAGATCGGGATCTTCAAGGCCGGCGAGGATACCGCCTCGGCCCAGGGCTATTTCGTCCATGTCTATGTGGACCGCGACACCCGCCGCCCGGTGCCGCTGCCGGACCACCTCAAGCAGGCACTGGCGCCGCTGGTGGTCTGACCCGCCGCTACGGCCCCAGCAGGTCGATGAGCGCCGGGATCAGCGGCTCGTCGGCGGGGGGCATGGGAAGGTCGCGCAATTTGGATGGGCGCAGCCATTTCAGGGCGCTGTGCTCCAGGGCCGTCACCGACCCATCCCAGCGGCGACAGATCCACAGCGGCATCAGCAGGTGGAAGTCCGCATAGCCGTAGCTGGCGAAGGTGAGCGGCGCCAGGCAGGGCTCCTTCACCGTGATGCCCAGTTCCTCATGCAGTTCGCGAATGAGGGTCTCTTCCGGCCGCTCGCCGGGCTCAACCTTGCCGCCGGGAAACTCCCAAAGGCCGGCCAATGCCTTGCCCTCCGGGCGCTGGGCCACCAGCACCCGGCCATCGGCATCCACCAGCGCGCAGGCGGCGACGAGGACGATCTTCACGAACGGTAGTCGCCGTTGATGGCGACATATTCCTTGGTGAGGTCGCACGTCAGCACCCGGTCGCGACCCTTGCCGAGGCCAAGGTCCACGGTGATGTCGATGACGTCGCCCTTCATGTAGGCGGACACCGTCTCCTCGTCATAGCCGGAATCTCGGGCACCAGCGGCTGCCACCCGGTAGGGACCGAAGGAGATGGCGAGGCGGTCGCGGTCTGCCGGCTCGCCGGCCTTGCCCACAGCCATGACCACGCGGCCCCAATTGGCGTCCTCGCCCGCGGCGGCGGTCTTCACCAGCGGTGAATTGGCGATGGAGAAGGCGATGCGCCGGGCCGAACGCTTGGACACCGCGCCGGTCACATGCACCCGCACCAGCTTGCGGGCGCCCTCGCCGTCGCGGGCCACCTGCTCGGCCAGATCGCCCAGCACGCCCTTCAGGGCCTTGCGGAAGGCCCGCAGCACCGGGTCCGCCGCATCCTTCACCAGCGGCGCGCCCTGGGCCTTGGCGGCGCCGGTGGCGAACAGCAGCAGGGTGTCGGAGGTGGAGGTGTCGCCGTCCACGGTGACGGCGTTGAAGCTGTTGACCACCAACTTGGACAGCAGCGCCTGGAGCACCGGCGCCGCGATCGGCGCATCGGTGAACACGAAGGAGAGCATGGTCGCCATGTCGGGGGCGATCATGCCGGCGCCCTTGGCGATGCCGGCGATGGTCACGGTGGTGTCGCCGAACGGCACCTGGGCGGTGGCGAGCTTGGGAAAGGTGTCGGTGGTCATGATCGCCCGCGCCGGGCCTTCCCAGGGACCGGGGGCCAGGCGGCTGGCAACGTCATCGAGCACGCCGACGAACTTGGTGGCGTCCAGCGGCTCGCCGATGACGCCGGTGGAGGCGAGGAAAATCTCGGACGGCTTGCAGCCCAGCGCCTGCGCGGCGATCTGCGCGGTGAGCGCGGTGGCCTCGCGGCCCTTCTGGCCGGTGAAGGCATTGGCATTGCCGGAATTGACCACCAGGCCGCGCGCCTTGCCCTTCTTGAGGGCCTCGCGGCACCACTCCACCGGAGCGGAGGGGCACAGGGAACGGGTGGTGACGCCGGCCACCGTGGTGCCCTTGGCCAAGGAGACCATCAGCACGTCGGTGCGATTCTTGTAGCGCACGCCGGCTTCCGCCGTGGCGAATGTCACGCCTGGAACCGGCGGAACCTCAGGGATGAACTTGGGCGCGAGCGGCGAGATGGACGCAGACATGAAGGCCCCCGGAGGTGATGGCGAGAGCGGTGTGCCGCACCTCGCTGTCATAGGCAAGAGCCTCCTTGGGTCACGCCCGCGCCCGCGGCCGCAGCCAGGGACCGGCGAAGCGATGCACCGCCGGGATGATGCCGAACACCATAGCCGGCACCATGATCGGCACGATGGCCAAGGTCTTCTGCCACACCGGCCAACCCTCGGTCGCCGGCCCGAGGATGTAGAGAATGAGGGTGATGATGGGATAGGCGCCCATGGAGGCTGCCAGCGTGACCCGGAACCGGCACGGCGCTGACAGGCGCACGTGCGCCGATGGGTGGGCTTGCGCGACTGCACCCTCGCCCGGTGTCTCGGGTTTCACAGGCGGAACGGGCGGAACGGGCGGAACGGGCGGAACGGGCGGAAGACCGGGCATTCGACATCTCCACTCGAGCAAACGAAACGGATCGTTTCTATCAGAATTTGATCTATCCGGCCCGTTTCGTTATGTCAATCCAGCCCATGCGACTGAAGAGGTCGATGCGGTCCCCGCCGACACCAACCGATGTGGTGGCGCTGGTTGCCACGGCCATCGTGAGGAAGAGCATCATGCAGAGCGACACGCCCGCCCCGGCGCGGCGGCGTACCTCCATCGGCGGCCGCCGCAATCCGGAGAGCGCCAACGCCATTCTCGATGCCGCCACGGCGATTCTGGCGGAGCGCGGATTGGCGGGCTTCAGCATCGAAGCGGTGGCCCGGCGCGCCGGCGCGGGCAAGCCGACGGTCTATCGCTGGTGGCCCACCCGCACCGCATTGCTGATCGACGTCTATGCCCGGCAGAAGGAAACCGTGCTCCAGGTCGATACCGGCACGCTGGAGGGCGACCTGCTGGAACTGTTGCGGCGGCTGTTCGCCTTCTGGCGGGATACGCCGGCCGGCGCCGCCTTCCGCTCCATCATCGCCGAGGCGCAATCGGACCCGCATTCCCTGGCGGCTCTCAATGCCTTTTTGACGGAGCGTCGGCAGCATGTGCACAACGTCATCACCCGCGGCATGGCGCGCGGCGAACTGCCGCCGCAGACGGACATCGCCTTGCTGGTGGAGATGATCTTCGGCTTCAGCTGGATGCGCCTGCTGACCGGCCATATGGACGGCGATACTGATCTTCCGGCCCTGGTGCGGGCAGCGCTCCGGGGGGCCGCACACGGCGCCAGACATGCAAACGGCGCGGAAGCCGAAGCCGCCGCGCCGTCGCCATAACTGCCGCAGCCGGATCCTTACGATCCGAGCACGGCCCTTATCTTCACTTGCCCGTGGCGGGCGCCGCCGGAGTGGCGGGCGCGGCCGGAGCCGCCGGGGTGGCGGCGGGAGCGGGAGCGGCGGGAGCGCCGACCTTCTCCACCTTGGCGTCAGCCCGCAGCTTGGTCACCAGGTCCGACTGCGCCTTGCGGATCAGGAACTGGTCGATCTGGTCGGACACCTGCTCAAAGGTGGGCACCGGCTTCTGGCGCTTGTCCTCGACCTTGATGACATGCCAGCCGAACTGGGTCTTGACCGGATCGGAGACCTGGCCCTTGTCCAGCTTGAAGGCGGCATCGGCGAATTCCGGCACCATCTGGTCCTTGGTGAAATAGCCCAGATCGCCGCCGTCCTCGGCGCTGTCCTTGGAGTTTTCCTTGGCCAGCTTGGCGAAATCGGCGCCGGCCTTGGCCTTGGCGGCGATTTCCTTGGCCTTGGCCTCGGTATCCACCAGAATATGGCGAGCGTGCACTTCGGTCTCGGGCTTGGACTGGGCCACGAACTCGTCATAGGTCTTGCGCTTGGCGGCGTCGGTCACGGCCTTCTTGGCCTCGGCGCTCATCAGCGTCTCCATCAGCGCCTTGGTGCGCAGATAGTTCATCTTGGCGACGAATTCCGGCGACTGGTCGAGCTTCTGCGCGGTGGCCTGCTGAGCGAGCAGCGTCATGTCGGTGAGGAAGGAGAGGATGTACTCCTTACGCGCATCGCCCTGCACCTGCGGCAGGCCGGCGCCGATGTCTTCCTCGGCCAGGGCCAGTTCGCCGGCGGTGATCGGCGTTCCGTTCACCGTCTCCAGCACCGTGCTGGGCGTGGGGGCCGGAGCCGCGGCCGCAGCGGGGGCGCTGGCGGCGGGAGGAGTGGCGCTCGGCGCCGAGGTCTGGGCGGACGCCGGGCCGCTGAAGGCAAAAGCGGTGAGAGCGACCGCCAAAGCGGCGGTGTGAGCGGTACGCATCATGGGATCCAATGTTCTCGCGTTGAACGGGTCGCGTTGGCGCGGCACCCTCGCGCAGCTTGACTCCGCTGACAAGGGGGCTTTCTTGAGGCGGGAGAAGCGGGAGAGGCAAGCGCGCGGCGGGATGAATTCGCGGTTTCCTCCGTGTTTTCAATCACGGACGGCGCATTCTTAATTCTTGGCAACCTGAGCGAAGGGCGCCGAGCGTGAAGCTGAGCCGGTGCATTCGCCCTGATATTGCATTTCCCGGAGCGGGGGCCTTCCGCTTCGGCCCGTGACGCTGTATAAGGCGCCCCTCTCAATTGAGAACTGGTTTCGCATGCCTGCGCGAACCGCCGCGGCAGGCATTGGCACTCGGACGTTTGCTGGAGTTTGGACAATGGCTGTCCCGAAGAGAAAAACCTCGCCGTCGCGTCGCGGCATGCGCCGCTCGGCGGATGCGCTGAAGCAGCCCACCTATGTGGAAGACAAGGATTCCGGTGAACTGCGTCGTCCGCATCACCTGGACCTGAAGACCGGCATGTATCGCGGTCGCCAGATCCTGAAGCCCAAGGTCGAAGCCTGATCTGCTCGCGGGCGGCCTGACCGTCCGCGCCGATCTGCCGGAAGCATCTGAGCGACACGTCTTAATCGACGGCATGATGGTTCCTGGACGATGAAGCGACGACGATGAAGCGACCCTCGCGGTCGCTTTTTTCGTTTGCGGATCTGCTTGCCCCAGCGTCCATCACGGGCGGCCGCCGGTGATCAGGGCCGACCTGCGCCCGCCGGCCATGACTTTTTAACCGGCATGTGCGACCCATCGCGCTTCAATGTGCACGAGCCCTCCGCATGGCGGGCTGCACCTGCCCCGCCGAGGAGCGCGCCATGCTGACCCCGATCCCGCTGCTGATCATCCCGCTCGCGATCTACAACATCCTGGTCTTCATCACGCCGGGGCTGGAGTGGACTGCGGCGCTGGCCAGCTTCGCACTGCCCTCGGGCGCCACCTGGGCGATCAGCCTGAGCGATGCCTTCACCGCCTTCACCTTGCTGGTGCTGTTCTTCGAACTGATGAAGGCCACCCGCATCTCGGCCCGCTCCATCATCGACCACATGCTCTCGCTGCTGCTGCTGATCGCCGCCGTGGTGGAGTTTCTCATGGTGCGGCAGGCCGGCAGCTCGGTGTTCATCCTGCTGATTTGCGTCATGCTGCTGGATGTGCTCACCGGCTTCTCGGTTTCGATCCGGGTGGCCCAGCGCGACGTGTCCGTGGTGCCTCCGGGACAGTGACCCATCCCCGCCCGAAAACGAATAGCTGTGTGCGCTCCGCAAGTTCGCTAGAATGGACAATCCCTGATCGCCTCCCTGGAGGCATGCAGGCAGAGGTGAGGTCGTGAGCGGACGCAGTGCAAAGCCAGCGGCAGCGCCCCCGGCCCCGCGGGCGCGCGCCCCGGCCCTTGCGCCCGAAGATGCCTGGGCGGCGCTGAGCGCCGCGGGCTGCGCGGCCTATGTCTGGGATCTCGCCAGCGACCTCATGGCCTGGAGCCCGAATACCGCCGAGGTGCTCGGCACCGGCGAAGCGATCGCCACCGGCGCCGGCTTTCTCGCGGCCTGCGGTATCGATGCGCGGGCGGCGTCCTATCACGGCTTCAAGCAGGGGGCCGACGCGCCAGCGGAGGGCGTGCCCTATGCGGCGCTCTGCCGCCTGACGTTCGCTGCCGCCGCCGCCCCCATCGCCGTACGCGATCAGGGGCGCTGGTTCCCCGGCCCCGACGGGGCGCCGGCACGGGCCACCGGCACACTCCGAGTGGTGTCGCAGAGCGGAGCGAAACCGGCGGAGCCGGACATCGATCCCCTCACCGGCATCGCCACCCGCCGCCAATTGCTGGAGGCTCTGGACGCCATGCGCCAGGACCAGGCACCGCGCTGGGCGCTGCTGCTGGTGGGCCTGGATGATCTCGGCCGCATCAACGACCGCTTCGGCTTCGAGGCCGCCGATCAGATGCTCCTGGCGCTGGCCCGACATCTGCGCAGCCGGCTTCACGCGCGGGACCTGCTGGTGCGCTTCTCCGGCAACAAGTTCGCCATCCTGGTGCCCGCGGCAGAGCCGGGCATGGTCGCCACCTTTGGCGAGCAACTGGTGGAGGACATCCGCGCCACGCCTCTGTCCCATGGCGAGGGGTCCATTCCGGTCAGCGTCACCATCGGCGCCATCTGCGCCCCGCAGACGGCGCTGGCCGTCGACCAGATCGTCTCGCGCCTGCAAGAGGCGCATGAGCGGGCCAAGCGGCTGGGCCGAGGCCGCTTCTTCCTGGATGCGCGCTCCGGTGCCGGCGAAGGCCGCCGGCTGGTCAATCTGCGCATGGCCGACGAGATCGTGCAGGCGCTCGACAACAACCATGTGCAGGTCGCGCTGCAGCCGGTGGTGCATGCCGCCAGCCGCGCCCTCGCCTTCAGCGAGGCGCTGGCGCGGATCCCGGCGGAAACCGGCCGGCACCGCTACGGCGGTCAGCGCCTGGTGGGCGCGGCCGAGCGGCTCGGCCTCATGGGCGGGCTGGATCGCTGCGTGCTTCAGACCGTCGCCGCCACCATGCGGCACGACTCCGGCCTGCATGTGTCGATCAATGTGTCGGTGTCCTCCATCGCCGACGAGGCCTGGATGCGCCTGTTCCACCGCGAGGTGGACGAGAGCATCGCCCCGCGGCTGATCGTCGAGCTGACCGAATCGGTGACGGTGGACGACCTGCCTGCTGCGCGGCAGTTCATCAGCACTGTGCGCAAGCGCGGCGCACGCATCGCTATCGACGATTTCGGCGCCGGCGCCACCTCGTTCCGCAACCTGCGCAAGCTGGACGTCGACATGGTGAAGATCGACGGCAGCTTTGTGCTGAACATGATGAAGTCCGCCGACGACCGCGCCTTCGTGCGCGCGCTGCTGAGCCTGGCGCAGCACATGGGCATCCAGACCGTGGCGGAATATGTGCAGAACGAAACCTCAGCCGCCGCGCTGCTGGACTGGGGCTGCGATTACTTCCAGGGCGCGCTCAGCGGCCTGGCCCAACCTTTGGTGATCGGCACCTAGTGGTTCGACCGCTGCCGGGGAAGCGACCGCGATGGGCGCGCCCCCGGCATGGCGTGAGGATGGGTCTACTGGTTGCCGCCCTCGGGCTTGGTCACCAGCTTTTCCAGCTTCTGCTGCATGTCGGCCATCTGCCGCTTCAGGGCATCCAGTTCGTCGGTACCGCTGGAGGCGGGCGGCGTGGGCGCCGGCGTCTCGGTGCCGGCGGCATCGCCCTCGCCCTTGAAGGGCAGGAAGATGTTGAAGGCGCTGCCGAACACTTCCATGTTCCGCCGCACCTGCTCCTCGAAGCCGCTGAATGGCGTCCCCGTGATGGTCTTCGCCACGTGGTCGCGCATCTTGCCCTGCTCCTTGGTGAAGCTTTCGATGGACATTTCCAGGTAGCGCGGAACCATCATCTGCATGCTATCGCCGTAAAAGCGAATGATCTGCCGCAGGAAGGCGATGGGCAAAAGGTTCTGCCCCTTATTTTCCTGTTCGAAAATGATTTGCGTCAGCACGGAATGGGTAATGTCGTCACCATTCTTCGCATCATAGACGACGAAATCTTCACCCTCTTTCACCATATTGGCGAGGTCTTCGAGCGTCACATAGGTGCTCGTGCCGGTGTTATAGAGGCGTCTATTTGCGTACTTCTTGATGGTGACTGGCTCTTGCGTCTTGGCCATTGTCCGGTCATCCGTTCTTCCCTTGGGCGTAGTCACGGTAGAACCTTTCCCGCAGCACGGCTACCAATTTGTGTGCGCCGCGCGCGTTCCATGATGCGGCGCGCTCGCCCGTGGACCTCGTGATTTGGATCATTGACAGCGGGTCCGGCACCCAACCACCATGCGGCGCATTCGAGTGCGGCGCATTAATGCCGCCCCAGGAGAGAAGCCCATGACCGACGACGTCGTCATCGTCAGCGCCGCCCGGACCGCCGTAGGGTCCTTCAACGGCGCTCTGTCCTCCCTCCCCGCGCATCAGTTGGGCGCCATCGTCATCAAGGCCGCCCTCGAGCGCGCGGGCGTTGCGCCCGCGGACGTGAGCGAAGTCATCCTCGGGCAGGTGCTCACCGCCGCCCAGGGCCAGAACCCCGCCCGCCAGGCCTCCATCGCCGCCGGCGTGCCGATCGAAAGCCCCGCGTGGGAAGTGAACCAGGTCTGCGGCTCGGGCCTGCGCTCGGTGGCCCTGGGCTTCCAGGCCATCAAGACCGGCGACAGCACCCTGGTGGTGGCCGGTGGCCAGGAATCCATGAGCCAGTCCACCCATGCCGCGCACCTGCGCAACGGCACCCGCATGGGCAATCTCGACCTCACCGACACCATGATCAAGGACGGCCTGTGGGACGCCTTCAACGGCTACCACATGGGCAACACCGCAGAGAACGTGGCCCGCCAGTACCAGATCACCCGCGCCGACCAGGACGTGTTCGCGGTGGCCTCCCAGAACAAGGCGGAAGCCGCCCAGAAGGCCGGGCGCTTCAAGGATGAGATCGTGCCGGTGACCATCTCGTCCCGCAAGGGCGACGTGATCGTGGACACCGACGAATATCCCCGCCACGGCGCCACCATCGACGCCATGACCAAGCTGAAGCCGGCGTTCGAGAAGGACGGCACGGTCACCGCCGCCAACGCCTCCGGCATCAATGACGGCGCCGCCGCCGTGGTGCTGATGAGCGCGGCGCGCGCCAAGGCGGAAGGCAAGACCCCGCTGGCCCGCATCGTCTCCTGGGCGCAGGCGGGCGTGGATCCCAAGGTCATGGGCACCGGCCCCATCCCCGCCTCCAAGGCGGCGCTGGAAAAGGCCGGCTGGACCGTGGACGATCTCGACCTGATCGAGGCCAACGAAGCCTTCGCCGCCCAGGCCATCGCCGTGAACAAGGAACTGGGCTGGGACACCGACAAGGTGAATGTGAACGGCGGCGCCATCGCCATCGGCCACCCCATCGGCGCCTCCGGCACCCGCATCCTGGTGACCCTGCTGCACGAAATGCAGAAGCGCGACGCCAAGAAGGGCCTCGCCACGCTCTGCATCGGCGGCGGCATGGGCATCGCCATGTGCGTGGAACGCGACTGATCGCGCCCCGCCCGGCGTGGCCACACGCCGGGCATGAGACGTCTCACATGAGCATATCGACTTGCTAGGAGGCCCCCGGGAGCGCGGATCAACCGCGCTCCAATAGCAGGCGGCTGTGGCCGCACGGGGTCCGTCAGGGGAGAGGGAGGGACATATGTCGCGTGTTGCATTGGTTACGGGCGGAACCCGGGGAATCGGCGAGGCGATTTCGATCGCGTTGAAGGACAAGGGCTACAAGGTGGCCGCCAGCTACGCCGGCAACGATGCCGCCGCGCAGGCCTTCACCGAGAAGACCGGCATTGCTGCCTATAAGTGGGACGTGTCCGACTTCGAAGCCTGCAAGGCCGGCATCGCCAAGGTGGAAGCCGAACTGGGGCCGGTGGAAGTCCTGGTCAACAATGCCGGCATCACCCGCGACACCACCCTGCACCGCATGACGCTGGAGCAGTGGACCGCGGTCATCAACACCAATCTGAACTCGGCCTTCAACATGTGCCGGAACGTGATCGAGGGCATGCGGGCGCGCAAGTTCGGGCGCATCGTCTGCATCTCGTCCATCAACGGCCAGAAGGGCCAGTTCGGCCAGACCAACTACTCCGCCGCCAAGGCCGGCGAGATCGGCTTCGTCAAGGCCCTGGCCCAGGAAAGCGCCGCGCTGGGCATCACGGTGAACGCCATCGCGCCGGGCTATGTGGCCACCGAGATGGTGCGCGCCGTGCCCGAGGACGTGCTGAAGAAGATCATCGGCAACATCCCCGTGGGCCGGCTCGGCGAGCCGGAAGACATTGCCCGCTGCGTGGCGTTCCTGGTGTCGGATGAGGCCAGCTTCATCACCGGCTCCACCCTCACCGCCAATGGCGGCCAGTACATCACCTGAGCCCGCTTTTGCGCTGAACTCGAAGGGCCGCTCCGGCATCGCCGGCGCGGCCCTTTTCGTTTGCGTCGCGTGTCTCCCCTTCGGCCGGCGCCTTGACCCGCCCCGTCCGGCGCGGCATTGCTCGCACTCTCCTTTCAGCGGATGCGGACCCTCGGACCTAAGCATGGCAGACGCTTCCCCAGCCGCTTCACCCGCCCCTTCCGCGACCGCCACCCGAATCGGCCTCATCGCCATCCTGCTGTGGGCGACGCTGGCGCTGTCCACCGCCGCCACCGGCGCCGTGCCGCCGTTCCTGCTCACCGCGCTGACCTTCTTTGTCGGCGGCCTGGTGGGATTGGTGGCGGCGTTGCGCGGGCCCGGCCTGCGCGTCTTCCGCCAGCGACCGGCGGCCTGGATCCATGGGGTCGGCGGCCTGTTCGGCTACCATTTCGTCTATTTCACCGCCTTGAAGCTGGCCCCGCCCGCCGATGCCGGGCTGATCGCCTATCTGTGGCCGCTGCTGATCGTGCTGCTGTCCGCCCGCCTGCCCGGCGCCGGGCTGCGCCCGGCCCATGTGGTGGGCGCGCTGATGGGGCTGGCGGGCACCGTCGTTCTGCTTCTGGGCAAGGGCGGCTTTTCCGGTTTCGAGATGCGCTATCTGCCCGGCTATCTGGCGGCGCTGGCCTGCGCGCTGATCTGGTCGGTCTATTCCGTCACCGCCCGCCGGTTCGGCGACGTGCCCACCGAGGCCGTGGGCGGCTTCTGCCTGGTGACCGCGCTGCTGGCGGGCCTGTGCCACCTCGCCACCGAGCCCGCCATCTGGCCGGCGGGCGCAGCCCAATGGGGCGCGGTGCTGGCGCTGGGCATCGGGCCGGTGGGCATTGCCTTCTACGCCTGGGACATCGGCATGAAGCGCGGCGACATGCGCCTGCTGGGGGTCGCCTCCTATGCCGCCCCGGTGCTGTCCACGCTGCTGCTGGTGCTGACCGGCTTTGCCGCCGCCACCTGGGCCCTGGCGCTGGCCTGTGCCCTTATCGTCGGCGGCGCGGCCCTGGCGGCCCGCGCCGGACGGGCGAAAACCTGAGCCGCGACCGCAGCGGTGCGGTGCCCGGCGCTTGTCATTCAGGCCTCGAGCCTTTAGCACTCCGCGCCAAATAAGATCGAACCACCCAAGGATCCCTTCCCCATGGCAACCCACAAGCTCCTGCTCCTCGCCGGCGACGGCATCGGCCCCGAAGTCATGACCGAGGTGAAGCGCGTCATCGGCTGGCTCGAAGCCGAGGGCATCGCCTCGTTCGCGGTGGAAGAGGATCTGGTGGGCGGCTGCGCCTATGACGCCCACGGCGCCGCCATCTCCGACGCCGCCATGGTCAAGGCCAAGGACGCCGACGCCATCCTGCTGGGCGCCGTCGGCGGCCCCAAGTGGGCCAATGTGCCGTACGAAGCCCGTCCGGAAGCCGGCCTGCTGCGCTTGCGCAAGGATCTGGAGCTGTTCGCCAATCTGCGCCCGGCTCTGTGCTATCCGGCGCTGGCGGATGCCTCTTCGCTCAAGCGCGAAGTGGTGGAAGGCCTCGACATCCTGATCGTGCGCGAATTGACCGGCGGCGTCTATTTCGGCGAGCCCAAGACCATCACCGATCTCGGCAACGGCCAGAAGCGCGCCATCGATACCCAGGTCTATGAGACCTATGAGATCGACCGTATCGGCCGCGTGGCGTTCGAATTAGCCCGCACCCGCCGCAACAAGGTGACGTCCTGCGAGAAGCACAATGTGATGCGCTCGGGCGTGCTGTGGAAGGAAGTCATCACCGCCGTCCACGCCAAGGATTATGCGGACGTGGAGCTGGAGCACCAGCTGGCGGATTCGCTGGCCATGCAATTGGTGCGCTGGCCCAAGCAGTTCGATGTGATCGTCACCGACAATCTGTTCGGCGACATCCTGTCCGACATCGCCTCCATGCTCACCGGCTCGCTGGGCATGCTGCCCTCGGCCTCGCTGGGCGCGGTGGATGCCGCCGGCAAGCGCGCCGCCATGTATGAGCCCGTGCACGGCTCGGCCCCGGACATCGCCGGCCGCGGCATCGCCAACCCCATCGCCATGATCGGCTCGCTGGGCATGGCGCTGCGCTATTCCTTCGGCCTGGGCGAAGTGGCGGACCGCATCGACCGCGCCATCGCCGCCGTGCTGGCCGCCGGCCTGCGCACCGCCGACATCCGCGCCCCCGGCGGCCCAATCATCGGCACCGCCGACATGGGCAGCGCCATCATCGACCAGCTCGGCAAGGTCTGATTCTTCCGTTTCCCTGTTGAAAGGCCGCCGCGAGGCGGCCTTTTTCGTTTGGGGCCAGGCACTCAGACCCGCGGCACCACCACCAGCCGTTCCACCAGCGCGCCGCCCACCAGATGGCTGGCAACGATCTCGTCAATGTCTTCCGGGGTGCGCGGCTGGTACCAGACCCCCTCGGGATAGACCACCATGATCGGCCCCGCCTGGCAGAAGCTCAGGCAGCCGCTGGAGGTCATGGCGATCTCGCGCTGGCCGGTGGCTTCGATCTGCTTGCCCAGGCGCTCCCACAGGGGCGCCGCCCCCGATGCGCCGCAACTGCCGCGCGGATGCATGGGCGGACGCTGCTGGAAGCAGGCGAAGACGTGGCGCTTATAAACCTGGGGGACGTCGCTCAGTGCGAGGGGGGCGGTGTCGGTGGCGGTCATGGATTCCGGGCTCTGCGCAAACAAGAACAGCCTGGAACCATTCAAAAATTGTGCCGCCCCCGATGTGCGACGCAAGCCCCTGAAACTGCATACTTCGCGGGGACGGGGTGGCGCAAACCCGACGCGCCGCCGTCGAAAGCCGACAGGCGATCGCGCGGGCCTTGCGAGGGGCACCGATCACGAAAAAGGCCCCGGTCGAGCCAGGGCCTTTGCGCGCTTTGATGCCGTGTGCCGGCCTGTTCCGGATCGCCGCTCAGCGGGCGCCGAACACCTGGTCCAGCTTGCCGCCGGAGGCGAAATGCTCGGCATTGGCCTTGTCCCAGCCGCCGAACACGTCCTCGACCTTGACCAGACGGATGGGCGGGAACTGGGCCTTGAACTTCTCTTCCACCGCCTTGTCCACCACCCGGTGGAACGCCTTGGCAGCCACGGTCTGGCCGGCGGGGGAATACAGGAACTCAAGATAGGCGGTGGCGGCGGGGCGCGAGCCGCGCTTGTCCACCACCTTGTCCACCACCGCCACCGGGAACTCCGCCAGCAGGCTCACAGACGGCACGATGGTCTGGAGCTTCTTGTCCTTATAGACCTCCTCGATGGCGCGGGTTTCCGCCTCGAACGAGACCAGAACGTCGCCGGTGTCGCGCTCCACGAAGGTGGTGGTGGCGCCGCGACCGCCAGTATCGAACACCGGCACATTGGACAGCAGCTTCTTCACGAACGCATCGGCCTTGGCGGCGTCGCCCTTGTTCTGCTCCAGCGCATAGGCATAGGCGGCTAGATAGGTGTAGCGGGCGTTGCCGGAGGTCTTCGGATTGGGGAAGATCACCTTCACATCGTCGCGGACCAGATCATTCCAGTCCTTGATATTCTTGGGGTTGCCGCTGCGCACCAGGAAGGCCGGGAAAGAATAATAAGGCGAGGCATTGTTGGGGAATTTGGACTGCCAGTCCTTGGTCACGAAGCCCGCCTTCACCAGCGCCTGCACATCCAGCACCTGGTTGAAGGTCACCACGTCCGCCTCCAGCCCCTCGATGATGGAGCGGGCCTGACGGGAGGAGCCGGCATGGCTCTGGTTGACGGTGATCTCCTGGCCGGTCTTCTGCTTCCAGAACGGCACGAACTCCACATTCTCCGCCGTGAACAGCTCGCGGGAGATGTCATAAGAGACGTTCAGCAGGGTGTTCGGCCCCGGCTGCTGGGCCAGAGCCGCGCCCATGCTGGCAAGGCTCACGCCGGTAGCCAAGGCGCCAAAGGCCAGTGGAAACAGGGAACGACGGGTCAGCATGGGAACGCTCCGGGCATTTATCATTTCAGATGCGTGAAATTATAATTCACGCTTGATAAATGCGTAGCACAGACATTTCCCATTGGGAACTCGGAGATGCCCCAACTCACGCACAGCTGACCCGCCGCCCGCGCATCACCCAGACACGCAAACGCCCCCGCGCCGGGCTGGCGCGAGGGCGTTTGGCAGGCTTGGATCGGATCAGGCGGCGGCGTCGCGCTTGTTCTGGCGGTTGCTCACCAGATCATCCACCACGCCGGGATCGGCCAAGGTCGAGGTGTCGCCCAGATTCTCGAACTGATCCTCGGCGATCTTGCGCAGGATGCGGCGCATGATCTTGCCCGAGCGGGTCTTGGGCAGGCCCGGCGCGAACTGCACCAGGTCCGGCGAGGCGATCGGACCGATCTCCTTGCGCACCCAGTTCACCAGTTCCTTGCGCAATTCCTCGGATGGGACCTCGCCATCCATCAAGGTAACATAGGCATAGATGCCCTGCCCCTTGATGTCGTGCGGGAAGCCCACGACAGCCGCTTCCGAGACCTTGGGATGCGCCACCAATGCGCTTTCCACCTCGGCGGTGCCCATGCGATGGCCCGACACGTTAATCACATCGTCCACGCGGCCGGTGATCCAGTAATAGCCGTCGCCATCCCGCCGGCAGCCGTCGCCGGTGAAATACTTGCCGGGATAGGCCGAGAAATAGGTCTGCTCGAAGCGCTCATGGTCGCCAAAGATCGAGCGCATCTGCCCCGGCCAGCTCTCGGCGATCACCAGATTGCCTTCCGCCGCGCCCTCCAGCACTCGGCCTTCCGCATCCACCAATTGCGGCACCACGCCGAAGAACGGGCGGGTGGCGGAGCCCGGCTTCAGCGCCGTGGCGCCGGGCAAAGGCGTGATGAGAATGCCGCCGGTCTCGGTCTGCCACCAGGTATCGACGATCGGGCAGCGGCCCTCGCCCACCACGCGGTGATACCAGTGCCAAGCCTCCGGATTGATCGGCTCGCCCACCGAGCCCAGCAGGCGCAGCGAGGCGCGGCTGGTGCGCTTCACCGGCTCCTCGCCCGCCTGCATCAAGGCGCGGATGGCGGTGGGGGCGGTGTAGAAGATGTTGACCTTGTGCTTGTCGATCACCTCCCAGAAGCGGGAGACGGTGGGATAATTGGGCACGCCCTCGAACATCAAGGTGGTGGCCCCGTTCGCCAGCGGGCCATAGACGATATAGGAATGGCCGGTCACCCAGCCCACGTCCGCCGTGCACCAATAGACGTCGCCGTCGTGATAATCGAAGACATATTGGTGGGTCATGGCCGCATAGACCAGATAGCCGCCAGTGGTGTGCAGCACACCCTTCGGCTTGCCGGTGGAGCCGGACGTATAGAGGATGAACAGCGGGTCTTCCGCATTCACATGTTCGACCGGACACTCATCGGTGACCATCTCGGCCGCCTCGTGATACCAGACATCGCGACCCGGCAGCATGTCCACGGTGCCGCCGGTGCGGCGCACCACCACCACATGGTCCAGATGGCCGTCGAGCCGGGCGATGGCCGCATCCACATTGGCCTTCAGCGGCACCTTGCGGCCGCCGCGCAGACCCTCGTCGGCGGTGATGACGATCTTCGAGCCGCAGTCCGAGATGCGCCCGGCCAGGCTGTCCGGCGAGAAGCCGGCGAATACGATGGAATGCACCGCCCCCAGCCGCGCGCAGGCCAGCATGGCATAGGCGGCCTCGGGGATCATGGGCAGGTAGATGGTGACCCGGTCGCCCTTCTCCACGCCGCGGTTGCGCAGCACATTGGCGAAGATGTTCACCTGCGCGGCCAGCTCGCGATAGGTGATGCGGCGGCTCTCGGACGGGTTATCGCCTTCCCAGATGATCGCCACCTGGTCACCGCGGGTTTCCAGATGCCGGTCCACGCAATTATAGGCGACGTTGGTGATGCCGTCCTCGAACCATTTGATCGAGACTTCACCGGGCTGGAACGAGGCGTTCTTGACCTTGGTGTAGGGATGGAACCAGTGGATGCGCTGGCCATGCTCGCCCCAGAAGGCGTCGGGATCGGCCACGGAAGCCTTGTACATGGCTTCATACTTGGCCTGATCCACGAAGGCGCGCTCCGCCCAGGCGGCCGGGACGTGGAAATAATCGCTCTCGGACATGGCTTTTGCCTCCCCTATGCGCGGGCTGAAGCCCGCTTGCTATCGCTTGTGCTGCGGCCCATCCGCCGCCTGCGCTTTGTCAGGATTATGGTGAGGCGCCCCACCCACCACAAGCCAAGCTCATCCCCGACTTTGGACGCATACCGTTGCGCCCGCAGGTGCCGCACGACCCAGCCCGGCGGGTTTGCCGCATCCGCGGCCCGGTGCCGACACGGCGCCGCTCGGCTATAGAAAGGCGCGGAAGGAACTTAACCCATGACCCTATGGCCTCGCCTGCTGATCGTCTGCGCCGGACTGTTCGGCGCCTGCGGCGTTGGCTTTGCGGCGGTGGCCGCGCATCTGGCGGGTGGAGCGTCCCTCTCGATCGCGGCGGATTTCCTGATGATCCACGCCGCCGCCCTGGTGGGCCTGGCAACGCTTGCCGCCACCTTGGAGCGCGGCCGGATTCCGCTTCTCGTGGGCGCCTCGGCCATCAGCCTCGGCACGCTCCTGTTTTCCGGCGACCTGGGGTTGCGGGCGTTGATGGAAATCAAACTTCTCGGCGGCAGTGCCCCATTCGGCGGCACGCTGATGATCGCCGGCTGGCTGGTGGTGGCGTTCTCCGGCTTGCTGGCGCGGCGGCCGCCACGGCCTTAAGGCGGGCGCCGCTGCCGGGCCCGCCTGAGGTCTGTCGCCGAAACGCCTGACTTTGCTTGAGCTTACATCCGCACCTTGACGTTCTCGCCCAGGTCCGGCCGGTGCTCGCCCAGAATGGCGGCGGCGATCTTGAAGCCGGTGACCAGGGTGCCGTCGCCTTTCCAGCATTCCGCCTGATCGGGCCGCACACACAGCAGCACCGCATTGGGATCGTCGGGGCCGCCGGGGAAGAAGGCTTCCATGGCCGGCGACCAGATCTCATGCAGCTTGGCGGTATCGCGGACCACCTCGGCCCTACCCGAGACCGAGAGATAGAAATGATCGTCCGGCTCGGAAAAAGCCAGGCAAACCTGAGGGTTAGTGCGGATCTCGTCGTCCTTGGCGGCGTGGGTGTCGGTGACGAACCACACCGCCCCGTCGGCCTGGCGGGCCACCGGCGCCATGGGGCGGGCGCGCAGGCGGGGGCCGTCGCGGTCGATCAGCATGCAGGTGCGGCGATCGGCCATTTCCTGCCAGATGTCGTTGATTTCCATGGAGTTCCTCGCGGGGGTGAAGGCTGCTACCCGTGGGGAACGACCCGCGCCCGCCAGAGTTCCGTCACCCCACCGGGAGCGGGCGCCAGACGCTGGTGCGCTTGATCTCGGTGTCTTCCAGTTCGCGGGTGACCGGGACCTGATATTCCCCAAGCTTCTCAAGCCCTTGCTTGGGCAGATAGGCCCGCCCCGGATCGCCGATCAGCACCAGAGCGCCCCGCGCCGAGAGCGCCAGAAGCCAGGCGATGACCCGCTCGGCCAAGTCGCGCTCATAGCAGATGTCGCCGGCCAGCACGGTGTCCCAGCCGTCATCGCGGCCGATGAGATCGGTGGTGGCGATGTGTAAATTGGCGTGTAAGGGAATCCCGTTCGCCCCACAATTCACCGCAATGGCCGCGTGAGAAAACACGTCAATATCCGCGCATGTGACAGTTTTCGCCCCCGCACGCATCGCCGCCAGCCCGACGAGCCCGGATCCGGAGGCAAAATCCAGCACCGAACGCCCCGCCACAACCTCCGGGTGGTCCAGCACGTGGCGGGCCAGCGCCTGCCCGCCGGCCCAGGCGAAAGCCCAGAACGGCGGCGGCAGGCCCATGGCGCCCAGTTCCTCCTCGGTGCGATGCCAGATCGGCACCGCCTCGTCGGCCACGTGCAGGCTGATCTCCGGCACCAGCGGCACCGGGCGCAGGCGGGTCTCGGCCTTCACGAAGGCGATGGGGTCGAGGATGGCGGCGACGGCGGGGGGATCAACACTCATGGGGCCGGACAGTGGCCGCATGCGGCGGCGCTGTACAGGCCCGCGCGCGAGCCCTCCCGCCTCAGCGCCAGCCCAGCGCCGGGGCGACGTGGGTGAGCAGCGCCTCGATCACATGGGCATTATAGGCGACGCCCAATTGGTTCGGCACGGTGAGCAGCAGGGTATCGGCCTCGGCGATGGCTTCGTCGGCTTTCAGCTGTTCGATCAGCACGTCCGGCTCGGCGGCATAGGAGCGGCCGAAGATGGCGCGGGTGCGGGCGTCGAGATAGCCGATCTGGTCTTCGCTCTCAGTGCCGCGGCCGAAATAGGCGCGGTCGCGCTCATCCACCAAGGGGAAGATGCTGCGGCTCACCGAGACCCGGGCCTCGCGCTGATGGCCGGCGGCGGCCCAGGCGGCGCGATAGGCGCGGATCTGGGCCGCCTGCTGGATATGGAACGGCTCGCCGGTCTCGTCATCCTTGAGGGTCGAGCTTTGCAGATGCATGCCGCGCTGCGCCGCCCACACCGCCGTCGCATTGGAGGAGGCGCCCCACCAGATGCGCTCGCGCAAGCCCTCCGAATACGGCTCCAGCCGCAGCAGGCCGGGGGGATTGGGGAACATGGGCCGGGGATTGGGCTGGGCGAAGCCTTCGCCGCGCAGGGTCTCCAGCAGCACTTCGGTGTGGCGGCGGGCCATGTCGGCGGCGGTTTCGCCTTCGGCCGGCTGATAGCCGAAGTATTTCCAGCCGTCGATCACCTGCTCCGGCGAACCGCGGCTGAGGCCCAGTTGCAGCCGCCCGCCGGCGATGAGATCGGCGGAGCCTGCATCCTCGGCCATATAGAGCGGGTTCTCATAGCGCATGTCGATGACGGCGGTGCCGATCTCGATCTTGCGTGTGCGGGCGCCCACCGCCGCCAGCAGCGGAAACGGCGAAGCCAATTGCCGGGCGAAATGATGCACCCGGAAATAGGCGCCATCGGCCCCCAATTCCTCGGCGGCCACGGCCAGCTCGATGGATTGCAGCAGCGCCTCCCCCGCCGAGCGGGTGTGCGACTGCGTCGAGGGGGACCAATGGCCGAAGGAGAGAAAGCCGATGTGTTTCAAGGGGTCACTCTGGGGGTGATGAAAGTTGGCCGGACGCTAGCGCGATGACGGCGGGGGCGCCAGTCACGGGGGCGTGCTCCCCCGATACGGCGTGGTAGCGCTTTTTATGCCATTCAAGTACCTAATGGAGCCCTGACGGCTTTGGGGACGGCGAATGCAGGACGGCAAAGTGATCGACGAGCAACTCGATATGCTCGGCCACAAAACCGGCGTTGAGCGGGAAATGCCCGCTGACGACAGCGAGCGCATCGCCGAGCCTTTCGATCCCGACGATATCGATGTAATCACCCGGTCAATGACCGTAGATCTCCTGCTATCGCGCACAGCTGCCGGAATGATCGATTTGCAGCCTGATTTTCAGCGACGCTGGGGGGTGTGGGACGCAAAGCGCCAGAGCCGGCTAATAGAATCGCTTTTGCTGCGAATACCGCTGCCAGTACTCTATGCTGCCGAGGACAATGACGAACGCTGGGAGATCGTCGACGGCATTCAGCGGCTGTCGACAATTGCACGCTTCATCGAACCTGGGGTCATCGGTGTTCAGCCACTTGTGCTGTCCGGCCTTGAATATCTGCACGACTACGAGAACAAAGATTTCAAAGGGCTGAGCTCACGGCTGCAGATGCGGCTGCGTGAGTCTGAGCTCATCATTCACTTGATCCGCAAGGGAACGCCACCGGAGGTCAAGTTCAATATCTTCGCCCGCATCAACACAGGGGGCATCACTCTCTCGCCGCAGGAGCTACGCCACGCTATCACTCCAGGCAAAGCGCGCGAACTCTTAGAGGCGTGGGCAAGTCTTCCCGTGTTCGTCGAGGCAACTGACGGAAGCGTACGTCCGAGCCGGATGGATGATCGAGAACTTGTACTTCGCTTTATCGCTTTTTATTTACTCGGCCTGGAAGCCTACAGTCAGCCAGACATGGATGGGTTTCTGATTAGGGCGATGAAGGTGATAAATGAGACTGATGACGGCACCCTGGCGCAAGTACGCCAGCGCTGGATACGTGCAATGACATCTGCGCGAGCGATATTCGGGCCCGACGCTTTTCGGAAGCGCTTTTTCCCCACGGCAGCTAGACTTCCGATTAATAAGGCCGTATTTGAAGCCTTATCAGTAAATCTAGCGCGCCTCAGTGAAGCTCAACTAGCAACACTCGTTGCGTGCAGCGATCAAGTCCGCGAGGCCTTCATCGAGCTCTGCCTCGATCGCTCATTTGAGTCCGCCATCTCGCAAGGGACGGGGGACATCCGCAAGGTCTATCGTCGATTCAACGCAATCCAACAGATGCTCACCAAGGTGATCGACGATGCTTGATCATATTAGCTTGCACAATTTCAAGGCATTCGACGATATTGAGATAGAACTTGGAGCGCTCACCTTGCTTTCTGGCTTAAATGGGAGCGGAAAGAGCACAGTTCTTCAAGCTCTCGGCCTTTTACGCCAGTCATTCGATGCCCGCTTCCTATTGGATGGCTTGCTCGCCTTGAACGGCGATTTGGTCGAACTCGGCACCGGACGCGACGTCCTTCATCAACAGTTCGAAACGCCCGAAATCGGGATTGAATTGCGTCAGGATGCCGAAACCTTCGATGGGTGCTATACTTGGCGGGCGCCTGCCGGATCGAGCGCGGACGTGCTACCGTGCACAGACCAACCTGAGCCAAGTGAATTACCGCTGCTTGATCTATTCGCACATGGCTTTCAATTCTTACGCGCTGATCGTGTGACGCCAGCGGTGACGTTTCCCAAGTCGCAGAATGCGGTGCGACAGCAGCGCTTTCTTGGCGCACGAGGCGAGTTCACCGCACACTTCTTGCTCGAGTTCGGCGAACAAATCATCACAAGCGAGACCGTGCGCTGCGCCGACGAGCCGAAAGCAGTCAGCCTGATTGCACAGGTCAATGCTTGGATGCAGGAGTTTAGCCCGGGCGTACGAGTCGAGCCGGCTTCCGTGCCAATGACCGAATTAGTTCGCCTTGTATTCTCTTATCGCGGCGAGGGGGCTGCCTATGGCGATGTGCTGCGCCCGACCAATGTTGGGTTTGGGCTTACCCACGCCCTTCCAGTTGTCACCGCTTGCCTAGCTGCCCAACCCGGCACGCTCCTCATCGTAGAAAATCCTGAAGCGCAATTGCATCCGCGTGGTCAATCAACAATAGGACGTCTGCTCGCGCTCACAGCAGCGAACGGCGTCCAAGTTATCGTCGAAACTCATAGCGATCATGTGCTCAATGGCATTCGCCTCGCCGTCAAGGATGGCTTATTGCCGCCCGAACGAACACGGCTTCATTTCTTCTCGCGCAAGCCAGGCAAGGCGAGCAGTTACGAAACACCGGTGCTCGGGCCGGATGGACGGCTGTCCTATTGGCCGCCCGGCTTCTTTGATCAATGGGAACGAAGCCTCGACCGACTGCTGGACTGAACCAATGCCGCTGCAGGTGTTCCTAAACGAACTATCGGTGCCGAATGAGCGCCTCGCCCGGGCGGTTTGTATTGGCCATCTTCGCCAGATGGTCGCGACCATTCGCAGAGCACGGCAAATAGATTCTGCGCTGATCCTGAACAGTGACGTACCACTCTCTAGCTTCCCGCTCTGTGACAGCATAACTATCGCAGAGATACGAAATGATAGTGAATGCGTTGAGGAAAGCCTTTATCTTAAGACCCTCAACAATCGCGCACCACTGAATCTAGCTGCGGCTGAGGCCGACAAACTAACTTCTGATCAATATGAATATAGACTGACTCCCGCCGCTCCAGTAGGAGCAGGTGAAGTTGCGTGGGCGCTGGGGTTTTCACATCTTTTGAATGGACTTGGCTTGAGCTTGGCGTCCCACGACTTCTGGCTTGGTCGCTCGGTCGAGCTAGACCTTGCAACCCTCGATACCGCCGGCGAAATTGTGATGTCGCGAGTTACCGCGCGCAACGCAAATAGCCCGGATGCCGTTGCTCATCACGCCAATACTCTACGCGCGCTGCTCGTTCCGGTCATACGCCATGGTGCGGAACTTTGGGAACGCCGCGCCGAGCTATTGCCTAATCTCGTCTTCATCCCACGCACGAGAGCGCAGCTAGAGGTTCTTCTACACGGTGACCCGATGCTACATCAGGCCTGGATCAAGCTGAGCGGTATCGACCAAGCGATCCAAATTTGGAAGATCGCGGGCGGGCCGTACCCCATGTTCCCTTTCAACGTAAGGCCTGAAAGCAATAGCAGGCGCACGCTCGTGGAGTTCAGGGATGCCGAGGGCAATAGCCGCTCCTTTAGCGATCATTGCGACCTTGCGCCGACGGAAGGGCGCATCCATTTCATCGTCGAAACTGAACCGCAGCCGCATGCGCTAATCGGACATGTAGGACGAAAGCTCGGTATCGGCTAGGCCTCCCTCACCGCCCCCGCATCGCCTGCAACACCGCTTCGCTCGGCCAGCAATCCAGCTTCAGGCCAGCGGATTTCTGGTAGGCGCCCAAAGCCGCGCGGGTCTGCATGCCGGCCTTGCCGTCGATCTTGTCGGTGTAGAGGCCGGCGCGGGTGAGATAAGCCTGCATCGCCTCCACGGACGCCGTGCGCAACTGGCTGGAGGCGGACCAGGGGGTGGCGAAGGGCTGCGGCGTCACCATCCGGTCGGCCAGATGGCCCACGAACAGCACGTAGAGATCCGACATATTATATTGCTTGATCACGAAGTAATTGGCGGTGGTGAGGAAGGACGGGCCATAGATGCCCTCCGGCTGCAGCAGCGAGGCCGGCTGCGCCAGCTCGGCGGCGGTGGGCGCCGGGCCGGAGAGCAGCGTGAAGCCGGAGCGTAGCCAGGTGCCGATGGGCTGCTGCACGGCGGGCACCGCCTGGGTGCAATCGAAATTGGCCGGGGCGCGCACCTCATAGGCCCAGCGCACGCCGCTCTGCCAGCCCTTGTCCGCCAGTTGCTTGGCGGCGGAGGCGAGCGCATCGGGGACCGAATGCCAGATGTCCACCGGGCCGGCGCCGTTCAGCGAGACGCCGTGCAGGACATAGTCCGAGGGCAGGAACTGGGTGAGGCCCGTCGCCCCGGCCCAGGAGGCGCGGAAATCCTTGCGCGCCACCACGCCGCTGTCGAGGATCTTCAGAGCATAGATGAACTCGGTGCGATACTGATCCTTGCGGCGGCCCACATAGGCCTGGGTCGCCACCACCCGCAGGGTGTCATAGGGCGAGGTGTAGCGGCCGAAATCGGTCTCGCGGCCCCACAGCGCCAGCACCACCGGCGCCGGCACCCCGAACTGGCGCTCGATCTGGTCCAGGGCCGGGCGATATTTCTGCCACAGCCGCCGGCCCTCGGCGGCCAATTGGATGATGCGGGCCTCCTTCACATAATCCGCCGGCACCTGCACGAATTCCGCCTGGCCGCGCGCGCCGGTGGCGGGGCGTCCGGGCAAGGCGAGGTCGGGGAGCTTGTAGTCCGGCTCCAGGCCGCGGGTCTCGCGCTCGAAGGTGGCCCGCGACACCCCCGCCGCCTGCGCTTCCGGCCATAATGAGGCAATGAAAGCGGTGAACGCCGCATCCGCCGCGCGGGCGGGGGCGTTTATCGCCAGCACGGCGAAGAGGGCAAGAGCAAGAAGGCGGCAGGCGGATCGCACGGGCGGGCTCACGGCGGGAGGGAAACGACGCAGCCCGAAGGCTAGCACAGCCCGGCCCGCGCCTCACGGGGCCGGCCCGCGCGCCTGAGTTGCGCTGAATCAAGGGTTGCAGGGGCGCGGGGGCCTAACGTTCGCGCGTCCGGGATTTGCGCTGCTTCGTCAGGCCCTCAACCCGACCGCGCACGCTCCGGCGCCCTGCCATCGGCCTTGCCCAAGAGGCCCGGAGTCGTGCCCATGATCCCAACCGTCGAAGAACGCCTCGGCATGCGCGCCGTGCTGGTGAGCGACAGCCTGGCGGAAAAGTCCGCCGCCGGTGCGGCCGCGCGGGCCCTGATCGCCGATCTGACCCAGCGCGGGGTGGATGTGGTGGAGGCCCTGTCCGCCGCCGATGGCCGGGCGGTTCTGGTCTCCGACACCGCCGTCCAATGCCTGCTGCTGGATTGGGATCTGGATGCCGACGCCGACCATGCCGGCGCCAAGGCGCTGCTGAGCGCGCTGCGCGCCCGCAATGCCACCGTGCCGGTGTTCCTGCTGGCAGAGCGCTCGGCTGCCTCGGAGCTGCCGCTGGAGGTGATGGCGGAAGCGGACGATTATATCTGGCTCTTGGAAGACACCCCGGAATTCATCTCCGGGCGCATCGTCGCCGCCATCCAGCGCTATCGCAGCGCGGTGCTGCCGCCCATGTTCAAGGCGCTGGCCCGGTTTGCCCAGGTCTATGAATATAGCTGGCATACGCCGGGCCATACGGGGGGCACCGCCTTCCTGAAGCATCCGGCCGGGCGGGCGTTCTTCGAATTTTTCGGCGAGGAATTGTTCCGCTCCGATCTGTCCATCTCCGTGGGCGAACTGGGTTCGCTCTTGGACCATTCCGGCCCCATCGGCGAGGGCGAGCGCTATGCGGCGCGGGTGTTCGGGGCGCACCGCTCCTACACGGTGACCAACGGCTCATCAACCTCGAACCGCGTCATCCTCATGGCCAGCGTGACGCGCAACCAGATCGCCTTGTGCGACCGCAACTGCCATAAGTCGGTGGAGCACGCCATGACCCTGTCGGGGGCGATCCCGACCTATCTGGTGCCCTCGCGCAATGGGCTGGGCCTGATCGGGCCGATCCATCCCGAGCGGCTCACCGCCCATGGCGTGGCGCAGGCCATCGCCGACAATCCGCTGGCGGCGCGCATCGCCGATCGCACCCCGGTGCATGCGGTGATCACCAACTCAACCTATGACGGCCTCTGCTACAACGTCACCCGCGTGGAGGAATTGCTGGGCCAGAGCGTCGACCGGCTGCATTTCGACGAGGCCTGGTACGGCTATGCGCGGTTCAATCCGCTCTATCGCGACCGCTTCGCCATGCATGGCGAGCCCGCCGCCCACGATGCCTCAAGGCCCACGGTGTTCGCCACCCAGTCCAC
The DNA here is from genome assembly GCA_943369575.1 of Azorhizobium sp. AG788. Taxonomy (GTDB): domain Bacteria; phylum Pseudomonadota; class Alphaproteobacteria; order Rhizobiales; family Xanthobacteraceae; genus Azorhizobium. Next base: position 4,559 of record CALRNP020000032.1, on the reverse strand, counting down.
CCACAAATTGCTGGCGGCGCTCTCGCAAGCCTCCTTCATCCATGTGCGCGACGGGCGGCGGCCGATCCCGCACAATCGGTTCAATGAGGCGTTCATGATGCACGCCTCCACCTCGCCGCAATATGCCATCATCGCCTCCAACGACGTCTCCGCCGCCATGATGGACGGCCCCAGCGGCACGGCGCTAACGGGGGAATCCATTCGCGAGGCCATCGCCTTCCGCCAGAGCGTGGCCCGCATCCGCGCCACCTTCGCCGAGCGGAATGACTGGTTCTTCAACGTCTGGCAGCCGGACACCGTGACCCCGGTGGCGGGCGGCGCGCCGGTGGCGTTCCATGCGGCCAACCCGGAGGCGCTCGCCACCGAGCCCACCCATTGGGTGCTGCATCCGGGCGATGCCTGGCACGGCTTCGATGATCTGGAAGACGATTACTGCCTACTGGACCCGATCAAGGTCTCGGTGATGACGCCGGGCATGTCGGCGCAGGGCGTGCTGGGGGAAACCGGCATTCCCGCCACCATCCTCACCGCGTATCTGGATGGCCGCGGCATCGTGGTGGAGAAGACCACGGACTTCACCATCCTGTTCCTGTTCTCGCTCGGCATCACCAAGGGCAAATGGGGCACGCTGATCAATGCGCTGCTCGACTTCAAGAAGGACTATGACGCCAATCTGCCGCTCACCCAGGCCATCCCGGCGCTGGTGACGGCGCAGCCCGCCCGTTACGGCACGCTGGGGCTGAAGGATCTGGCGGATGAGATGTTCGCCGCCATGGGCCGGCTGAAGACCACCCAATGGCTGTCGCAGGCCTTCTCCGATCTGCCGGTGCCGGAAATGAGCCCGGTGGAAGCCTATGAGCGACTGGTGCTGGGCCATGTGGAGCATGTGGACCTGGATGGCCTCGCCGGCCGCATGGTGGCCACCGGCGTCGTGCCCTACCCGCCGGGCATCCCCTTGCTGATGCCGGGCGAACTGGCCGGCGCGGCGGATGGCGCGGTGATCGGCTATCTGAAATCGCTGGAAGCCTTCGACGCGGACTTCCCCGGCTTCACCCATGACATCCACGGGGTGGAGGCGGAGGACGGGCGCTATCGCATCCTGTGCGTGAGCGAGGCCGCCGCCCACCATGGCACGGCATATCCCGTCCCCACCACCGCCGACACCACGGTGCAGGCATGAGCGCCTCCGACACCGCCTCTTCCGGGACCGGCCCGTCCGCGTCCGACGTGGTCTCCACCGCCGGCAAGATCGGCCTCGTCCCCGCCACCTTGATGGTGGCGGGCAATATGATGGGCTCCGGCGTGTTCATGCTGCCGGCCAATCTCGCCGCCATCGGCGGCATCGCGCTCTATGGCTGGCTGATCACTTTGGTCGGCGCGCTATCGCTGGCTCTGGTGTTCGCCAAGCTGGCGGCCATCGATCCGCTGGCGGGCGGCCCCTATGCCTATGCCCGCGAGGCGTTCGGCGATTATATGGGCTACCAGACCAACCTCATCTATTGGCTGGCCAATGTGGTGGGCAATGTGGGGCTGGCGGTGGCCGGGCTCGGCTATCTCTCCCACTTCTTCCCGGCCCTCAAAGACCCGTTCATCATGGTGCTGGCCCAGATCGCGGTGGTCTGGTTCTTCACCTATGCCAACATCCTCGGCCCCAAGTTCGTCGGCCGGGTGCAATCCTTCACCACCTTGTTCGCCTTGGTGCCGATCATCGGCATGGCGGTGCTGGGCTGGTACTGGTTCAGCCCGCAGACCTATGCGGACGGCTGGAACGTCTCCGGCAAGGATTCGTTCGGCGCCGTGGGCGCGACGCTCAACTTCACCTTGTGGGCCTTCATCGGGGTGGAGACCGCCTCGGTGTCCGCCGGCGTGGTGGAGAATCCGCGCCGCAACGTGCCCATCGCCACGCTGACCGGCGTGGTGCTGGCGGGCATCTGCTACGTGCTCTCCTCCTCGGTGATCATGGGCATGATCCCCAACAAGGAGCTGATCGCCTCCTCCGCCCCGTTCGCGGATGCGGCGCGCCTCGCCTTGGGCGATACGGCGGCCAATGTGGTGGCCGCCTGCGCCGCCATCGGCTGCCTGGGCTCGCTGGCCGGCTGGACGCTGCTGGTGGGCCAGACCGCCAAGGCCGCCGCCGATGACGGCCTGTTCCCGAACCTGTTCGCGCGGGTGAATGCGGCCGGGGTGCCGTCCATGGGGCTGGTGCTGGTGGCGGGCATCATGACGGTGCAGATCATCGCCACCATGTCACCCACCGCCAGCGAGCAGTTCGGCAAGATTGCCTCCATCGCGGTGATCATGACCCTGCTGCCCTACATCTATTCGGCGATCTCGCTGAAGGTGATCGGCTACAAGAAGATGCCGCATAAGGAATATGCGCTCTATACGGTCATCATCCTGATCGCGGCGGTCTACAGCCTGTGGGCCATCGTCGGCTCCGACGGCAACCAGACCCGCTGGTCGCTGATCTTCGTGGTGTCGACCATGGTGTTCTACGCCCTCGCCCTCACCCACAAGCGCGACGTGGAGGAGCACAAGACCACGCCGGGCGGCGCGGCCCCGCGCTGGATCCGCTACATGGCGCTGGGGGTGACCATCGTCGCTCTGGCGCTGATGTTCTGGCAATCGGTGGGCAAGAACCGGGCGGAAAGCCTGTTCACCCGCTCGCCGGCCCCGCCTATCACCCAACAGCCCGCTGCACCGAAATAGGCGTGCCGGAACACCGACTTCGCCCCCTGCCGGTGAGCCGGCGCGGGGCGGAGTGCTACGGGGATGACGGGGTGCTCGGGGCCATCGACGCCGTCTTCGGGCGGTGCTACGACCGCGCCGTTGTGGAACGAGGTGGTGGTCCGATCCTCAGCCAGATTGCAACTGGAAGAATTGAGGACAGGCCATGTGTCGTTTCTGCGTCGGGACGCTCTTCACCAACAAGACCCTCTATAGCGGCTGGTCGGCGACCCCGGCCCCCTGGCGCGAGGGTCCTTCACGCCGCGATTTCATGGCCCTTGCCGGCGCCGCGGCGGGGGTGGCAGGCCTCGCCCTGCCTGGTGGCAGCGCCGTCGCGCAGACGGCGGGGGGAGCCGATATCATCTTCCAGGGCGGCCCGATCCATCCGCTCGCCGCCAGCGGCCCAAAGTCGGTGGAGGCGCTGGCGGTGAAGGGTGGCAAGATCATCGCCACCGGCTCCGCCGCCGACATGGCCGGATTGAAGACGACGGCGACCAAGGTGGTCGATCTCGGCGGGCGCACGCTGCTGCCCGGCTTCATCGATCCGCATCAGCATAGCTGCTTCGTCGCCTTATTCTCCGAGTTGCTCGCCGACATCGGCTACGTCAACTTCCCGAACCGCGCCGATCTGATCGCCGGCCTCAAGGCGCTCGACGCGAAGCTGCCGCCGGGCGAATGGCTGCTGGCCTATGATTTCGACAATCTGCTGCAGGGCGGCGACCTGTCGATGACCGAACTGGACGGCGTGTCGAAGAACCGCCCGATCATGGTCTGGTACATCAACATGCATGACGGCGCGGCCAATTCCGCCGCCTTCCGCATCGCCGGCATCACCGAGGACGTGGGCAAGTTGCCCGGTGGCGGGCATTTCGGCCGTGGCCCGGACGGCAAGCTCAATGGGCTCATCTATGAAGAGAGCGCCATGCTGAAATTCGTCACGCATGCGCTGCCCAAGATCACGCCGGCGCTGTTCGCCAAGTCCATGACCGCCTTCTTCAAGATGAGCGCCGCATTGGGCAATACCGCAACCCATGAGCCCGGCACCATTCAGCCGGACTGGATCGAGGGGCTGGTCAAGCTCACCGCTTCGGGTACGGGGCGCCTGAGCGCCAGCCTGATGTATGACGACATGGCGGCCGGCGATGCCTACAAGGCGCTTGGCCGTGGCGCCAAGGCGGCGCTGTTCCCGGACTCCCGCTTCTCGCTCTACGGCATCAAGATCATCGGCGACGGCTCGAACCAAACCAAGACCGGCGCGCAGACCCTGCCCTATCTCGGCGGCACCGCGAAGGGCGAGCCCAACTATGCGCCGGCGGAGTTGAAGACCATGGTGGCGGCCACCAAGGCGGCCGGCTGGCCGGTGCTGATCCATTGCAATGGCGATGCCACCATCGACGATGCGCTCGACGCCATCGAGACCGCTTATGGCGCCAATCCGTCCACCGGCCCCAACCGTATCGAGCATTGCACCATGGCGCGACCGGATCAGATCGCGCGCATGAAGAAGCTGGGTGTGGAGCCGAGCTTCCTGATGAACCACGTCTATCTCTACGGTGCCGCCTATCGCGACCAGTTGTTCGGGCCGGAGCGCACCGCCTTCATGGATCCGGCGGGCGCGTGCGTGCAGGCCAACCTGCCCTTCACCCTGCACACCGACGGGCCGTGCTCGCCCCTGGGGGCGCTGCGCCTGGTTCAGACTGCGGCGACGCGGCGGTGCGCCATCGACAATTCCATCATCGGTCCCGACCAGAGGATCGCGGTGGAGCAGGCGCTGCGGGCGGTGACGGCGGCAGCAGCGGCACAGATCGGCCAGGGCGATCGCCTCGGCTCGC
>CALRNP020000031.1:0-31167 GCA_943369575.1 Azorhizobium sp. AG788 | reverse complement strand
CTGGTGCTGCTCTGACCGGCCTCGGTGGAACAGCCAGCAGAGGTCGTCCGCCCGGCTCGTGCGTCGGCCAAAGCCTAACGATGCCTGTCGATCAGACCCCGCCAATATTACCATGGCGCCGGCCCGCTTCCGGATGCACATGGAATGGGAATGGCGTAGTGCTTCAGTCTTGATCGCCGGGCGCGAGTTGAGACGGAACCGATGCACATCTCCAGGGAGCCTCAGCTTGCGGCCATGTGCCGTGTGGCGCAGGCATTGTTCAGCGTGCCCTATGTGCATATCTCCGCCGACGATGGCGACGGCCCATGCGATACCGGGCTCGGACTGGATGGACAGCCCGCGACCCTGGTGGAAACGCTCCGCGTGCAGGCGGGAGCGACCAGCGAAACCCGGATCATCGCGGACACCGCGACTGACGCTCGGCTCGCCGCAAGCCCCTTCGTGACCGGCGCCCCGCACATCCGCTTCTTCGCCGAAGCGCCGCTCATCCTGGCGAGCGGGTTCCGCGCGGGATCAATCTGCCTCCTGGACACCGCCCCGCGGGCGTTTACAGAAGCCGACCGCGACCGGCTCGAAGATCTGGCGCAGATACTGGCCCTTGGCCTGAACGTGCGCTCAAGCCTTCGCGAAGCTTCGCGGCAAAAGGCGCTCTATCGCCTGCTCGCGGACCATTCGACCGACACCATCGTCCGCGGCACCCTGGACGGCGTTCGTCTCTACATCTCGCCGGCGGTTCGCACGCTCCTTGGGTATGAACCCGAGGAACTGATCGGAAAGCGCGCTGCCGACATCCTGCATCCCGACGACGCGGCCGATTTTCGGACCATGATGGAGAACTTGCGGGGCGGCCGCATGGATCTCGCGGTCATCGAGGTTCGGCAGCGGCATAAGAATGGCTCATGGGTCTGGATGGAGGCCTCCATTCGCCTGACGCGGGACGAGATCAGCGGCGAGGCGGACGGATATGTGGTCTCGGTCCGTGATGTCGGGCGGCGCAAGGAGGCCGAAGCCCGGCTGGAGCACGCAGCCTCGCACGATCCGCTGACCGGCCTGCCGAACCGCACCGTGTTCGACGGCCGCCTCGCCTGGGAGACCTCACGGGCGGCGCGCACCAGCAAAGGCTTTGCCCTGCTGTGCCTCGACCTCGACCACTTCAAGAGCGCCAACGACACCTTCGGCCATCAAGCGGGAGACGCTGTGCTGCGCGCCGCCGCCGATCGCTTCCGCTCCCTGGTTCGGCCGGAAGACATGGTTGCGCGGCTCGGTGGCGACGAGTTCGTGGTCATCCAGATGACCGGGGATGATCCGACCCTGTCCGCGACCGGCTTGGCCCGGCGCCTGATCGACGCGATGGCGGTGCCGGTGCGATGCAACGGCGCCGAGATCCGCGTCGGCCTCAGCATCGGCATCGCCCTGGCGATGCCGCCCGGCCGCAGCGCGGACGATTTGTGGCGGGCGGCGGATCAGGCGTTGTACCAGGCAAAGAGCGCAGGTCGAAATACCTACAAACTCAACCTTGGGTAGAAGACTTCATGCAATTCTGAGCCATCCATCTTGAAGGTCACGCCGTCCCCCCAAGGGCTCCCCTGCCACAATGCGAGCACCCTTTGGACACCGGAAAGCCGCAGTGTTGCATCGCGTATGATACGCATTCCGTGACACGGGCGGGACGGCTCCGCACTGCGGCCGGCCCCCTCGACCGCCGCCCCAGCCGGCCGCAGCGGCAGCGGGAACCGACCGCGCGCGGGCACGTTCAAGCTATTGAATTCCCTGATTTTGGTGTCCCGGAAGGGATTCGAACCCCTGACCTGCGGTTTAGGAAACCGCTGCTCTATCCTGCTGAGCTACCGGGACGCCGCCCCCCTCATAGCCCAAGGGAGGAATGGGGGAAAGACGCTGTAAGAAAGGGTGAACAGTGTTCCAACGGCATGGCGCTGGAGCGGAACGTCACCTTCCGGTAAGCTTGTGTCTCCACACAATTTCCGCGGTCCCATAAGCGTCCCGCCGCAGGCTTGGGTTGAAGATGCCGCCAGTTGCCTACCCGGTTCCGGTCCCCAGATCCGCCTTGGCGGCAGGTCTGGCGATGACCCTGGCGCTGCCGCTGGCCCTGGCCCAAGCCCAGGCGGCGCCTTGTGTTGTGGCGCGCACCGGCACCGCCAAGCCCCCGACAGAACGGGCCGCGCCCCTGGCGCTGGCGCAGGTCCGCGATGGCCGGCTGGTGACGCTGGCTGGCGCGGAACTGGTGGTGAAGGGCCTCGTCATCCCCACCGGCGTCGGCGGCGTCCAAGCCCTTGCGGATGCAGCACAATCCGCCGCCACCGCCACCATCGCCGACCGCCGGCTCCACCTTGAGAACACCCCCGACCTCGACCGCTACGGCGCCAGCCGTGTCCTGGGCCGCCTCGATGGGCCGGACGGTCCAAACCTCGCCGAAGCCTTGCTGCGCAACGGCGCCGGCTATGCCGACCCCACCAGCCTGCCGGACTGCCAGCGCCTGCTGCTGGACGCCGAAGCCGCCGCCCGCCAGGCCGGTCGCGGCATCTGGGCGGTCCCAGACGCCATGCTGCGCGCCGATGCCCCCGCCGCCCTGCGCGCCCGCACCGGAACCTTCGCCGTGGTCGAAGGCCGCATCAGCGGCCAGCGCACCGCCCGCGGGACCTCCACCCTCTACTTCGCCCCTCCTGGACAGACCGCCCTGGTCGTCACGCTGCCGTCGGAACCCGATGCCACATTTTTGCACTATGGCCCTTCTCCCGCCATGTTGCGCGGCACTTTGATACGGGTCCGCGGCGTGGTTCGAGAGGACCGCGGGCCTGTGATCGCAGTGCATATGGCCGGGCAGATGGTGGCTTTGGAGGAGAGGACGCGGTGAGCGGGCGCAGCGTTGGCGGATCGGCCATGGGGCCGCAGGAGCGGACCGGCGCAGCCGTGCGCCTGCCCCTGCGCGCGCGCCACGCCGGTGGATTCGCGCGCCGCATCATTGCCATGGTGACCGTCGCCGGCCTGCTGTCAGGGTGCGCCAGCGTCGATCTGGACCACAGCAACATCCCCCTCACCCGCGCCTCGCTGTCCAACTCGGACACTGCCGACATGACCCCGGCCCAGCGGCGCGAGCATGAGCGCCTGGTGGCCAGCTATGGCGGCGCCTATGACGATCCCCAGCTCAAGGCCTTGATCCAGCAGGTGGTTGAACGCCTGGTGGCGGCCTCCGAGCGGCCGGACCTCAAGTATCGCGTCACCGTGCTGAACTCCCCGGCCATCAACGCCTTCGCGCTGCCGGACGGCTCGCTCTATGTCACCCGCGGCCTGCTCTCGCTCGCCAACGACACCTCGGAACTGTCCTCGGTCCTCTCCCACGAGATGGCCCATGTGATCGCCCGCCACGCCTCCATCCGCGAGGATCAGGTCAAGCAGGCGGTGTTGGTGAGCCGGGTGATCTCGGACGTGGTCAACGACCCCAGCATGGGGGCGCTGGCCATGCAGAAGAGCCGGCAGACCCTGGCCACCTTCTCCCGTGGCCAGGAACTGGAAGCCGATGCCATCGGCGTGGGCATCGCCGCGCGGGCCGGGTTCGATCCTTATGGCGCCTCGCGCTTCCTGACCGACATGGGCAAGCAGGCCAATCTGCGCACCACCGCGTTCGGCGGCGCCCCCTCCACCACGCCGGACATGGACTTCCTCTCGTCCCATCCGGCGACGCCCGAGCGGATCTCCATCGCCATCGCCAATGCCCGCGAATATGCGGCCCCCGGCAGCGGCGAGCGGGACAAGGCCGCCTATTTCGCGGCCATCGACGGCATGGTCTATGGCGACGATCCCAAGGAAGGCTTCGTGCGGGGGCGGAACTTCTTCCATCCCAAGCTGGGCTTCACCTTCACCGCGCCGGAAGGCTTCTCGCTGGAGAACACCTCCCAGGCGGTGCTCGGCGCGACGCCGTCCGGCTCCGAAGCGCTGCGGCTGGATGCCGTGCGGGTGCCGGGGGACCAAAGCCTCGGGCAATATCTCTCCTCCGGCTGGATCGACGGGGTCGAGGTCAACTCAGTGGAAACCCTGAGCGTCAATGGCTTTTCCGCCGCCACCGCGGTGGCGCGGGGTGAGCAATGGTCGTTCCGCATGTTCGCCATTCGCTTCGGCTCGGATGTCTATCGCCTGATCTTCGCCGCCCGGACCCTGACGCCGGACCTGGACAAGCAGTTCCGGGCGGCGGCGGAGACGTTCCGGCGGGTGGCGACCAATGAAGCGGAGACGGTCAAGCCGTTGCGGATCCGCATCGTCTCGGTGGGGCTGGGCGACAATGTGGAGAAGCTGGCGGGCAAGATGCAGGTATCGGACCGGCCCATGGAGCGGTTCCTGATCCTCAACGGCCTCGATCGCGACGCCAAGCTGCACTATGGCGACAAGGTCAAGATCGTCGCCGAATAGGCGGTGACGTCGCCTTTGCCGGTGGGTGGAGGCCCCGCTGCGATCAAAATCCGGCGAAAACCAGCCGAATCCCAGCCCCAAAGCTGCGGAACCCTTGCGGATGGGCGCATTTTCCACTAGGTAACCGGCGTTCCTGGCTGCTCATTCCCTCGCGGGAGCCGCCTGGGCGGGCCGATGGTGCGGGATACGTACTATCGACGCACCGGAGGTTGCCCGCCCTGGTTTTCGCGCGTATCGGCCGCGGGACATCCTCATCTTGCATCGTTCCGCACGGCCTTCGCGCCGGCCCGCTGGCTTTTGCCGGCGGCGGCTTGGGTGTCTCCCAGGCCATCCGTGCGGTTCGGGCGTCTCAACACCAGACGCCGGCGCCAGACATTCGGAGACTAGATGTCCGCCGTAGAAACCACGCGTGAAGATTTCGCCTCGTTGCTCGAAGAGAGCTTCGGCCGTGCCGACCTTATGGAAGGCGCCGTCGTAAAGGGCATTGTGGTCGCGATCGAAAAGGATCTGGCGATCATTGATATCGGTCTGAAGACCGAAGGCCGTGTTGCTCTGCGCGAGTTCGCAGGCCCCGGCCGCGATACCCCCATCCAGGTTGGCGACGAGGTCGAGGTTTATCTCGAGCGCGTCGAGAATGCCATGGGCGAAGCCGTTCTCTCGCGCGACAAGGCGCGCCGCGAAGAGAGCTGGGTCAAGCTCGAGAAGGCGTTCACCGCCAATGAGAAGGTCACGGGCGTGATCTTCAACCAGGTGAAGGGCGGCTTCACCGTCGATCTCGACGGCGCCGTGGCCTTCCTGCCGCGCTCTCAGGTGGACATCCGCCCGATCCGCGACGTGGGCCCGCTGATGCACAACCAGCAGCCCTTCCAGATCCTCAAGATGGATCGCCGCCGCGGCAACATCGTGGTCTCCCGCCGCACCGTGCTGGAAGAGACCCGCGCCGAGCAGCGCCACGAACTGGTCCAGAACCTCGAAGAGGGTCAGGCCATCGAGGGCGTGGTCAAGAACATCACCGACTACGGTGCGTTCGTTGACCTGGGCGGCATCGACGGCCTGCTGCATGTCACCGACATCGCATGGCGCCGCGTGAACCACCCCACCGAAGTGCTGAACATCGGCCAGACGGTGAAGGTGAAGATCATCAAGATCAACCACGAGACCCACCGCATCTCGCTCGGCATGAAGCAGCTCCTCGGCGATCCGTGGGAAGGCATCGAAGCCAAGTATCCGGTGGAGGCCCGCTTCAAGGGTCGCGTCACCAACATCACCGACTACGGCGCGTTTGTGGAACTGGAGCCGGGCATCGAAGGCCTGATCCACGTGTCCGAAATGTCGTGGACCAAGAAGAACGTCCACCCCGGCAAGATCGTTTCGACCTCGCAGGAAGTGGAAGTTCAGGTGCTCGAGGTGGATCCCGCCAAGCGCCGCATCTCGCTGGGCCTCAAGCAGACCCTGCAGAATCCGTGGGAAGCCTTCGGCGAGAAGTATGCCCCCGGCGCGGTCGTGGAAGGCGAAGTCAAGAACAAGACCGAGTTCGGTCTGTTCCTCGGCCTCGACGGCGACGTGGACGGCATGGTGCATCTGTCCGACCTGGACTGGAATCGTCCCGGCGAGCAGGTCATCGACGAGTTCCGCAAGGGTGACATGGTGAAGGCGGTCGTTCTCGACGTCGACGTCGAGAAGGAGCGCATTTCGCTCGGCATCAAGCAGCTGGCCGGCGATCCCTTCGCCGACGCGGGCGAAGTGAAGAAGGGCGCCATCGTCACGTGCGAAGTCACGGACGTGAAGGACGGCGGCATCGAGGTCAAACTCACGGGCACCGACCTCTCCGCCTTCATCAAGCGCTCCGAGCTGGCCCGCGAGCGTAACGACCAGCGCCCCGAGCGCTTCTCCGTTGGCGAGAAGCTGGACGCCCGCGTCACCCTGTTCGACCGCAAGGCGCGCAAGGTGCAGGTGTCCGTCAAGGCGCTTGAGATCGCGGAAGAGAAGGAAGCCGTGGCAGCTTACGGGTCGCAGGATAGCGGCGCGTCGCTGGGCGACATCCTGGGCGCCGCCCTCAAGCAGCGTACCGCCGATGCGGCCGAGCCGGCGGTGGAAACCGCTGACAAGGAAGACTGAGACCGCGCATTTCGCACGGTTTCGCAGACAGGAGGCCGGCGCCCAGCGCCGGCCTTTTTTATTGGGCTCGCCTGCACTTACTGCCGATCGGCCGGCGCCACGCAATCGAACCCAGTTGCAACCGGCGTTTTTCCAGCCGCCGCTTGCCAAGCGCTGCGCACAGGGCTTTAGTGCGCCCCCACACCGCGTGGCCGGAGAAGTCTAGATGTCGCTCGATGTGGATCAGATCGTGGACCGCCGCCGTCTGCGCCGGAAGCTGACATTCTGGCGGACAGTCGGCGTGCTTGCGGTGGTCGGGGCCGTCGCAGTGGGCAGCTATGTCGCCTTCGGGCGCGACACTCTCGCCTCCACGCCACATGTGGCCCGCGTCGTGATCGGCGGCATCATCCGCAATGATCGCGAGCGGGTTCAGATGCTGGACGACATCGCCAAATCCCGCGCCACCGCCGTGATCCTGTCCATCGACAGCCCCGGCGGCACCGTGACCGGCGCCGAGCAGCTTTATGATGCACTGCGCCGCCTCGCCGCCAAGAAGCCGGTGGTGGCGGTGGTGGACGGCATGGCCGCCTCCGGCGCCTACATCGCCGCCATCGGCGCCGACCACATCGTCGCGCGGCGCAACGGCATGGTGGGCTCCATCGGAGTGATCTTCCAATTTCCCAATGTCACCGACCTTTTGGGCAAAATCGGCGTGACGGTGGAGGACATTAAGTCCTCGCCGCTGAAGGCGGTGCCAAACGGATACCAGCCCACCAGCCCGGAGGCCCGGGCCGCCATCAATTCCCTCGTGGTGGACAGCTACGACTGGTTCAAGGGACTGGTGAGCGAGCGGCGCAAGCTGTCGAACGAGCGGTTGCTGGAAGTCTCCGACGGTCGCGTGTTCACCGGCCACCAGGGATTGGCCTTGCAACTTGTTGACGAGATCGGCGACGAGCGCACCGCCCGCGCCTGGTTGGCGCGCGAGAAGGGGGTGCCGGAGACGCTGCGGGTGCGCACCTGGCACAGCAAGGGTGCCGGAACGGAATTCAGCTGGTTGAAGGGTTTGAGCTCTCAGATTGCAGCGGCGAGCGGGTTCAGCACCCTGGCTACCCTTCTGTCGCAGGCCACGGAAACCGCATTGGAGCGCGCTCGCCTTGACGGCCTATTGGCCCTCTGGCAGGCTCCCGCGCAGAATTGACGGCGCAGGACATGAGCGGTAACGCAACCCGATCCCCTCGCCGATGCGCCCCGGACGCGCGACCGTCGGGAGAGCCGGTTTCGGTGTGGTCGTGGAGTCAAACGGAGCGGTCATGATCAAATCCGAGCTGGTTCAGAAGATCGCCGAGGCCAACCCGCATCTCTATCAGCGGGACGTGGAGAATATCGTCAACGCCATCCTCGACCAGATCGTCGAGGCGCTCGCCCAGGGCGACCGGGTGGAACTGCGTGGCTTCGGTGCCTTCTCGGTGAAGCAGCGCGATGCCCGCACCGGCCGCAATCCGCGCACCGGCAAGCAGGTGGATGTGTCCAGCAAGAGCGTGCCCTATTTCAAGACCGGCAAGGAGATGCGCGAGCGTCTCAATGGCGAGGCCTGAGGCGTGGCGCGTTTCCTGGCACTCCTTCTCGGCGTTCCGGCCTCGATCGTGATCGTGGCCCTGGCCGTCGCCAACCGCCGGCCGGTGATGCTGTCGCTGGATCCGTTCAACCCCGACGCGCCGGCGCTGGCAGTGACGCTGCCCCTGTTCGCGGTCATTCTCGGCGCGGTGATTTTCGGGCTCATCATCGGTGGGCTCGTCACCTGGTTCCGCCAGGGTCGCTATCGGCGCGAAGCCCGTCAGGCTCGTCGTGGGCGCGCGCGCAGCGACGACAGCTACGCCAGCGAGACCTACGCCCCGCAGCGGGCCACCGGCACCGCGCTGTCCGCTCCGATCCGCCGCTGATCCTCCACCCGCAATGACCGTCACGCCAAATGCGGCGGGCGGCGGGCGAGCGCCCGTCGGTCAGTGGCCGACGCCGCGCGCCACATTGAGCCGTTCGCGCTCCTGGTCCATGCGCTCGATGATGAGCTTGGCAACCAGCGTGAACAGGGCGACGCCCGCCAGGACGGTGGCCGCCGCGAAGGCGCCTGCCACCTGGCTGTCCTGGTAGAGCAGTTCGATCTGCAGCGGCAGGGTCGAGGTGCGGCCGCGGATGTTGCCCGACACGATGGACACCGCGCCGAACTCGCCCATCACCCGCGCATTGCACAGCGCGGCGCCGTAGAGCAGCGCGAAGCGCACATTCGGCAGCGTCACCGTGCGCAGGATGCGCCATCCGGAGGCGCCCAGGGTCACCGCCGCCTCTTCTTCCTCGCGCCCCTGCGCCATCATCAGCGGCACGATCTCGCGGGCCACGAACGGCGCGGTGACGAACAGGCTGGCGAGAATGATCGCCGGCACAGCGAACATGATCTTGATGTCATAGGCCTCCAGCAGCGGCCCCAGCAGGCCCTGCGCGCCATAGACGAACAGATAGGCCACGCCCGCGACGATGGGCGAGATCGAGAACGGCAACTCGATGAGCGCCAACAGCAGCCCGCGGCCGGGAAAGCTGAACTTCGCCACCGACCAGGCGGCGGCAATGCCGAAGGCCACGTTCACGGGCACGCAGATCAGGGCCGCCAGCAGGGTCAGCCCCATGGCATGCAGCGTGTCCGGCTGGGTCAGGCTGGTGAAATAGACGGCAGCGCCCCGCTTCAGCGCCTCGCTGAAGATGGAGGCCAGCGGCGCCAGCAGGACCAAGGCGGTGACGGACAAGACCAGGGCCAGCAACACCAGACGGGTGGCACGGCCGTCGCCGACGCGGCGGCGGGCGGGGGCATCGGACATGCTCAATCCTCCCGGATGGTGCGGCGCTGGTGCCAGGACTGGATGCCATTCACCGTCAGAAGCAACAGAAAGGCGATGCCCAGCATGGTGGCGGCAATGGCGGCGGCGGCGGGGTAGTCATATTCCTCCAGCCGGATGAAGGCGAGCAGCGCCACGATCTCGGTGCGGAACGGCTGGTTGCCGGCGATGAACACCACCGCCCCGAACTCGCCCAGCGAGCGCGCGAAGGCCAGCGAGCATCCCGCCAGGAAGGCCGGAAACAGCGCCGGCAGAATGACGGTGAAGAAGATGCGCAGGTCCGAGGCCCCCAGCGTTGCCGCCGCCTCCTCCACATCCGCCGCCAGATCCTCCAGCACCGGCTGCACCGTGCGGACCACGAACGGGATGGAGGTGAAGGCCATGGCGCAAGCGATGCCGGCCGGCGCGTAAGCCACCTGAATGCCCCATTGCGCCAGCGGCGCGCCATACCAGCCGTTCTTGGCGAACAGGGCCGTCAGGGCAAGGCCCGCCACCGCGGTGGGCAGCGCGAAGGGCACGTCCACGAGGGCATCCAGCAGGCGCTTGCCGGGAAATTCATAGCGCACCAGCACCCAGGCCAGCGCCAGCCCATAGACGGCGTTGAAGGCGGTGGCGACGGCGGCGGTGGTGAAGGTGACCTGGAACGAGGCCAGGGTGCGCGGCGAGGTCATGATGGCGATATAGCGGGCCAGCCCCACGTCACCGGCCTTCAGCAGCAGCGCCGCCACCGGCAGCAGCACGATGAGGCACAGATACGTCAGCGTGAGGCCGAGCGAGAGGCGGAAGCCCGGGATGACGCGGGACATGAACGGGCCTTTTCAATGCTGCGCGGAGCCAGGGTGCCTGGACTTATGCCGTCCTCGCGGGCGTTTGTCATGTCGAAGCGCACGCGGCCGGGCGCTAACGCACCAATGAAAAAGGCCCCCGCAGGGGCCTTTGACGGAAACGACGACTGCCCGGCCTCAGTAGCCCGGCAGATAAAAGCGGTCCGGCAGCGGATAGCGGCCCGGGACGATGCCGCTCTGGCCTGCACCGTAGGTGGGGAAATTGTATTCCGCCGGCAGGGCGTAGTTCAGATAGGACTGCGAGCCCGGCTTCACCGTGGTGCCGGCATCCAGCGGCGAGCGCTTGGTGATTTCGATGCGGGTCTTGGCCTTGGGCTTGGCCGGCTTGGCCGCAGGCGTCGCCGTGGTGGTGGCAGCGGGAGCCGCCTGGCCACTGGCAGCGGTCTGCGCTTGTGCGGACGCCGCGAACGTCAACGCAGCGGCGAGAATGAAAAGCGGCGCGACACGCATAAAAGCCTCCAGCACGGTACGGAACCGTCACGATTCCGATTACGGCACTCGACCAATGTAAGCAAGAAACCGCTGACCGTCGAGGCAAGTTCCCGCGTCGGATCCGCGCCTTGCGTGGCGAGGCTGCAACAGTGCCGCCGCGCCTTGCGTAAACCGCCGCGCGGCACCACATTGCAAACCTGCGCTGCATTTCTTAAAAGCGCGTGTTTCCGGCGCGCGGCGCCGGCACAGCCATTCAAGGGACTGTCATGGGTTACAAGGTCGCCATTGTCGGCGCCACGGGTAACGTGGGCCGAGAGATCCTCTCGATCCTCGACGAGCGGGGCTTCCCCGCGGACGAGGTCGTGGCACTTGCATCGCGCCGTTCGGTCGGCGTGGAAGTGTCTTATGGCGACAAGACCCTGAAAATCAAAAACCTGGAGACGTACGATTTCTCCGACACCGACATCTGCCTGATGTCGGCGGGCGGTGCCGTGTCGAAGGAATGGTCGCCGAAGATCGCCGCCCAGGGCTGCGTGGTCATCGACAATTCCTCGCAGTGGCGCACCGATCCCGACGTGCCGCTGATCGTGCCGGAAGTGAATGCGGACGCCATCGTCGGCTTCAAGAAGAAGAACATCATCGCCAACCCGAACTGCTCCACGGCGCAATTGGTGGTGGCCCTCAAGCCGCTGCACGATGCCGCCAAGATCAAGCGGGTGGTGGTCGCCACCTATCAGTCCGTCTCCGGCGCCGGCAAGGATGCCATGGACGAACTGTTCTCCCAGACCCGCGCGGTGTTCGTGTCGGATCCGGTGGAACCCAAGAAGTTCCCCAAGCGCATCGCCTTCAACCTCATCCCCCAGATCGATACGTTCATGGAGGACGGGTACACGAAGGAAGAATGGAAGATGGTGGTCGAGACCAAGAAGATCCTCGATCCCAAGATCAAGCTCACCGCCACCTGCGTGCGGGTGCCGGTGTTCATCTCCCATTCGGAAGCGGTGAACGTGGAGTTCGAGGAGCCCTTGTCCGCCGAAGAGGCGCGCAAGATCCTGCGGGCGGCGCCGGGCATCCTGGTGGTCGATACCCGCGAGACCGGCGGCTACACCACCCCGCATGAAGCGGCGGGGGAAGACGCCACCTACATCTCGCGCCTGCGCGACGACCCGACCGTGGACAACGGCATCTCGTTCTGGTGCGTGTCCGACAATCTGCGCAAGGGCGCGGCGCTGAATGCGGTGCAGATCGCCGAAGTGCTGGTCAATCGCAAGCTGATCACCTCCCGCCGCAAGGCGGCCTGATCGGCCCCAGCAGATTTCAGAACTGAAAGCGGCCCCCCCGCGAGAGGGGCCGTTTTCATGTGCGCCATCGGATCAGGCGATCCCCGGCGCGCCGGCAGTCCGCATGGATCCGGTCTCCCGCGCCCGGGCGTGCCAGGAGAAGGCTTCTTCGATGAGGTGCGGCGTGTGGCCGCCGCGGGCGAGCGCCCGCTCGAAATAATCGGTCAGCGCATCGCGATAGAGCGGATGCACGCAATTGGCGATGATCTGCCGCGCCCGTTCGCGGGGCGCCAGTTCGCGCAAATCCGCGAGCCCCACCTCGGTGATGAGCACGTCCACGTCATGCTCGGTATGGTCCACATGGGACACCATGGGCACCACGCTGGACAGCGCCCCGCCCTTGGCGATGGACTTGGTGACGAACACCGAGACATAGCCGTTGCGGGCGAAATCCCCCGAGCCGCCGATGCCGTTCATCATATGGGTGCCGCCCACATGGGTGGAATTGACGTTGCCGTAGAGATCGAACTCCAGCGCCGTATTGATGGCGATGATGCCCAGCCGGCGGATGATCTCCGGATGGTTGGAAATCTCCTGCGGCCGGAGGATCAGGCGCGGCTTGTAGGAACTGATCCTGGGCATCACCTCCTCCGACTTCGCCTTGGACAAGGTGATGGAGGAGCCGGACGCGAAGTTGAGCTTGCCGGCGTCGAACAGGTCGAAGGTCGAATCCTGGAGTACCTCAGAGTACATGGTCAGGTCGTGGAACGGGCTGTCGATGAAGCCATGCATGACCGCATTGGCGATGGTGCCGATGCCCGCCTGCAGCGGCTGGAGCCGGTCGGTCAGCCGCCCCATCTTCACCTCGCGCTTGAGGAACTCCATCAGGTGCCCGGCGATGGCGCCGGTCTCCGGGTCGGGCGGCAGGACCGTTGACGCAGAATCCAGCTTGGTGGTGACCACGATGGCGGCGATCTTTTCCGGCGGGATCGGGATAAAGGGCAGCCCCACCCGGCTTTCCGGCGTCACCACCGGGATCGGCTCGCGGAACGGCCGGCGGGTGGGGATGTAGATATCGTGCAGCCCCTCCAACTCCAGCGGTTGGGAGAGGTTGATCTCGACGATCACCTTCTCCGCCAGGATGGCGAAGGTGGCGCTATTGCCCACGGAGGTGGTGGGGATGATTCCGCCCTGTGCGGTAATGGCCACGGCCTCCACCACGGCCACATCGATCGGCCCCAGTTGGTGGGTGCGCAGATGCTCCACCGTTTCGGACAGGTGCTGATCCACGAACATCACCTCCCCCGCATTGATCGCTTTGCGCAGGGCGGGGTCGGACTGGAACGGGATGCGCCGCGCCAGCACGTGAGCCTCGGCTAATTGCTTGTCGAGATCGTTGCCCAGCGACGCGCCGGTGATGAGCGTGATCTTGAACGGCTCCCGCTTGGCGCGTTCCGCCAGCGCGCGCGGCACCGCCTTGGCCTCGCCGGCGCGGGTGAAGCCGCTCATGCCCACGATCATGCCGTCGCGGATATGGCTGGCGGCCTCCTCTGCGGAGACGACTTTGGCGGCGAGGGACGAAAGGCGAATACGATCCTGGGGCATGGCGGGGGTCCGGCTTGGGGCGGGAAAGCGCGGAAGGCACCACATGCACGCGCGCCGCGCGACCCCGGACTTCTCCTTAGGCCGTCCGTCTAAACCCCTTGGCAGGCAATATGGCCGCGAGCCGCCACACTGTGAGAAAAGCGGTGCGAGGGTGTGGCTAAAAAACGGCATTACTTCAAAACGACGCTGGTTCCACGTTTCTATAATATTTATTTACTTTGCTGGGAGCATTTCCGCGGCGGTACGATAGCCGGGAGACGGTATCATATGGGTTGTAAATCGGTTATTTCCTACCATTTTTCCCGCATTGCGTGCATATCTGACCGTGCATTCAACCAGGACCCAATGCCGTCGAATGTCATGTTGCGTTGTCGCAACACTATTCCGAGTGGAATTTTGCTAGATCAATGCCATCGGGGGCTGGCATTGAAGGTTATGAACATGAAGCGTCTCTTGATCACTTCCGCGATTGCATTGGCGATTGCGGCTCCCGCATCGGCGGCGGATCTCTCGGCCCGGTACCCGGTGAAGGCCGCGGTCGTCCCGGTCGTGCCCGTGTTCTCCTGGACCGGCTTCTACATCGGCGGTAACGTCGGCTTCGGTGGCGACAAGTACGAATACTCCTTCGCCAGCGTGCCGAGCCCGGGCAACAACGGCTCCGAGTCCGTGAACTCCAGCGGCTTCTTCGCCGGTGGTCAGGTGGGCTACAATTACCAGTTCGGCAACAATGTCGTGCTCGGCGTCGAGACCGACATCCAGTGGTCGGGCATTGAGGGCAGCAGCAACATCACCTCCGGGACTGGTGTCAGCAACCTCAAGTCCTCGCTCGACTATTTCGGCACCGTGCGCGCCCGCGCCGGTTATGCCTTTGATCGGTTCCTGCCCTACATCACCGGCGGCTTCGCCTATGGTGAGAGCAAGACCAGCCTCAGCAACGGTTTCACCACCGCTGAAGGCTCTGGCATGAAGACCGGCTGGACCATCGGTGGCGGCGTCGAATATGCCTTCGCCAACAACTGGACGTTCAAGACCGAGTATCTGTACGTGGATCTGGACGACAGCACCTACGGCAGCGCCCTCACCGGCACCGCCGTCAGCGTGGACAACAAGTTCCACACCGTGAAGGCCGGCATCAACTACAAGTTCTGATGCCCTTCAACGTCCGCCATCGCTCGGCTCTGCCCGTGTAGAGCCGACGCTGGCGGATGTTGCGCCGACGAGACCAGAATCCAGAACACCTCAGCCGGCCTGCGTCACCAACGTAGGCCGGTTTTTTATGCGCACTCCCTCAGGCCCAGATCGCCACCGGCACCCCATGGCGGTCCGCATGCGGAGGGTCCGGGAAGGCCAGCGCCGTCCCTTTGGCGATCCGGCTGGCCGTCCAGGCGCAGGCGCAGGCGTCCACCAGGTCGTCAAGGCCCGCCCCCAGAGCCCGGGCATCGGGGCGCGTGAGCTGAGCCACCGGCACCCCTTGCGCCGCCAGCAAGGCGATGCGCAGTTCCAGACCGGCGGCGAAGGGCACCGACTTCACTTTCTTCGGCAGAGCCAGGGGCTGGCGGCCGTTCATGACCCAGAAACTCACCTCCGGATGACATTCCGCGAGGCGCAGGCCGGGGCGTGACCGCATCAGAGCGTCCGCCTCCAGCATCTTAGGAAAGATGTGGAATGCCTGCTTGGACACCGCCCGCGGCGGGAGGGAAGTTTCCCGCGCTACCCGGCAGGCGGCGGCATAGCGCTCCTCAACCGGGATAGCGGCATCGCATCCGGCCTCCACGGCCGCCCGCGACGGCACCGAGAACACGCTGGACTGGCGCATCCCCAACAGTGGCCGCACCAAGGGCTCCGGGGCGCGTCCGCCCGGTCCGGCGTGGTCGGGCAGCCCCAGGGGCATGTCGATGGCGGCCTGGAGCGACGGCGTTGCGAACACGTCGGCCAAGCGGGCATGCCGCTCCAGCAAGAGCCCGGTGCTGCTGTCCCATCGGGCACACACCCAGCCGCCGGGGCAGCCATCCAGCCCGAGAACCGCGTGCGTCGCATCCATGCGCAGACCTCTTTGCCGCCCTGCGGCAAAACAGTGGCAGCGATGTTTTTCGCCCGCTACCTTGAAGCACGTTCCGCGCCTGCGGTCCCGCCTGGGCCGCAGGCGCGCCATGCCTCTGGGGGAGCTGACGTATCATGAGCATCCGACCACGCCGCAGCGTGCTTTACATGCCCGGCTCCAATGCCCGGGCCCTGGAAAAGGCCAAGACCCTGCCCTGCGACGGACTGATTCTCGATCTGGAAGACGCGGTGGCTCCGGACGCCAAGATCGAGGCCCGCGCGCGGGTCGCGGACGCGGTGCGGGCCGGCGGCTTCGGCCCGCGCGAAGTGGTGATCCGCGTCAACGGCCTGGATACGGCCTGGGGTCATGACGATTTGACCGCCGCCATTGCCGCGGCCCCCGACGCCATCCTCATTCCCAAGGTGCAGGATCCCGAGCAACTCGTCGTGGTGGGTCGCCGGCTGGAGGCGCTGGATGCCCCCGCCCACATCAAGGTGTGGGCCATGATCGAGACCCCGCTGGCGATTCTCGACATCAAGGCGGTGGCCCAGGCCGCCCACGATCCCCTTACCCGGCTGGCGGTGTTCGTGCTCGGCACCAACGATCTGGCCAAGGAAACCCGGGCCGCGCTCATTCCCGGCCGCGCGCCGATGATGGGCTGGCTGATGACGGTCCTGGCCGCCGGACATGCCTATGGCATCGATGTGTTGGATGGCGTTTGGAACCAGTTCCAGGACCAGGACGGCTTCCGCGCGGAATGCGCCCAGGGGGTAGAGATGGGGATGGACGGCAAGACCCTGATCCACCCCAGCCAGATCGAGCCCTGCAACCTGGCCTTCAGCCCGCCGGAAGCGGAGGTGACCCGCGCCCGCGCCATCATCTCGCTGTTTGACCAGCCGGAGAATGCCGGCAAGGGCGTCCTGCAACTGGACGGCCGCATGGTGGAGCGCATGCATGCGGACATGGCCCGGCGCACGGTCGCTTTGGCCGATGCGATCGGCGGGAGAGCCTGACCCCATGGCGGTTTCCATAGTGATGCTGGCCTATCCCCAGATGACCCAGCTGGACCTGACAGCGCCGTTTGAAGTCTTCGCCCGTCTGCCCGGCGCCAAGGTGGATCTGGTGTGGAAGACGCCGGGGCCAATCACCGATTCGTCCGGCCTGCGTTTGCTGCCCAGCGCCACCTTTGCCGAGGTTTCCGTCTGCGACGTGCTGTTCGTGCCCGGTGGGCCGGGCCAACTGGCCCTGATGCAGGATGACGAGACCCTCGACTTCCTGCGGGAGATGGCCGGCCGGGCGCAATATGTGACCTCGGTCTGCACCGGATCTCTGGTGCTGGCGGCGGCCGGCTTGCTCACCGGATATCGCGCCACCTGCCACTGGCTGTCGCTGGAGCAATTGGCCCTGTTCGGCGTGGAGCCGGTGGCGGAGCGGGTGGTGGTGGATCGCAACCGCATCACCGGCGCCGGCGTGACCTCCGGCATCGACTTCGCCTTGCAGATGGCGGAGATCCTCGTTGGTGGCGCCGAGGCCCGCAGGATCGGGCTCAGCATCGAATATGATCCGGCGCCGCCGTTTGAAGCCATGAAGGATGCCGACCCGGCCCTGGTGGCGGCGGTGCGCGAACGCACGGCGCCTTTCCAGCAACGCCGGGCCGAAGTGGCGCGCCAGGTGGCAGAGCAGTTGCGCGCATCCGCCACCGAACGCCCGCCCAGCGGGTGAGGCTGCCTGCAAAGGCATCCCTTCCCGATCAGAACGCCCTGAAGGACAAGCGATGAAACTCTACCGCTATCTCACCGGCCCGGATGACTCCGCCTTCTGCAAGCGGGTCTCGGCCGCGCTCAACAAAGGCTGGCAGCTTCACGGCGCGCCCACCCTCACCTTCGATGCCGTGAAGGGGCGTGTGATCTGCGGCCAGGCCATCGTGAAGGATGTTGCCGGCGAGTGGAATGACGACGTGGTGCTCTCGGACCACTAGACCATCATCGCAGAAAGCCCGGTCGTTCGGATGCGGCGATCCGAACGACCGGGCGATCAGGCGGCGGTTTGCGTCGGCTCGGCCTCTTCGTCATTTCCGGGCATGAGGACGATGGACACATCCACCTCGTCCCCGGCGTCGGAAAATTCGCGCGTCACCGCAGCGCTGATGCCGGCGGCGGCCTGGCGGGCCTGGGCGACGGTCCATTCCGCATTGAAGCCGAGGTGCAGGTCCACCATCATCTTGCCGCCGTGCTGGCGGGTACGGATGTCGCCCAATTCCTCGAAATCGTCGAAGTGGCTGGCCAGCGCCCGCAGGATCCGCATCTGCCCCGCCTCGCCGATGGCCTGGTCCAGCAGCGATCCGATGGAGTTCGTCATCATCTCGTAAATGTTGAACACCATCAGCCCGATGACGACGAAGGAGGCCAGCGGATCCAGGTAGGACACCCAATGGATATGCTCGAACGTCGAGGTGATGACGGTCACCACGAACACCGAGCCGCTGGAGAAGGCGGAAATGAAATGCACCCGCGCCTGCGCCGCCACCACCGGAGAATGCGTCTGCTCGGAGACGCGCTTCGCCCGGCGATTGAGGAACACATTGCCCACCACGGCAACCGCCGTCACCGCCAAGCCGAGGCCGGCGCCGCTGACGGGTTCGGGATGGATGAGGCCCTCGACGGCGCGCGTGCCGGCGATGAACACCAGCACCACCTGGAGCACCGCGATCATCAGCTCAGCCAGATTTTCCAGCTTGCCCAGCCCATAGGCGTATTTGCCGCGCTCTCGGCCGTGGGCGATGCGCAGGACCAGCCAGCAGGTGGTGAGGGACGTCAGGTCGAAGGAGGTCGCCAGCAGATCCGTCAGCACCGCCGCCGAATTGGTCATGGTGGCGGCGAGAATATAAAACGGAAACAGGCAGGCGACGAACACCATGGCCTGGAACGATAATTTCTGGCTGGCAGACCCCGACACGCGCACGCTCCTCATGCATTGTGCGGCAACAGGACCGTGGTAGGTGGATCAGGTCAAGTGCCCCGCGCGGGTTCCGCTCGCCGGATCCCGCTTTTCCTCTGTTGCGCCGCACGGGAAGGCTCTGCAAACATGGCGAAACAGGGGGACCGGCATGACCAAGACCAACAGCGGCAATTTTTTCGAGGACTTTACCCTGGGCCAGGTGATCCGGCACGCAACGCCGCGCACCATCACCACCGGCGACGTGGCGCTCTATAGCGCCCTCTATGGCAATCGCTTCGCGGTGCAGTCCGCCGACACCTTCGCTGAGGCCATTGGATATCCCCGCGCGCCCGTCGACGATCTGCTGGTGTTCCATGTGGTGTTTGGCAAGACCGTGCCGGACATCTCCCTAAATGCGGTCGCGAACCTCGGCTATGCCGGCGGCCGGTTCCTGGCCCCGGTCTATCCCGGCGATACCCTCACCGCCGTGTCTGAGGTCATCGGCCTGCGGGAGAATTCCAACGGTCAGAGCGGCGTGGTCTATGTGCGCTCCACCGGCTTCAATCAGGACGGCACCGAGGTCGTGGACTATGTGCGCTGGGTGATGGTGCGCAAGCGCGATCCCAAGGCCGCCGTCGCCGAGCCCCACATCCCCACCCTGCCCGCCGCATTGGCCGCGGACGCCCTGGGCGACGCCGTGCCGCCGCTCGACATGGATGCCTGGCGCTTCGATCTGTCTGGCAGCCCCTATCGCTTCGCAGATTACGCCGTGGGCGAGCGCATCGACCATGTGGACGGGACCACGGTGGAAGAGGCGGAACACATGACCGCCACCCGCCTCTACCAGAATACGGCCAAGGTGCATTTCAACCAATATACCGAAGGCCAGGGCCGTTTCGGCCGCCGGCTGATCTATGGCGGGCATGTCATTTCCGTCGCCCGCGCTTTGTCCTTCAACGGCCTGTCCAATGCCTTCCACGTGGCAGCGATCAACGGCGGGCGCCATGTGGCGCCGCTGTTCGCCGGCCTCACCGTGTTCGCCTGGAGCGAGGTACTCGACGCCCAGGAGATTTCCGGCCGCGACGATGTGGGTGCGCTGCGCCTGCGCACCATCGCCACCAAGGACCAGCCCTGCGCCGACCTGCCGCTGAAGACCGGCGAGGACTATGACCCGAGCGTGATCCTGGACCTGGATTACTGGGTGCTGATTCCGCGCTGAGCGGGAGAGCACTTCCCCTTTCCTGATCCCATTTCTCCGCGCGACGCTTTGTTCCTCCGGCCGGCCCCCCCGGTCCGGAGGCGCCCACGCACGCATGCGTGGGGCGTTCAACCTTGCGTGTGCGTGCGGACCTTCAAATCGCGCCAAAAGCCAAGCCAAAGCAGTGGCCGGGCGGCGCCTCGCCCCTGGATTATCGGGGACATGACCTAGCGTAACACATTGATGTATTTGGCATATTCCCCTGCGTGAGGACTTGCGCGGGCAGGAAATGCCTGCTCATCATGGGCGCTCTGTATTCTGCATCTGGCATACCAGAGCCAGTTGCTGCCCATCAGGAGACCCAACCAGGACCGCTGCATCGCCCGAACGCCAGGGGCACGCAGGCTTGGTCCCCATACGCCGCACCGGCGTCCAACGACCCCATTCCACTTCCCACACCTTCTCCGAAGGCGGACGGGTTCTTAAGGCCACCCAAGATGGCCGCCTTCAAGGAAACGCAAGAGGTTAGACATGCAACAAGCCGCCTCCCTGGCCAGCAATAGGCAGCGCTGGGTCCAATTGACCTGTGGTGTCATCTGTATGGCGATGATCGCGAACCTCCAGTACGGCTGGACGCTGTTCGTCGACCCCATTCACGAGAAGCACCAGTGGAGCCGCGCGGCCATCCAGCTGGCCTTCACCATCTTCGTGCTCACCGAGACCTGGCTGGTGCCGGTCGAGGCCTGGTTCGTGGATCGCTACGGTCCGCGCGTGGTGCTGATCTTCGGCGCCTTCATGATCGCAGCCGCCTGGTCGCTCAACTCCATCGCAACCTCCCTCCCCGTGCTCTATGCCGCGTCCGTGGTGGCGGGCATCGGCGCCGGTGCGGTCTACGGCACCTGCGTCGGTAACGCGCTGAAGTGGTTCCCGCACAATCGCGGCCTTGCCGCCGGCATCACCGCCGCGGGCTTCGGCGCCGGCGCGGCCATCACCGTGGTTCCGATCGCGCACATGATCGCAGCCTCCGGCTACGAGACCGCCTTCCTCACTTTTGGCATCGGCCAGGGCGCCATCGTGTTCGTGCTCTCCTTCCTGGTGCGCAAGCCGCCGGGCGAGATGCCCGCGCCCAAGAAGGTCTCCCGCCTGCCGCAGAGCAAGATCAATTACCCGCCGCGCGCGACCCTCTCCAAGCCTGTATTCTGGCTGCTCTATGTGATGTTCGTAATGGTGGCCTCCGGCGGCCTGATGGCGGCGGCGCAGATTGGCCCCATCGCCCACGACTTCAAAGTGGCCGACGTCCCGGTCTCCCTGCTGGGCGTGCAGATGGCGGCGCTGACCTTCGCCATCTCGCTGGACCGGATCTTCGACGGCTGCGGGCGCCCGCTGTTCGGCTGGGTGTCGGACAACATCGGCCGTGAGAACACCATGTTCGTCGCCTTCACGGTGGCGGCAGGCTCGCTGCTGATGCTGGTCTACCAGGGTCAGAACCCCGTCGTGTTCGTGCTGTTCACCGCCCTCTTCTTCGGCGTCTTCGGCGAGATCTACTCGCTCTTCCCCGCCACCTGCGGCGACACGTTCGGCTCCAAGTTCGCCGCCACCAACGCGGGAATGCTCTACACCGCCAAGGGCACCGCGGCGCTGCTGGTGCCGGCGGCCAGCATCGTGGCCGTGCAATTCGGCTGGTCGGCGGTGTTCGCCATCGCCATGTGCCTCAACCTGACCGCGGCGTTCCTCGCCATGTTCGTGCTGAAGCCCATGCGCGCCCGCTTCATCGCCCGTGCGGCGGAAGAGGCGGCGATCATCCCTGCCCCGGTCTGGACCGGCTCGCAAGCCACCCACTGACCCTTTGATCGCGGGCGAACTGCCGCCGCGCCCAAGACCAGGCCGTGCCGGGTAGATCGCCGGGCACGGCCTTTTCGTTTGGATCGCAGGCTCATTTGGTCGGCAGGCGTCTGGATTCAGCGGCTCCGTGTCCAATGGATCAGCGTTGCACCGTCGGTTCTGCGGCGGAGGAACTGCGCCCCTTGAGCGGGGATGGCACCGGCAAGGGCACGCCTACGGGGGCTGGTGCCGCCTGGGCCGAGGGCTTGGCGGCCGCGAGCGCGGGAGCCGCCGGCGCCAGCGAGAAGCGCGAGAAGAAGGCCCAGGATTCGGCGCCGGCATCGATGTCGCGATTGCGCAAGCCGAGAAAGGGCGTCGCCAGTTCGTCGGTGGTCTTCACCCGTGCCGGCGACTGATGGCCGCCGCGCTCGATGCGATAGAGCGCCACCTCTCCGGCCCCCGCGCATGGCGCCCAGCGGCGAAGGGACACGGTGGTGCCGTCAAAGCGGTCGAGATCCGGCAACTCCCGGACGGTTGCTTCGCCGCACCCGTCCAAGGTGGCGAACAGTTCGGCGCTATCGGGCGCGGAGAGCGTCGCGCCGACCGGCGTCCAGAAGCCGTCCCAGGCAATCACCGCATCGGCAGTGCCGTGAATGAACATGATGGGGACGGGACGGCTCGGCCTGCACTGCTCGCGATAATTGGCCGGGGCAGTGGCCATGATGACGGAATAGGCCGCGAACAACTCGGCATGCTCGCAGGCCATGCGCTCCACCATGAAGCCGCCATTGGAGATGCCCATCAGATAGATGCGGTTGGGATCGGCGATGCCATCGGCCACCAGGCTCTGGGTCAAGGCGAGGAGAAAGGCGACGTCGTCGCCGGGCGTCAGCACCGCCTTTAGGCGCATGGCGGCGGGCCGGCCATCATTCCACACTCGCCCGATGCCCTGGGGATAAACCGTGGTGAAGCGGTTCTTGGCCGCGGTTTCCTCCAGCCCCAGATAGCCGAGGAAGCCGCGCGAAGATTCACCAGCCCCATGCAGGGCGATCACCACCGGCTGCGGGCCCACGGCCCCCTCTGGCTGGGACAACAGGTAGGTCCGCTCCTCGCGCCCGATGGTGAGGCTGTGTTCGGCGACGGCGCCTTGGGCAACAGCGGCCCCGGATAGGCCACTTGCCATCACCAATGCACCAAGCAAGGTCCCGATCCGACGACGACAGGCGTCCGAAAAACACATGATGATCTGTCCCCGGCACCCAGCGGCTTCGGAGAGCCCGAATGCCGAATCGCCCAATGTCGCCGCCCCACGCCTCGCTACCATGTCGATGGATCCCCGCCGGAGGTAAAGCGGCAGGTGCAAACCTGCGCAAATCCTCACATCGCGGTGGGCGCCCGGGCAGCGACGCCCGGTCGCAGCCTTTTGCAGCGCAAGCGATGGAGAAGACGCACGAATTCAAGTCCTTACGTGAAAACAATCGCATCCGGCGTTTCTGTGAACAGATTACGGCCGAAGCGGTGTTGCATTAGGGCCACATCGTGGCGGAGTGGCGATTGAATTTGATCTAGCTCAAATATTTGCCCGCTCTCCGGGTCCAACCCTTTGCCACGTTTTGACATGGAGATGGGGCATGACGGGGTTGCAGAAGATCACTCGCGGGGCGCTCAGCGCTGTTTCCGCCCTGGTTTTTGGTTTGGGTATTGCAGCTTTCGGCACCTCGGCGCCGGCGGCCGCCGCCGACATGGCGGTGAAGGCTCCAGTGGCGCCGGTAGTGGTCGACACCTGGAACCCCTGGCAGATCCGCCTGCGGGTCACCGGCGTCATCACCAATGACAGCGGCCATGTGAACGGCGTCGCCAATTCGGGCATCAAGTCGTCCGACACCGTCATCCCCGAGCTGGACATCTCCTATTACTTCACCCCCAACTGGGCGGTGGAATTGGTGCTCGGCACCACCTACAGCTACATTGACGGCACCGGCAGCCTCAACGGCCTCGCCGTCGGCAAGACCTGGCTGCTGCCGCCCACCCTGCTGCTGCAGTACCACTTCACCAATTTCGGCGCCTTCCAGCCTTACGTCGGTGCCGGCGTGAACTACACCATCTTCTACAGCACCGATCCCAACCAGGTGACGGCGCTGGACATCAAGAACACCTGGGGCTGGGCGCTTCAGGTCGGCTTCGACTACATGCTCGACAAGCACTGGGGCTGGAACGTCGACGTCAAGAAGATCTTCCTGCAGCCAGACTTCAACGTGACCGTGGGCAGCACCCCGCTGACCGGCTCCACGGCCCTCGATCCGTGGATGATCAGCACCGGCATCACCTACCGCTTCTGATCGCCTGCTAGCCGACAGAGACGCAAAGAAGGGCAGCGCGGCACCGGCCGCGCTGCCCTTTCGTTTGAGAATGTCTTGTTCTGCAGGGGCCGGACGGCTCCCCAAGGCGCCCGCATCACACCTCTGCGCCCTCGCACCTGCAGCATTTTTTGTCAGGAAGCGCTTGGCAGCGGCGGCCCGCGGCGCCATACCACTGCGAATTGGATCAGATCCTCCTTTGGAATCGTTGCGAACTGCCAACGATTGGGATACCTGATCGATCGATTTCCGGAGGAGGCCCATGGCCGACAGCCCGCCCCGCATTGTGCGCCCGCTCTCTCCCCACCTGCAGATCTACCGACCGCTGTTCACGATGATGATGTCCATCGTGCACCGCGTCACCGGCTGCGCGCTGTATTTTGGCACCGCGCTCCTGGTCTGGTGGCTGTTGGCGGCGGCAGCATCTCCCAGCGCCTATGCGCTGTTCGCCACCGTGGCCGGATCCTGGATCGGCCGCCTGATCCTGCTCGGCTACACCTGGGCGCTGCTGCACCATGCGCTGGGTGGCATCCGCCATTTCATCTGGGACAGCATCCACGGCTTCGGCGCCCGCGAGCGTCTGCTCTATGCGCAGGCGACCCTGGTTGGATCTGTCGTTCTCACCATCGTGGTCTGGGCCATCGGCCTGGCCGTGAAGGCCTGAGGAGGCCCGCCCCATGCACAGCCCCATGCGCACGCCCCTCGGGCGGGTCCGCGGCCTCGGCTCCGCCCGGTCCGGCACCCACGAGTTTTTCCTCCAGCGCCTCACCGCCCTGGGCAATCTGATCCTGATGATCGCCTTCCTGGTGATCGTGATTTCCCTGGCCGGTGAGAGCTACAACACCGTCCACGCCACGCTGGGCAATCCGTTTGTCGCAGTGGTGATCCTCCTGATGCTCCTGTCCGTAACGGTGCATATGCGCATCGGCATGCAGGTGGTCATCGAGGACTATGTCCACAACGAGGGTCTGAAAGTGCTGGCCATCATCGGCAACACCTTCTTCACCGTCGTGATCGGCCTGGCCGGAGCCTTCGCCGTGCTCAAGATCAGCCTGGGAGGCTGACATGTCCGAATCCTCTACGAACGGCGCTAGCGCCCCCGGAACCAATGGCCGGGCCTATCCCATCACCGACCACACCTATGACGTGCTGGTCGTCGGCGCCGGTGGCGCAGGCTTGCGGGCCGTGGTGGGCTGCTCGGAGGCGGGCCTGCGCACCGCCTGCATCACCAAGGTGTTCCCCACCCGCTCCCACACCGTGGCGGCTCAGGGCGGGGTTGCCGCCTCGCTGGGCAACATGGGCGAGGACGATTGGCGCTGGCACATGTACGACACCGTCAAGGGGTCGGACTGGCTGGGCGACCAGGACGCCATCGAATATCTGGTGCGCAATGCGCCGGCCGCCGTGTACGAGCTGGAGCATTGGGGCGTGCCCTTCTCCCGCACCGAGGACGGCAAGATCTATCAGCGCCCGTTCGGCGGCATGACCACGCATTACGGCAAGGGCACCGCCCAGCGCACCTGCGCCGCCGCCGACCGCACCGGCCACGCCATGCTGCACACGCTCTACGGGGCGGCGCTGAAGCACAGCGCGGAATTCTTCATCGAGTATTTCGCCATCGACCTGATCCGCGACGAAGACGGCCGCATCCGCGGCGTCATCGCCCTGAAGATGGACGACGGCACCATCCACCGTTTCCGCTCACACCTCACCATCCTCGCCACCGGCGGCTATGGGCGGGCCTATTTCTCCGCCACCTCGGCGCACACCTGCACCGGCGACGGCAATGCCATGGTGCTGCGCGCCGGCCTGCCGTTGCAGGACATGGAATTCGTGCAGTTCCATCCCACCGGCATCTACGGCTCGGGCTGCCTCATCACCGAGGGCTCCCGTGGTGAGGGCGGCTACCTGACCAATTCCGACGGCGAGCGCTTCATGGAGCGCTATGCGCCGTCCGCGAAGGATCTCGCCTCCCGCGACGTGGTCTCGCGCTCCATGACCATGGAGATCCGCGAGGGTCGTGGCGTTGGCAAGGCCAAGGACCACATCTTCCTGCATCTCGACCATCTGGACCCGGCGATCCTGCACGAGCGCCTGCCCGGCATCTCCGAGAGCGCGAAGATCTTCGCCGGCGTCGACGTGACCCGCGAGCCGATCCCAGTGATCCCGACCGTGCATTACAACATGGGCGGCATTCCTACGAACTACCACGGCGAGGTGCTCACCCGCGCCAATGGCGATCCGGACACCGTGGTGCCCGGCCTGATGGCCATCGGCGAAGCGGCCTGCGTTTCCGTGCACGGGGCCAACCGCCTCGGCTCGAACTCGCTGATCGATCTGGTGGTGTTCGGCCGTGCCGCCGCCAAGCGAGCCGCTGAACTGGTGACGCCGGGCGAGAAGCATCACGACCTGCCCGCCAACAGCGCCGAACTGGCGCTGTCGCGGCTGGATCACTTCCGCTACGCCTCGGGCGATACCTCCACCGCCGAATTGCGCGGCCGCATGCAGCGGGTGATGCAGAACAATTGTGCGGTGTTCCGCACCGGCGAGATCCTGGAAGAGGGCCACACCCTGATCCACGACGTGTACAAAGACACTTCAGGTGTCCGCGTCTCGGATCGCTCCATGGTGTGGAATTCGGATCTGATCGAGACCCTGGAATATGACAACCTGATCTCTCAGGCGGTCGTGACCATGGACAGCGCGCTCAATCGCCAGGAAAGCCGCGGCGCCCATGCGCGCGAGGATTTCCCTGATCGCGACGACCACAATTGGATGAAGCACACCCTGGCCTATTTCGACACGGCCAGCGGTGACGTGAAGCTGGAGGACCGTCCGGTCCACACCTACACGCTGTCCAACGACATCCAGTACATCGAGCCGAAAAAGCGCGTGTATTGATCTTTCGAGCCGGCCCGCACCGCGCGTGGCCGGCCCCTTCCGAACGACCGGCACAGCCGACGATTGGGACGCACCATGGTTGAGCTCACTCTCCCGAAGAATTCCCAGATCACCAAGGGCAAGGTGTGGCCGAAGCCCGCGGGCGCGACCAAGGTCACCGAGTTCAAGGTCTATCGCTGGAACCCGGACGACGGGAAGAACCCCTCCATCGACACCTATTATGTGGACCGCGAGAATTGCGGCCCCATGGTGCTGGACGGCCTGATCTACATCAAGAACACCATCGACCCGACCCTGACCTTCCGCCGCTCCTGCCGCGAAGGCGTGTGCGGCTCTTGCGCCATGAACATCGGCGGCACCAACACTTTGGCCTGCACCAAGGGCATGGACGAAGTGCTGATGAAGGGCGTGGTCAACGTCTATCCGCTGCCGCACATGGAAGTGGTGAAGGACCTGGTTCCGGACCTCACCCGCTTCTATGCCCAGCACGCCTCGATCGAGCCCTGGCTGCAGACCGACACCGCCGCTCCCGAGAAGGAATGGCGCCAGTCGAAGGAAGACCGCGAACGGCTGGATGGGCTCTATGAGTGCATCCTGTGCGCCTGCTGCTCGACCTCGTGCCCGAGCTATTGGTGGAACGGCGATCGCTACCTCGGCCCCGCCGCTTTGCTCCAGGCCCATCGCTGGCTGTCCGACAGCCGCGACGAGCGCACCGGCTCGCGTCTCGACAATCTGGAAGATCCCTTCCGGCTCTATCGCTGCCACACCATCATGAACTGCGCCCAGGCGTGCCCGAAGAGCCTCAATCCGGCCAAGGCCATCGCCGAAATCAAGAAGATGATGGTCGAACGTCAGATGTGATCCGCGTCTGTTTCGGTGCCGCAAGGCGCCACCGCGAGAACATGTTGAAAGGCGCCGGTCGCTCCGGCGCCTTTTGCATTTCAAATGGCCAAGTCGCTGTATCGCCTGAGCAGCCTCGGCCCACCGGATACGATCTGCCATTCAAAGCCCGGGCTTGCGCTGAAAGAACCTCCGAGCGTCGAAGGGTTCGCCTCGGGTGACCTGATCCGAACAGAGCCGCAGTCCACGCCGCCTCAACCGGCCATCGCCTCCAACGCATCCCGGCGCGCGCATAAAAAAACGCGCGCCACCCGGGCGCGCGTCTGATCTCAAAGCATGTCGCTTCCCATGCAGGGAAGGCGATCAAGCCTTTTTCGGGGCCTTCGCCGGCTTGGCGGCCTTAGGCGCAGCGGCCTTGGCCACGATTGGCTTGGCCACGATGGGCTTGGCAGCAGCAGGCTTGGCAGACGCCGTCTTCGGGGCGGCGGGCTTGGCGACGATCGGCTTCAGCGCCTTCGCCTTGGCAGGAGCCTTCGCAGCAGGCTTGGCCGATTCGGCTGCCGGCGCTTCCACCGGAGCGGACGCAGCGGCGGCGGGAGCCGGCTTCGCCTTGACCGCCTTCGCAGTCGCCTTGGTCACAGGCTTGGCCGCGACGGCCTTGGCGGCTTCGGTCACCGGAGCAGCCGACTTTGCCGGAACTGACTTTGCCACAGCCGACTTGGCGGGAGCAGGCTTGGCGGGAGCAGCCTTGGCAGCGGCGGGCTTCGCCAGAGAGGACTTGGCCGTCTTGGCCGCAACGGGCTTTTCAGCAGCAGCAGGCGCAGCCTTCTCGGCCACCGGCTTGGCAACGGCCGGCTTCGCGGCGGCGGCCGGAACCGCCTTGGCCTTGGGCGCCGGGGCGGCCTTGGTCACGGGAGCCTTGGCGGCGGTCGTCTTGAGGGCGGTCGTCTTGGGGGCGGCCGCCTTGGGAGCAGACGCTTTGATCGAGGGTGCCTTGGTCGCCGGCGCGGCGGCCGCAGCCTTGGTCGGAGCCTTTTCGGCGACGGGCTTGGCCGGAGCGGGCTTCGCCGCAGCTTTCGCCGGCTTGGCAGCGGGAGTTGCCGTCGCGCGGGCGACAGCGGCGGCCTTGGCGGGCGCAGCTGCCTTCGGGGCTGCAGTCTTGACGGCGGTCGCCTTCGGCGCTGCCGCGACCTTGGCGCTGACCTTGGCCGGGGTCTTGGCTTTGGCGGCCACGGCCGCCGGGGGTTTAGCAGGAGCCTGGGTCAGAGCAGATGCGGCCAGCATCTTGATCTCGTCGAGGGAAACGCTCGCCGGGTCGCGCAGCGCCTTCGCCGCGATTCGGCTGACTTCATTTC
Source organism: Azorhizobium sp. AG788 (assembly GCA_943369575.1). Lineage (GTDB taxonomy): Bacteria > Pseudomonadota > Alphaproteobacteria > Rhizobiales > Xanthobacteraceae > Azorhizobium. Next base: position 2,151 of record CALRNP020000031.1, on the reverse strand, counting down.
CCGTCACTTCGCTCTTCGCCATTCGTGCCTCCGAATACACCAGTCGGTGAAGACGCATGTCACCGAATCACGATGCGCGCCCGCTTGCGATAGATCTCCATTAACAACTTCAAAATGGTTAATGCGGATCCAAGGCTTCGCTTGTCCATTTTTTCATTTTTATCTTCAATAGGTTGCACTGATCCACCCCAGTGCCCTGGGAACGTGGCCGGCGATCCTCCCAGGCTAGAACATCGGCACTTCCGCCCTTTCCGCGCGATGAAGTGCACGTTTTGAGAGGAATTCCAGATCGTGGAGCGGCCACCCCAATGTCATCTTTGCGTCCGAGGGCTCGACTAAAGAAGCGGCCGTGACGCGTCGGATTCTGCGGCTGGAGTCCGATGCGCCCCAAGGAGGCTTGTTCCATGACGCTTGCCGCTCCGCGCGCGCAGAACCGACTCAGACCGGCATTACTGCCGCCCCTGTCGCTTCCCGCTATGTCGCAGCGCCCATCGATCCTGTTCGCCTGCCACGACAATTCCGGCCTCAGCCTGCTGGCCGAGGCCATCGTCAATCATGCCCACCGCCAGATTCGCGCTTTCAGCGCCGGCATCCATGGTAGCACCACCGTTGATGCGGCGGCCTTGGGCTGCCTGGATGCGGAAGGCATCCCGACGGACGGACTCTCGTCGAAGCCTCTCGAGCTGTTCGGCTTCTCCGGCGCCCCCCGGATCGACCTCGTGGTGTCCCTGGTCGCCGACGCCAAGGAGCGTATCGAGCGGCTCACCGGCACGCCGCGCGTGGCCGTAGAGACCTGGACGTTCGAAGATCTCTCCGGCGTCGCCGATCCGCGCCATCGCCGTCAGGCCTATGGCATGATCCTGCCGCGCCTGCGCTCCGGCATCGCCGCACTGGTTGCGGCCCGCAGCACTCCGGCATTCGCCGCCGCATGAAGGCGGCGAACGCCGATCCGTAGGATCCGCCTCAATCGGCGATCTTGCCACCCAGTTCGTCGGCGATGTGAATGCGGATGATCTCCTCGAAAGAGCTTTCCGCCTTGAAGCCGAAGCTGAGCGCACGCGCCGGATTGAAGGTGCGCGGCCAGCCATTGACGATGCGGGCGACCACCGGATCCGGCGCGCGGCGAATGCGTGCCACCGCCTTGTCGCCGGCCACCTTGCGCAGCGCCTCGATCTGATCGCCGACGCTGGCGCCGACCCCCGGCATGCTCAGGGAGCGCCGAGCGCCCAGCGGCGCCGTATCCATGGTGGCGGCGTGGATGAGAAAGCCCACCGCCGAGCGCGGCGAGGCATGCCAATGCACCACGTCCTCGCTCACCGGCAGGATCGCTTCCTGGCCCGCCAGCGGCTCGCGGATGATGCCGGAGAAGAAGCCGGAGGCAGCCTTGTTGGGCTTGCCCGGCCGAACACAGATGGTGGGCAGGCGGATGCCAACGCCGTCGAAGAAGCCGCGCCGCGAATAGTCCGCAAGCAGCAGTTCGCCCATGGCTTTCTGGGTGCCATAGGAGGTGAGCGGCGTGAGGAAGAAATCATCCTCAATGGGCGTTTCGGGATAAGGCGCGCCGAACACCGCCAGGGACGACGTGAACACCAGGCGCGGGGTATAGCCCTCCGCCAGGCGCACGGCATCGAACAGGAAGCGGGTGCCATCCAGATTGATGCGATAGCCCTTGTCGAAATCCGCCTCCGCTTCGCCCGAGACGATGGCGGCGAGGTGGAAGATCACATGGGGCCGGCCGGCGATCAGAGCTTCGGCCTCACCGGGCACCGACAGATCGGACACCCGGGTCTCGATGGGGAACGGCGCCTCGACGCGCGCCGGAGCCACCACGTCGTGAGCGGTGAGGCCGGTGATGGGCACTCCGCCGAGGCGGCCATCCTTGGCGAGGCGTTCAATCAGCTTGCGGCCGACCATGCCGGCGCCACCAATGACAAGAATATGCATAGGACCACTCCTTGGAACTCAGCGCCGGGAGGCTTTTCGCCTCAATGGACGGCCCGCCGCCTCCACTTGGCGTGGAGCGCGCGTTCTGTTCCGCTGGCGGCGCGAAAGCCAACGGCGCCCCGATCCTGCGGGGCCGAGCGGGCAAAGGAAGCGCCAGCCACGCCTCAGCGGCGCGGCCGGCGCGGGCGGGCGCTCAGAGCACCCAGC
>CALRNP020000030.1:0-31711 GCA_943369575.1 Azorhizobium sp. AG788 | reverse complement strand
CCGTCACCAGAAAGGCGTGGCCCAAGATGCGGGCGGCATGGACCTGACGGGCTGGGACGGGCGTCGTCTCGCCATGGGCCACCGGCGCGCGCCAGAGCTTGATTCCGAGATAGATCAGATAAGCGGCGCCGACCCATTTGACTACGGTGAACAGCGCGGCTGAGGTCGTCAATAGCGTCCCGAGTCCCAGCAGGGAGGCGGTCATGGCGGCCATGTCGCCCAGGACCACGCCAGTCACCGTTGCAGCGGCCACGCGCCGTCCGCAGCTCAAGGCGTAGGACACCACCAGCAGCACGGTTGGGCCGGGAATGGCGAGCATGACGGCGGCGGCGAGGGTGAAGGCGATCCAACTGTCCAATGCCATGACGATCTTCCTATGACACCGGGATCCATCCACAGCCGCCGCCTTGAGGCAAGAGGCGCAAGGCCATGCCCGTTGCGGGGGCACCGCGCGGCTTCCGTGTCCGCCTTTCATCGAGGCCTCGACGCTGCCGTTCTGGGCGCGCGGGGTGAAGCGCGGATCGATCGGTTCCGCGCTTCACCCCACGGTAGCCGCCATGCTTTGGCTCTTTTGCGCATGGGCTCACGGCCGCCGACATCCGGCGCGGGCCAGCATGTCGCGGACGATGATCGGCGTCGCGGCAACCGCGGTCGCCTCCTGGCCGCCGGCGGTCCCGATCGCCGCGCGCACGTCCGCCGCACTGAGGCTCATCGGCGTGCGGCAGGGCGCGCCGCCCATGCTCAGGGTGGTGTCAGCGGCCTCGCCGATGCCGGCCAGATAGGCTGTCAGCACTTGCTGCGCGGTCTTGTCCGTCGGTGCGCGGTCAAGCATGTCCTGGACCTGGGCCACGGAGATCTGTCCACGTGGCGTGGAGGGGGCTGCAGCCGCGGGCGGAACCGCCAGGAGCAGAGCGGCCAAAGCCGCAAGGCCGGCGGAGGGGACTGGGGGGCGGGTAGGAACATGCGGCATGGAATTCTCCTTCGAGCCGTCATATCCTTTCTCAGAAAATAATTATTGTAAAACGATAATTATCGCGCCATGTTTGGCACCAGATATCCCCGTCAAGGAACGCGCCGATGTGGTCCTCCGCGCCCCAAATGCCCCTGAACACCGGCCCGTCCAGGGATCGACGGCTGGCCCGCCTGCGCCATCTCAGCGTCTGGATGGCTCAGGGGTGTCTTGCCACCTCTGTGGCCCTGCCGCTGGCCATGGGCGCCTATTGGTTCACGACGCCGAGCCGGGCGCTGTTCGCCGCCGCCGGGTTGCCGAGCGTGCCGCCGATGGAACTGACCTTCGCCATGCGTGCACTGGGCTTGCTCATTGCCCTGGTGCCGCTCGGGGCCTTGGTGTTCGGGCTGCTGAACGCCCGCCGCTGCTTCCGCGATTTTGCGGCCGGGCGGCTGTATGGTCTCTCGACCATCACGCGGCTGCGGGCATTTGCGCTGGGCGTTGCCGCTTCGGCCCTGCTCAAGCCCCTGGCCGGTGTAGGGCTATCCTTGCTGCTGAGCTGGCATGCGGGGCCGGGGGAGAAGAGCCTCGTCCTCGCCGTGGGTTCGGACACGCTGATCGCGCTGCTGTTTGCCGGAACCGTGGCCATCATGGCCTGGATCATGGGCGAGGCCATCGCCCTGTCCGACGAGAACCAGCAATTCGTGTGAGGAACGCTGATGCCGATCCAAGTCCGGCTGGCGGTGCTTCTCGCGGAGCGCGGCGTGAAATCCAAGGATCTCGCCGAACATGTGGGGATTACCGAGGCCAACCTGTCCCTGCTCAAGCAGGGCAAGGTGAAAGGCGTGCGCTTCGAGACGCTGGAGCGCATCTGCCAGTATCTCGACTGCCAGCCCGGAGACCTGCTGCGCTATGAAGCTGGACCGCCAGCGGTCGAGGCCGACCTCTGAGGGAGGGCGGCGCCGAGGGCGAGCCGCCTCGCATCGCAGGGTTCATCCCGATCCCGCCCGAGGTTCCGCGTCCAGCCTTCAGAAGTTGCGCAGCAGGCGCTCGATATAGTCCAGCTCCTGCTGCGGCCGCTCGGTCTGTTCCAGGCGGCGGCGCAGTTCTTCCAGCACCTGGCGGGCGCGCTGGGCGTCCACTTCGTCGGGCACCTTCACCGAGAAGTCGTCGCCATAATCCTGGGTGCGCATGGGGCGGCCCAACGGATCGGTGCGCTCGGCGCTTTCGCCCGGCGTGCCGCCGGGGCCGGGGCCGTTCTGGTCGCCCTGCTGGCCTTCGGCCATGGCCTGCGCGCCCTGGCGCAGCGCCTGGAGGGCGCGACCCTGGGCATCCAGCGCGCCCTGGCCATTGCCTTCGCCCAGCGCGCCCTCGGCATCGCGCATGGCCTGCTCGGCCCGGCCGAAGGCTTCGCCGGCGCGGCCGGAGGGATCGCCCCCTTCGCCCTCGCCTTGGCCCTGTTGTCCCTGTCCCTGCTGGCCTTGCCCCCGGCCCTGGCCCTGCTGCTGGCGCTTGAGCTGCTCCAGCATCTGGCCGAGGCGGCGGCGCAATTCCTGCTGGCCCTGCTGCAGATCCCCGAAGGCGCCTTCGCCCTCCTGCCCGTCCTGACCCGGTTGTCCTTGCTGACCCTGTTGGCCGCGCTGACCCCGTTGGCCCTGCTGTCCTTGCTGTCCCTGCTGCCCGGGGCGGCCTTCGCGATAGGTGCGGTCGCGCAGGCGCTGCTGTTCCTGGATCATGGCGCCCAGTTCGCTCTGCTGCTGCTGGCCCTGCTGGCGGCCGGCCTGGCGGTTGCCGGGCTTCAGCCCGTCCATCATCGCCTGGAGTTCGTCCAGCAACTGCTTGGCCGCATCGCGCGAGCCGCTGCGGGCCAGATTCTCGATGCGATCCACCATGCGCTGGAGATCCTGCGGCCGGATCACGCGGGTGTTCTGGTCCAGAGGCCGGGCGTCGGTGCCGCCGTCGCGGCGGGCCTCCTCCGCCAGCTGGCGCATCATCTTTTCCATCGCCTGCCGCAGATCCTGGGCCAGACGCTTGATTTCCTCGTCGCTGGCGCCGCGCTGGAGCGCCTCGCGCAGCGCTTCCTGCGCCGCGCGCAATTCCCGCTCGGCGGCGCTCAGGGTGCCGTCCTCGATCAGCACCGCCACGTCCCAGAGATAATCCACGACGCCGCGCAGATCGTCGTCGGAGCGCGCGTTGTGCAGCCGGTAATAGGCCGTGCGCAGGCCGAGATATTCCGCCGGCGGGATGGAGAACTGATCCGGCGCCAGGGTGAGGGCCGCCAGCATGGATTCCACCCGCGGGCGGGTACTGGGGTCGAAGGCCAACTGGCGGCGCTCCTCGATCAGGGCGCGTGCGATCGGCTTTGAGAAAGCGCGGGCGGGAAGCCGGAAGGTGCGGGTCTCGCTCACGCCTTCGTTGCCGGCTTCGTCATGGACTTTGAGCGTCACCTGCACCCGTCCGCCGGCCCAGGGATGGGCAACCAGATCCTTGCTGGTCTGCCCGGCGCCGCCCTTGGCCCCGGCCTGGGGCAGGGTCAGCGCGAAGTCCGGCGCGGCCACCAAGGGGGTGGCGAGCACCGGCGCCGGCGAGCCGGGCCGGGGGAACAGGCCGCGCTCCGGCGGGGTGGGGGTGAACACCGCCTGGGCGTCCTTCACCCCATAGTCGTCTTCCACCCGATAGCTCAGCACCAGCGCATTGCGCGGGCCGGTCTGCGGGTCTTTGGCGAAGGCGATGGAGGGCTTGGTGTCGGCGATGGCGGCAATGCGCCAGCTCACCGTGCGCTGATCCGGCCCGGTGAACTGCACGCTGCCGGCACGGGCGACGGTGAAGCGCCGCTCTGCGGCGCCCGCACGGGCCTCCGCGGGAGGGGCGGGAGCGTCCGCGGCGGGCTTGATCTCCTCCAGGCCATCGATCTTGAGGGCATCGGTGTCGATGCCGGCGGCCCGCACCACCAGCACGCTGCCCACCGGCACGGAGACCGCTGCCGCCTGTGCGGTGTTGGCGTCGTCCGAGCGCAAGCCCGGCAGCACCAGGGGCGGGCGGCCGGTATAAGCCGGCGGGTCGATCCAGGCATCCAGCCGATAGGCTTGGGGCGTGACGGCGCCGCGCCAGTCGAAGGCGGTGCGCACCCGGCTCCAGTGGCTGCCGGGGGCGAGGAAGAAGGCCGCCACCAGCCCCACCAGCGCCAGCGCCCGCAGCGCCTGCGGATCACGGGCAGCCAAGCCCGGCGTGGGAATGCCGGCCCGCAGGGCGCGGGCGGCGGCGATGGTGCGGGCCACATGCGCCCGCCACAGGGCGGCGCCGATGGGATCGTCGGGCTTGGTGGCCAGCGTGTCGCCGATGGCGGTGGCGGGCCGATGCAGAAGGCCGCTGCCGTGGTCCAGCCGCGCCAGCGCCTCGGCGCGGGTCGGCCGCTTCAGCCGCAGCAGGGGTATGAGCGAGACACCGAGCAGGGCGGCGAACGCCACCACGCCGATGATCCGCCCTACCGGCGGCAACACCAGCCAAAGGCCGGCCCAGGAGGCGATCAGGAAAAGCGCAACTGCAACGCCGCAGGTGACAAGGGCCGGCCACACGCGCTCCCACAGGATGACGCGCCGTGCCCGCAGCACCGCCCGCTCCAGAATGGCCGCCGCGTCGGTTTCAGCGGGGCGCTGCATCTTGCCTTGGGGTGTCGCGGTCACGGACCCTCCGCCTGGACCATGGGCCATCCAAAGAACGAGCTTAGCACGCATGCGGCTGGAGGCCAGCGCAGGCGGTGCCGCGCGGGGTCACAAGGATGTTGGGTGCTGCCTCGCGGCGAGCCGCAAAAAAGGGCACGGCCATCGGAGCCGTGCCCTTGTACCCATCCGACGATCCGGATCCGGCGGCGCGCTGCCGCCAGATCAGATGCGGAGGTCACATGCCCCAATAATAGGGCGCGCGGTAATAATCGTGGACGCGGGTCTCATACGCGCGGTCCCAGCTCGGGCTGTCTTCGGCGCCATAATGGGGCGCGCCTTCGAGCTGAGCGCGGCTGAGATTGACCACATAGCCGCCCTGGCCGACATCGTAGTTCAGCGTCGACCACGGCAGCGGATGGTAGCTTTCCCCCATGCCAAGGAACCCGCCGAAGGACATCACCGCATAGGCGACCTTCCCGGTGCGCTTGTCGATCATCACGTCATAGATCGAGCCGAGTTTTTCGCTGGCTGTATTATAGACAGATGTTCCGGAAACCTTGTCTCCGGAGATGAGGCTGGTGGTTTCGTCTTTCACATCCATGGCGTTTCTCCTTCGTGTTATGAGGCAACGCACGTCGGTGCGGTGTGTTCCCCTCAGGCGAGGGCGACGGGAGGCGCGAATGCGGCCTCGCCCTCGGCTTCGGGACGGCCCAGAGGAACGCCGACCACATAGCCGCCCTGGCGGGTGTCGTAGGTCAGGGCGTTCCAGGGCACCTGCTGGAAGGTGCCGCCGATGCCCAGCAGGCCGCCGACGGTGACGACAGCACAGGCGATCACGCCGGTGGTTTTCTCGATCAGCACATCCTCGACTTCGCCGAGATGGTTGCCCTCGGTGTCATAGACATTGGTGCCGCTGACCTTGCCGACGGAAATGAGCGAGGTGGTTTCGTCGCGATGGTCCATAAGGCGGTCTCCGGGTCGCCCCGTCGCGCCTGTGGCCACGGGGCCTGCAAGGAAAACCCCTGTCGACACACCTGGTTCCACTCATATTACGTACGGGAATATATCGGGTCAGTCGCCATCCAGGGCATTGAAGCCAAGCGAGACACCGAGCCGCTGGGCGAGGGGATCGACAATGGTCCGCTGGGCGACCTTGAAAACCGCCACAGCTTCCTCCAGCGCCGGTCGCCGCAGCGGATCCGCCGCCGCAGCGCCCAAGTCGTTCGGCAGTTCGTCAGCGGCGGCCTGGGCGGCGACCAGGGCCTTGAGCACCCGCTCCTTGGCGGTTTCGGGCAGGCCGGCGGCCAGGAGGCGGATCAGGCTGTTGGCGCTGTCCACCTGCAGACGGATGATCTGCGCCTCCCGGCCGGAGCGGCGTCCCTCGCCGGCCAGAGGTCGCACGTCATCCAGCGACCGCCCCATGACCGCCAGCAGATTGAGGTCCACCACCGACTGATATGCCGAAGCGAGATCCGTGAGCATGGCGTTGAGCAACTGGCTTGCATCCCCCATCACCACGCCGGGCGCGGTGTTGCGGCGAACGTGGGCGACCAGAGCGGGGCTGGCGTCGCCCCACCCGAAGCGGATGTCGCTGGCGATGGCGAACAGATTGAGCGCGATGGCCTTGCCCAGGAGGCAGCGCCGTGCGGCGGTCGCATCCTGCGTCAGGGTTGCCGTGGCACCGGGGTCGAACAGCAGCCGCTCCAAGGCCGGCAGGCCCTGCACCGCCACGCTGAGGTGGGTGAAACGATCGGCGGTGAAGCGGTCGTCGTCCGGTCCCTGCAGCGCATCCTGGAGGGCGCGGCCGACGGACTGGCGACGATCCGGATAGAAATTGAACCGATCGCTGCGCAGGCCTTCCGCCACCGGGCCGAAGGTGATGAACGAGACTTTCGCCCAGCTGTCGCCGACGGCGCGGAAATCGGCCCTCAACTGGTCCACCTGCGCCACGTCCGGCGCATGGCAGAAGGTCCGCCAACTCTGCTCCTGCTGCGCCGTGGCGCGCACCAGGGCATCGTAGCGCGGCAGCAGCCAGCTTTGCACCAGGGCCACCGGATCCGGCGCGGTTGCATCCGCCGGCGCTGCGCTCGCCCCTCCGGACAGGCCGGACACCGACAATGCCGCCGCCACGCAGGTCAGCGCCATGACGCGGAGGAACAGCGTGGCGCGCACGAATATCTTCCTTCAGGTGGCATTCAGGCAGGTGGCAGTCAGGTCACCGCGGATCGCCATCGGCACGCGCCGGTCGGCAGTCGTGGTTTCCCGCTACCAAAACAATAGCATGGGTTGCGTAAACGGCGCCACAGGGCTGGAGCTATGTCGCGCATTCACGCTCGCTTGCGCAGGATTTTCAGCCGCCCGAGCAATTCCGCCACCGCCTCCGGCGGCAGATGGGCAATTTCGAGTGCCAGCAGATTGGCCAGTTCGGTGGCCTCCGGCGACAGGCCGGCGGTGTCGACGGTCACCCGTGGGTGGGAGACTTCAGCCAGGCGCTGGAGATCCTCCGCCTCGTCCCAGATCACGTTGAAATAGGCGATGGCCCGCTGCACCAGCGCCCAGGTGGGCTTGCCGCGTTTGCCGTTTTCCAGCGCCGACAGATAGGTGGGGGTGACGCCGATGGCGGTGGCCATGTCCGACAGGGTGGCGCCGCGGGCGGCGCGCAACTCCCGCAGCCGGCGGCCGAACGGGGTCATGGTGCCCCGCGCCGGCGGCGAATGCGCACATAGAGGGCGCCGTCGCCGCCATGGGTGCGGGTGGCGGGCTCAAACCCGACCACGAACGGCCGCAGCGCCGAATCCGTCAGCCATTCCGGCACGATCCGGCGCAGCACGCCGCGCCCGCCCTCAAGCCCGCCGCGCCAATGGCTGAGATCCTGGTCCTCCCGCGCCCCCTTGCCGGTGATGACCAGCACCAGCGTATGGCCCACCGCCTGGGCTTCCATGATGAACAGGCGCAGGCGGTGATGGGCGGCGGCCTGGGTCAGGCCGTGCAGATCGAGGCGGGCATCCACCTCGGCACCGCGATTGAGCCGGCGCCGCACCTTGGGCTCCAGGGCAGCCAAAGGCGGCGGGGCCGGGGGCGCCAGCGGCCGCAGCGGCGCGCGGGGCTGTGCCTGGCGCGCCCGCGGGCCGGGCTTGGGTTCGGGCGGGGCCGGTTCTGGCGGCGGCGACTGTGCAGCGGGCGGCGCCTCGGGCGCGACGGCGCGGATCGGGCGCAGCGGCTGCACCGAGCGGGACACATGGTCCCACAGCGCCCGCTCCTCGGGATCGAGAATGCGGCGGCGGCCCCTGCGGCTCATGGCGCCACCGCTCCACCGGACAGGCGTGGCAGCAGCAGAAAGAAGTTGCCAGGATCGCGCAGCCGCCCGGCGATGCGCGCGGCCTGATCGCCGGCCCCGAAGAAGATATCCGCCCGCGCCGGGCCGACAATGGCCGAGCCGGTGTCCTGGGCGATCATCAAATGCTGGAACGGCGTGTCGGCGACCTCGCTGCGCAGCGGCAGCCGGGCGTCGATGAAGATCGGCGTGCCGTAGGTGTGCAGTTCGCGGTCCACGGCGATGGAGCGGCCGGCGGTCAGCCCCACGCCCTGGGCGCCCAGCGCGCCTTCGCCGGCCGCCAGCGGCACCGCGCGAAAGAATACGAACGAGGGATTCTCCCGGCGCAGCGCCCGCCCCGCCACCGGATCGGCCTCCATGAAGGCGCGGATCCGGTCCATGGACATCTGCTCGCGCGGCACCTGCCCGCGCTCGATCAGCAGGCGTCCCACCGGAACGTAAGGTTGGCCGTTATGGCCGTCATAATTGAGCCGCAGCACTCCGCCGTCGGGCAGCCGAACCCGCGCCGAGCCCTGGATCTGCATGAAGAACAGGTCGACAGGATCCTTCAGCCAGCAGATTTCCAGGCCGCGGCCGGCCAGCGCCCCATCCTCGATGGCGGCGCGGTTCCAATAGGGCACGAGGCGGGTGCCGTCATTGCGGAAGACAGCGCCCTTGTTGCCGTCCGCCTGAGGACGGACGGGCACCAGATCCGGCGGGCGGCCATAGACCGGGACGGTGTAGGTATCGGTGGGCACCCGCGAGCCCTCCACCTCCGGCTCGTAATAGCCGGTGAGGAAGCCGGTGGGCCGGGCCTGCGGGAGAATGGCGAACGGCTGGAAATTGGCCTCGAAGAACAGCCGGGCCACCAGCCCGGAGGGCGTCGACGTGCGCAGCGACCGGGCGGCGGCACAGGCGCGATTCAGCCCGGCCCGCAGCACCGGGCTGGATACCGGGCCGATCTCCGCCGGCGGCTGGGCCAGGGCCGCGCACGAGTGCAGGAAGGTGGCAAAGGCGGCGGCCGCATCGTCCCGCGCCCAGCCGGGCAGCGCCGCATACGGCACGGCTCGCAGTTGGGCGCCGGTGATGACGGGCACGGGCGTCAGGATCGGCGCGGATGAGCGGGCAGCCGGCGGCCGCGCGCCGGGGGCATCGGGCGCCAAGGCGCCATCGGCGACAGCCGCGCCCTGGTCCAGCACCAGGCCCGCCCATGCCGGCGACAGGCCGGCAGTGAGCGTTCCGCACAGCGCCAGCGCCATCAGGCCCAGCCGCAATCGAGCGCTGCCCGCACGGCGCGGCCGTGGCGGGTTGCGGGGCCGATGGGCCGGGAGCGACGGGTGCGCGGGGGCGGAGACGGGGGTCATGGGGGGCGGGGTCCGCTCGCTGGCTGCTGCTGCGCGCGGAACCATGGCCTGGTCCTATTGGGCGGCTTCGGTGGCCACCAGCTTCCAGTTGGGGTCGCGGGCGCCGAGTTCGCGGGCGAAGGTCCACACGTCGGTGACGTCGGCCACGGTGTCGGGGCTGCCGTCCACCACTTCGCCATCGCGTCCGCGGGTGACGGAAATCAGCTGCGACACGAAGCGCAGCGTCAGCTGGGCGGTGCGCCCGCGCACGCTGGCTTCCACCAGTTGCGCCCGCTCAATGGCCACGAAGCGCGATTCCATGGTCTCGCCCTTGGCTTCCCGCTCGCTGATGGCGGCGACGAAGCCGTCATAGACTTCCTTGGAGAGCAGGTCTTTCAGCGCCTTGCGGTCACCGGACGCGAAGGCGAGCACGATCATCTCATAAGCGGACTTGGCGCCGGTGATGAAGTGCTTGGCATCGAAATCCCGTTCCACGGCCGCGATCTGGTCGAGCGCGCCGGCCAAAGGCGAACCCGGCTCGGTGACGCCCTCCCAGCGGAAGCCGCCGGGTGCGGGGGCGGCCGTGGGGCCTGGCACGGGGCTCGGCGCCAGATCGGTGGTGCGTTCGGGCAGGTTGACCACATTATCGGTGGGCGCCTGCGGCGGGCGGGCGGCATCGCGGGAGAAGGGATCGTAGGGCGGCCGCTCGCGCCCGCTGCGCTGCCCCAGCACGCTGCGCAGCCGCACGAAGATGAAAACGGCCAAGGCCAGGAAAATGATCGTATAGATATCGAGCACTGCGGTTCGCCATGCTGCCGGCACACCCGCCGCAAAGCGGTGCATGCCAGTGTTGTCCCTGCCACGGAGCCCGCGCACTGCCGCCCTAGGGCGCGTGCCTCGTTGCTCCCCTCCTTATGTACGCCGCCGGCTGGCAAGCGCCAGCCCCTCCGTCGCATAACCTTAGGGGACCACGGCGCCGGATGCCACCTTCACGCGTGTCGCATGGCGCGACGTGGGGCCTTCTGGACATCGGGACTCCAGCCTGTACGGTGCCCACCCGTATATCCGGAGCCCCTTCATGGCATTGACGGTCCTGCTGGCAGATATTGGCGGTACATCCACACGCATCGCCCGCGCCGGTGCCGACGGCCGGCCTTTCGACCTGCGGGTGGAAGCCAATGATGGCTACGACACGCTGGAAGACCTGTTCGCGGCTTATTTCGAGGCCACCGGCGGCAGCCGCCCGGAACTGGGCGTGTTCGCGGTGGCCGGGCCGGTGGACGGCGAGAGCGTGCGGATGACCAATCGCGGCTGGTCCTTCACCCGCGCCGATCTGGCCCGCACCTTGGGCCTGCAGGATCTCAAGGTATTGAACGACTTCGTCGCCTTGGCCTACGGCGTGCCGACGCTGACCCGCTCCGATCTGATCCAGGTGGGGGTGGGCAAGGCGGACCCGGCGGCGCCGATCCTGGTGTGTGGACCGGGCACCGGGCTCGGCACGGCGCTGCTGGTGCCGCAGGGCGATGGTTTCGAGGTGCTGCCCAGCGAGGGCGGCCATGTGCGCTTCGGCGCGGTGACGGCGGACGAGGCCCGCGTGCTGGCGCATCTGGTGCGCGACATCGGCCCGGTGAGTGTCGAGCGGGTGCTGTCCGGCTCCGGTCTGGCGCGGCTTCACCAGATCTTGAGCGGCGAGACGCTGACCTCGCAGGTGATCATCCGCTCCGCCTTGCAGGGCCAGCGGGCGGAGCGCGACACCTGCAACGTGTTCCTGCGCATCCTCGGCCGCATCCTCGGCGACTTCACCTTGCTGTTCGACGCCCGCGGCGGGGTGTTCATTCCCGGCGGCGTGGCGGCGGCGCTGGCGCCGCTGTTCGCCGATTCGCCATTCCGCGAGGCGTTCGAGGATCATCCGCCCTACCACCACCGGCTGGCGGGCATTCCCACCCATGTGGTGGTGCATCCGACCCCGGGCCTGGCGGGCACCGCCGCCATCGGCCGCAAGCTGCTCGCCGCCCGCGCCTGAGCGGGCCGCCTTACGCGGCGCGGGAGTTCAGGCCCGAGCGCAGGGCATCGGCGGTGGCGCAGAACTCTGCCACCACCGCTGCCAGAGCGTCCGCCGCCGGGCCGGCGCCGTCGCGGACGCACAGGCACAGTTCCGTGACTTTCACATCCGGAAGACCATCGGCCTCGCCCAGCACTTGGTGGGTGGGAAGCAGCGCGCGGCGCTCCAGCAGGCCGACCCCCAGCCCGTATTCCACCGCCGCCTGAATGCCGGAGAGATTGGGGCATTCATAGGCGATGCGCCACGTCCGCCCAGCGCGTTCCAGGGCATCGATGGCGCGGTTGCGATAGAGGCAGCCGAGCGGGAAGGCCACCAGCGGCACCGGCTCGGAGCGGTCTGCCAACGGCAGCGGCGCCGCGGCCGATCCGATCCAGGCCAGATGTTCCGGCCATACGGCGCGGGCGCCGGGGCGGCCCGGCTCGCGCTTGAGCAGCACCACGTCCAGTTCGCCGCGGTTGAGGTCCGCCTCCAGGTCCAGGCTCAGCCCGCAGCGTACCGAGAGGCGAATGTCCCGATGGGCGGCAGCGAAGGCCGCCACCGCCTTGGTGAGATCGGCCACCGGAATGTCGTCGGGCATGCCCAGGCGGACGGGGGTGACGGGGGAGGTGGTGGAGAGCGCCGCCTTGGCCTCCGCCGACAAAGCCAGGATGCGCCGGGCGTAGCCCAGCAGCCGTTCGCCGTCGTCGGTCAGGCGCACGGCACGGCCGGTGCGGGCGAACAGCGGCCGGCCCGTCGCCATCTCCAGTCGCCGGATCTGCTGGCTGACGGTGGATTGGGTGCGATGGACCCGCTCGCCGGCGCGGGTGAAGCCGCCGGCATCGACGACGCAGACGAAGGCGTGCAGCAGGTCGAGATCCAGCATGGCGAACTCCGGCCGGTGCGGACAGCACACATTTAGATTTCCACTATTTGGCATGAAAACATCGAATTTCTCAATCGGTGCGCCGCGTGTCTTTCTGGGGCCAGGAGATGCCGATGCCCGCCGCCAAACTAAGTCCCGCCGCCCCAGCCGCCCCCACGGGCAAAGGCACCGCCGCCCCGGTGAAGGCGACGCCGCTGCTGATCGCCTTGTTCTGCGTGCTGTGGAGCTCGGCCTTCGCGGCGGCCAAGATCGGCCTGCAGGATTGCCCGCCGCTGCTGCTGCTGGGCGTGCGCTTTCTGTGCGCCGGAGCGCTCATGCTGGTCGCCTGCGCCCTGTTCGGGGCCCTGCGCCCGCTTTCGCGCCGGGACTGGGGGGCGCTGATCGTGGCCGGGGTGCTCAACAATGCCGCCTATCTGGGGCTGAGCTATACCGGCACCGTCACGGTGTCGTCGGGGCTGACGGCGGTCATCATCTCCGCCAATCCGCTGCTCACCGCCTTGCTGGCCGGGCCGGTGCTGGGCGAGCGCCTTACCGCGCGCAAGCTGGGCGGGGTGCTGCTGGGCATGGTGGGGGTCGCCATCGTGCTGCGCTCGCGCCTCGCCGACGCCCATGAGGATCTGCGCGGCACGCTGTTCGTGCTGGCCGGCCTGGTGGCGCTCACCGCCGGCACCTTGGTGTTCAAGCGCATGAAGACCACCGCCGGCCTGTGGCAGGCGAGCGGCATCCAGAGCCTCGCGGCGGGCATCGCCTTGCTGCCGGTGGCCTTGGCGACCGAGAATCTGGCCGCCGTGCGCCTGACCCCCGATCTGCTGATGAGCTTTGCCTATCTGGTGGGGCCGGTGTCCATCGGCGGCTACAGCCTGTGGTACTTCATTCTCGGCCGCTCCAGCGCCACCGAGGCGACGGCGCTGCATTTCATCATGCCGCCCTTGGGGCTGTTCTTCGGCTGGCTGCTGCTGGGCGAGCATATTCCGCCGCTGGATTTCCTCGGCGTGCTGCCCATCGCCGCCGGCATCTGGCTGGTGACCCGCTGAGGCGGGCGGCGCTCAGGAAAAGGCGGCGTCCGCCGCAGCTGCCAGCGCGGCGGGATCGAGGCCCATGGCCGCGAAGGTCTCGGCCATATGCTCCGGGAACGGCGCCCGCACATCCAGCGGGGCGGCGGTCTTGGAAACGGGCAGCACCACCCGGCGGGCATGCAGATGCAGCACCGGCCCGCCGGGCAGGCGCGAGGCGCCGCCATAGATGGAATCCCCAAGGATGGGGAAGCCGAGATTGGAGAGGTGGGCGCGCAATTGATGGGTGCGCCCGGTCAAGGGCGAGAGCGCCAGCACCGCCAGCCCTTCGGCGCGGCCGATCACCCGCCAGTCGGTGACCGCCTCCAGAGCGCCGGGGCTGCCCTTGGGCACCGCCTGCATCCACCAGCCGCGATGGGGCGAGCGCTTGGCCAGAGGCTGGTCGATGCGGCCGGCATCCTCCGCCGGCGCACCCTTGGTGACCGCCACATAGGTCTTGTCCACCTTGCCTTCGGCGAACAGTTTGTTCAGCAAGGCCAGCGATTTGGCGTGGCGCCCCAGCACCAGGCAGCCCGAGGTGTCCTTGTCCAGCCGATGGGCCAGCTCCGGCATGCGCGGCAGGCCGAAGCGCAGGCCAGGCAGATGGTCGTGCAGGGTCTCGCCGCCCTTGGGGCCGGGATGCACCGGCAGGCCGGACGGCTTGTCCAGCACCAGCACCATGGCATCGCGATGCAGCAGCCGGTCGGCGAGCGGGGAGGGCGCCTCAGGAGGCAGGCTGGAGGCCGAAGGCGCGGAAGGCATCATGGTGCAGGGTCGCGGAAGCCGGAGAGAAACAACAGAACACCACATGGGTGATGCCCCGCGGTGTCTCCAGCGCAGATAGCACGGTTTCCACCGCCACGGAGGCTGCCCGCGCGGCGGGAAAGCCATAGACCCCGGTGGAGATGGCCGGAAACGCGATGGACGCAAGGTCGTTGGCGGCGGCGACCGCCAGGGCCTTGCGATAGCAGGAGGCCAGCAGCGCCTCCTCATGAGCCGTGCCGCCCTGCCAGACCGGGCCGACGGTGTGAATGACGTGCCGGGCCGGCAGGCGATGGCCGGCGGTGATCTTGGCATCGCCGGTCTCGCAGCCGCCCAGCGCCCGGCAGTCCTGCAAGAGGCCGGGGCCGGCGGCACGGTGGATGGCGCCGTCCACCCCGCCGCCGCCCAGCAGCGAACTGTTGGCGGCATTGACGATGGCGTCGGTGGCCAATTGTGTGATGTCGCCCACATGAACGGTGAGGGTCGCGGCGCGGTGGGTATAGAGCGTCCCGGTCATGGGGGCCTCCGGGGAATGGCGTCGGCGCCAGCAGAGCCCATGGCTGGGGCATTTCTCGGGCAGCCCTGGCGCCGGGGCCGTGTCACATCCACGTTATGCAAGTGCCGGATGACGCCAGTTCCGGTTCTGGAGGTATGTGGGGCTGTCGAGCCGCCGCGCGACCAGGGACCGCACGCAATGGAGACTCATCGTGGCCCATACCCGCAAGAATGAACGCAGCCTGCTCAGCCAGACCGAGATGGAGTTTGTGGAGAAGGCGCGTCACCCCATGCTGGCGGATCTCAGCCATGGCGATCTGCATGCGCTGATCCAGCATCTGCGCGACAAGCGCGACCGCGCCCAGACCATCGCCAACAACCAGCGCCGGGCCATTCGCGGCAAGGGCCGCGCCGAGATCGCCTTCGATCTGGCGGATGCGGGCAATCGCGAGAAGGCGTCCATGCTCACCGACGCGCTCACCCGCGCCCGCAAGGAAGCCGGCCGCCGCGCCGACAAGGAGGCCCGCGACGCTTTGGTCTCCAGCGCCCGGCGCGCCCTGGAGCTGAAGCGGGCGGCCGGCGGGCCGCACCATCCCGGCGCCGGCTTCAGCGCCAATGAGGGCATGCATGCCAAGGAGAAGACCCGGGTGGATGCCATCGGCAAGGCGGGCGAGGCGGGCCGGGTGACGAAATTCGTCGCGACTGCCCAGGTCATCAAGGATTCCCGCGGGCAGGATTGAGCCTCACCGGCGGATCGCCTGCCGTCGCCGCGCCCCTTAGGCGTGGCGACGCCCAGACGATTACTCGTCCGCCAGTTCCAGCCGCAGGTCCAAAGTGCTGCGGCGGCCGATGTCGTCATAATGCGCGGTGAGGAACTCATCGGCGGCGGCACGGCCCACATCGCGTAGATGCTGGAGAAACGCCCATTCCGGGTTCAGCTTGGACGTCACGTCCAGGTCCGCCAGCTGTTCCGCCCCGCCCACCCGATGCAGCCGCACCCGGCGGAAGCTGGAGCCGCCAAGCGTCCAGCGGGTCAGCAGCCCTTGCTCGATCAATTGCGAGGCATGGTCGATGGCCCGCAGCTGCGCCAGCAAAGAGGCGTTGAAGGTGATCTCGTTGATGCGGTTCTGGATGTCCGCCGCCGTGCGGGGCGTCTCCTCGCGCAGGATCGGGTTGATCTGCACCAGGACGATGTCGTCGGCCTCGGTCTGCTCATAGAGCGGGAACAGCGGCGGGTTGCCCATATAGCCGCCGTCCCAATAAGGCACGCCGTCGATCTCCACCGCCTGGAACAATTGCGGCAGGCAGGCGGAGGCCATCACCGCTTCCGCCGACATTTCCTCATGGCCGAAGATGCGGGCGCGCCCGGTGCGCACATTGGTGGCGGAGACGAACACCTTCACATCCGAGGCGCGGATGGCCTCGAAATCCACATGGGCGACGATGATGTCGCGCAAGGGATTGATGTTCAGCGGGTTGAAATCATAAGGCGACAGGAAGCGCGAGGCCACGTCCAGCGCCATGTAGGCGGGGTTCTTGGCCAGCGACCAGGTGCCCAGCAGCCGGTCGAAGGCGGTGCGCTGGAGCGGCGACATGTGGCCGTCGCGAGACACGTCCCGCCAGAAATGGCTCAAGGCGGCGCGGGCTTCGTCCACGCCGCCCTTGGCCAGGCCCGAGGCCAGCACCACCGCATTCATGGCGCCGGCGCTGGTGCCGGAGATGCCGGAGATCACCAGCCCCTCCTCCTCCAGGAGGCGATCGACCACCCCCCAGGTGAAGGCGCCATGGGCGCCTCCGCCCTGAAGGGCGAGACTGATGCTCTTGGGGCGGCCGCGCCGGGTCATGGCCGGGTCGGATGGCTCACTCGGCCACCCAGCCGCCATCGATCTGCTGCATGGAGCCGGTGATGGAGCGGGCATTGTCGCTCGCCAGGAACACCGCCAGGGCGGCCACTTCTTCCACCGTGACGAATTCCTTGGTGGGCTGGGCGGCCAGCAGCACGTCCTTCTTCACCTGCTCCTCGGTCATGCCGCGGGCCTTGGCGGTGTCGGGGATCTGCTTTTCCACCAGCGGCGTCCACACATAGCCGGGGCAGATGGCGTTGCAGGTGATGCCGAAGGTGGCGGTTTCCAGCGCCACCACCTTGGTCAGGCCGGCGATGCCGTGCTTGGCGGCCACATAGGCGCCCTTGAAGGGCGAGCCCACCAGCGCATGGGCCGAGGCGGTGTTGATGATACGGCCCCACTTGCGGGCCTTCATGCCCGGCACCGCGGCGCGGATCGCCAGGAAGGCGGCGGTGAGGTTGATGGCGATGATATTGTTCCAGCCATCGATGGGGAAGTCTTCGATGGGGGAGACGATCTGGATGCCGGCGTTGTTCACCAGGATGTCGCAGGCGCCCAGCTCGGTCTCGGCCAGCTTGATCATGTCGGCGATTTCGTCCGCCTTGAGCATGTTGGCCGGGGAATAGAGCGCCTTGACGCCGAAATCGGCTTCGATCTTGGCGCGCTCGGTCTCGATGGCGGCGGCATCGCCGAGGCCGTTGATGACCACATTGGCGCCTTCCGCAGCGAACGCCCGCGCATAGGCGAGCCCGATGCCGCTGGTGGAGCCGGTGACGACGGCGACCTTACCCTTGATCGACATGATCTGTCTTCCTTGCGCGCTGGGGGACTTTGCCCCGAATGTACCGTCCGTTTAGCGAAGGGGTATGACGCCCGCGTCACACCCGCGGGGGACGGCCCGCAGCGCGACCTTGCGACGGAAAGCTGCGTTTCGCAACGCATCCCCACCGGGCGCGGTCGGTCAGGCCGGTAATCGACGCAGCGGCAGGCAAGGGCATGGAAACCGGGCGCGGCCCTCGCTACATTGTCTGCATGCAAGCCGATGCCCCCTTGGCGCCCGCCGCCGGCCACGATCACGAAGACGTTCACGACCATGACCATGGCCAGTGCGTGACCGGCGCCCTGGCGCGGGTGGAGAAATTGTGTGCGGACAAGGGCCTGCGCCTGACGCCGCTGCGCCGTAACGTCATGCAGGCGCTGGCGGAAAGCCATGTGCCGCTGGGCGCCTATGAGATCGTCGAGCGCCTCGCCGCGAAGGGGGATCGCACCCCGGCCATGTCGGTCTATCGGGTGCTGGACTTCCTGGTGTCCGAGGGCTTGGCCCACCGCATCGAGAGCCGCAATGCCTTCCTCGCCTGCGGCCATGTGCATGAGAGCGGCGACGTGGTGGTGTTCCTGATCTGCGAGACTTGCGGGGCGACGCAGGAGGTGGCCTCCCACGCCATCGGCCGGGATCTGGCCTGGGCGGCGCGCTCGGCCGGCTTCGAGCCGCGCCAGCGGGTGCTGGAAGTGGCCGGCACCTGCGCCCGCTGCCGGCCGCAGGGCTGAGACCGGCGCCAACCCCGGTTGACGCCGCGCGGGCGGGCGCCTACCTCCAAGGCGCCGGAGGTGGGTCTTTGGACCCCGCACGTGTGAGCCGGCGCGGCTTTGCCGGCGAAGGACCGACCCGATGACGCACCCCATGACGCCGCCGCTTAGCGCCCCTGGTGTGATGCCCCCGGCCGAAACCGCCGTGGTGCCGGACGATCTGCTGCAGGCCGGCCCCGCTGTGCGCCGCCGCACCGTGCCGGTGCCGGTGGGCAATGTGATCGTCGGCGGCGATGCGCCCTGCGCCGTGCAGTCCATGACCAATACCGACACCGCCGACATCGACGGCACCGTGCGCCAGGTGGCGGCACTGTTCCGCGCCGGCTCGGAGATCGTGCGCATCACCGTCGACCGCGACGAGGCCGCCGCCGCCGTGCCGCGCATCAAGGAGCGCCTGCTGCGCCAGGGCATCGACGTGCCGCTGGTGGGCGATTTCCACTACATCGGCCACAAATTGCTGGGGGACCATCCCGCCTGCGCCAAGGCGCTGGACAAATACCGCATCAATCCCGGCAATGTGGGCTTCGGCACCAAGAAGGACCGCCAGTTCACCGCCATCGTCGAGACCGCCATCCGCCACGACAAGCCGGTGCGCATCGGCGCCAATTGGGGCTCGCTGGACCAGGAACTGCTCACCGCGCTCATGGACGAGAACGCCAAGCTCGCCCGTCCCGCGGAAGCCCGCGCGGTGACTCGCGAGGCGCTGGTGCGCTCGGCGCTGCTGTCCGCCGCGCTGGCGGAAGAGATCGGCCTGCCGCGCAACCGCATCATTCTGTCCGCCAAGGTCTCGGCGGTGCAGGATCTGATCGCGGTCTATGGCGAACTCTCCCGCCGCGCCGACTATGCCTTGCACCTGGGGCTGACCGAGGCGGGCATGGGCTCCAAGGGCATCGTCGCCTCCTCCACCGCCATGGGCGTAGTGCTGCAGGCGGGCATCGGCGACACCATCCGCGTGTCGCTGACCCCGGAGCCCAATGGCGACCGCACCCGTGAGGTGCAGGTGGCGCAGGAAATCCTGCAGACCATGGGCCTGCGCACCTTCGTGCCCTTGGTGGCGGCGTGCCCGGGCTGCGGGCGCACCACCTCCACCACCTTCCAGGAACTGGCCCAGGGCGTTCAGGACATGATCCGCGAGCGCATGCCGGAGTGGAAGAAGTCCTATCCCGGCGTGGAGGGGCTGAATGTGGCGGTGATGGGCTGCATCGTGAACGGTCCGGGCGAGAGCAAGCATGCCGACATCGGCATCTCGCTGCCCGGCACCGGCGAGATCCCCACCGCCCCGGTCTATATGGACGGCAAGAAAGTGGGCACCTTGCGCGGCCCCAACCTCCAGGTGGAATTCCGCGCCATGGTGGAGGACTATGTGAAGCGCCGCTATGGCGTGGGCGCCCCGGCCGCGGCCCCCGCCGCCCCGGTGGACGCAGCGGAATAAGCGTGATTCATGGGGAGCCGGCCGCTGCGGAATCGCCCGCCCGCCGGTTGATGTGTCACGGACGCTTGCCCCATGCGCCTCGCCGCTTTTTCTGCCTTCGCCTTGATTGCGTTCGGCCCCGCGCCCTCCTGGGCGCAGGAGGCCGACACCAGCACGCCCGCTGCGGTCAAGGCCGGCACCTATGTGCTGGATGCGGGCCATTCCCGGGTGGTGTGGAGCCTCAGCCATCGCGGCTTTTCCACCTATAGCGGCCTGTTGCCCGCAGCCGCGGGCACGTTGGTGCTCGACCCGGCCACCCCGGCCAACAGCCGGGTCGAGGTGACGCTGGCCAGCGCCGCTGTCGCCACCGCTGACCCCCGCTTCGACACCCGCCTCAAGGGGCCGGATTTCTTCAACGCGGAGGCCTTCCCCACCATCCGCTTTGCCTCGACCGCGGTGGTGACCACCGGCAACACCGCCAAGGTGACCGGCGAGGTCACCCTTCTCGGCGTGACCCGCCCGGTGACCCTGGACGTGACCTTCCACAAGGCCGGCCTGAACCCCACCGACAAGCTCTATCACGTCGGCTTCGACGCCACCGGCACCCTGACTCGCTCCGACTTCGGTCTGCGCAACGGCCTGCCGGCCATCGGCGATGCGGTGAGCCTGCGGATCGAAGCGGAGTTTGTGCCGCAATAGGGTGGGAATTGACAGGCTAGGACAAGTGACCTAATCAGGCTTTAGGACGTTTGCCCTAGGCGAGGAATGGCGCGAAGGGCCATAGCCCGCAAGGAGCCTGTCAATGACCGCTGCCGATACCCGCCGCGAGATTGTGGATGTGGCGGACCGCCTGTTCTACGAACGCGGGTTCGAGGCCACCTCCTTCGCGCACATTGCCGCCGCCGTCGGCCTGTCTCGCGGGAATTTCTATTATCATTTCAAGTCGAAGGACGACATTCTCGCCGCCGTGATCGATCTGCGGCTGGCCCGCACGCAAGCCATGCTGGCGGCCTGGGCGGCCGATGGCGGCAAGCCGCAGGATCGCATCCGCAGCTTCATCCACATGCTGCTGGCGAACCGGGCGAAGATCATGCTGCACGGCTGCCCGGTGGGCACCTTGTGCAACGAGCTCTCCAAGCTCGACCATGCGGCCAAGGACGATGCCGCCCGTCTCTTCCTGCTGTTCCGCGACTGGCTGGCTGGGCAGTTCAGGGACCTGGGACGCGGTGCCGATGCCGCCGCGCTGGCGCTGCACCTGCTGGTGCGCAGCCAGGGCGTCGCGACCCTCGCCACCGCTCTGCGCGATGAAGACTTCATCCAACGCGAGGTGGCGGACATGGACGCATGGCTGACGGCCCAATGCGCCTGATCTCCTTGCCAGACATGAACTTGCCCGCGCCATTCCAAACGAGAGACCCCGCATGCTCATCGCGACTTTGACATTTGCCGACAAGACCAAGGCGCCGGCCCTGCTCGAAGCCCACAACGCCTGGATCCAGCGCGGCTTCGCAGACGGGGTGTTCCTGCTGACGGGAAGCCTCCAGCCCAATGGCGGCGGCGCCATCCTCGCGCACCAGACCTCGCGCGCCGAGTTCGAAGCCCGGCTCCGGGACGATCCCTTCGTCGCTGAGGGCGTGTCACGGTCGACTTCATTGAAGTGGCCCCCGGTCGGGTGGATGACCGTCTGGCATTCCTGAAGGACTAAGCCGGTGGCTGCGACCCTTCCCGGCCCCGATGGACGGCACCGCTGCCGGTGGTGCGCCTCCGCGCCCGCATTTCTGGCCTATCATGACACCGAATGGGGCTTTCCGGTTGCCGACGACCAAAGGCTGTTCGAGAAGCTCTGCCTTGAAGCGTTCCAGTCGGGCCTTAGTTGGCGGACCATCCTCGACAAGCGGGAGAATTTCCGCGCGGCGTTCCACGGCTTCGATTTCGACCGCATCGCCCAGTTCACCGGCGACGATGTGGAACGTCTGCTCGCCAATGCCGGCATTGTTCGCCACCGGGGGAAGATCCAGGCGGTGATCAACAACGCCCAGCGGGCGCAGGAGATGGTGCGGCAGGAAGGTTCCCTCGCCGCCTATATCTGGCGGTTCGAGCCGAGGCTTGAGGATCTGGCAGCGCCGCAGACCGCCTCGGTCTCGGCGGTCTCCATCGCCATGTCGAAGGATTTGAAGGCGCGGGGCTGGGCCTTTGTCGGGCCGACCACCGTCTATGCTTTCATGCAGGCCATGGGCCTCATCAACGACCATGCCGAGGGCTGCTATGTGCGCGCCGAAGCGGCCCGCGCGCGGGCCGCCTTCACGCCTCCGACCTAGCGCCTGACATCACCCCACCGGCCGGCGGTCCTCGATGGTCTTGGCGTCGGCGGGCAAGGTGCCGGGGGCGATGACGACGAGGCGGGCGCGTAGCTTGGTGGCGGCGCGCAGGTCGTCCAGCACCTGCTCCTGGGACAGGGCGGCAGCGTCCGCCACTTCCGCTTCCAGGATCATGTCGTCGCTCTCGCCCGCTCGCTCCACCACCAGGCGGGCCTTGAGGATGGCGGGGTGCTTCTTCACCGCCGCGCTCACCTGCACCGGATGCACGAACATGCCGCGGATCTTGGTGACCTGATCCGCCCGCCCCAGCCAGCCGCGCAGCCGCATGTTGGTGCGCCCGCACGGGCTGATGCCCGGCAGCACGGCGGACAGATCGCCGGTGGCAAAGCGCACCAGCGGATAGTCCGCCTCCAACAGCGTCACCACCACCTCGCCCACTTCGCCGATCTCCTCCACCGGCTCGCCGGTGCCGGGACGCAGAATCTCGATGATCAGATGCTCATCGGCGATCATCCCCTCCTGCGCTTCGCTCTCATAGGCGACGAGCCCGAGATCGGCGGTGCCGTAGCATTGCAGCGCGGCGATGCCCGCCGCCTTGAACTCCGCGCGCTGGGCGGGGAAGAAGGCTTCGCCCGACACCAGGGCCTTGGTGAGCGAGGAGAAATCGCTGCCTTCCTCGCGGGCCTTGTCCAGCAGGATCTTCAGGAACGAGGGGGTGCCGCCATAGCCGTGCGGGCGGATGTCGGCGATGGCGCGCAATTGCAGGTCGGTCTGGCCGACGCCGCCCGGCACCACGGCGCAGCCCAGCGCATGGGCGCCGCTCTCGATCATCGAGCCCGCCGGGGTGAGGTGGTAGGAGAAGCAATTGTGCACGATGTCGCCGGCGCGGAAGCCTGCGGCGTGCAGCGCGCGGGCAAAGCGCCAGTAATCCGGCCGGCGGCCTTCGGGATCATAGATCGGGCCGGGGGACATGAAGATGCGCGCCATCTGCCCCGGCGCGGTGCCGTTGAGGCCGCCGAATGGCAGGCTTTTCGGCTGCAATTCCAACAGGTCCGATTTGCGGGTGACGGGCAAGGTTGCCAGCGCCGCGCGGCTGGTGATGGCGGCGGGGTCCACGTCCTTCAATAGGGCGCCGAAATAAGCGGAGGTGGCCTTGGCGCGGG
Source organism: Azorhizobium sp. AG788 (assembly GCA_943369575.1). Lineage (GTDB taxonomy): Bacteria > Pseudomonadota > Alphaproteobacteria > Rhizobiales > Xanthobacteraceae > Azorhizobium. The sequence continues at coordinate 8,888 of CALRNP020000030.1, read as the reverse complement.
CGATCTGCGCCGGCAGCGCCGCCATCAGCGCGGCTTCGCGCGCGGCGGGGTCGCGGGTTTCCAGGGCGTCGTAATAGTGGCCGTCGGTCATGCTTGGGCTCGCGTGTTTCTTGCTGATGAACCGCTCAATTTCGGCCGGTGCGCCTTGCCGCCTCCCCAGCCCTCCCCCGTAGGCGGGAGAGGGAGGTCTGACCCACCCAGCCGGAAAGCTGCTCCAGATATGAGGCCCAGCAGATCGTAGACAGCGCGGAAAAGCCCTCTCCCGCTTGCGGGGGAGGGTTGGGAGGGGGAAGCGTTAGCCGCCATGTCAGGCCCAATGTCCTTCATCCCGCCCTTTCCATTCGTCATGCCCGGGCTTGTCCCGGGCATCCACGGGGTGCCGCCGGGACCGGCCGGCGAGGTCGTGCAAACGGCGGGGCGTGGATCCCCGGGACGAGCCCGGGGATGACGATGCGCTGCGGGAGGGAACATCCGCAAGAGCAACTCGGCGCCCCCTCACAGCCAGCGCTTGCGCCGCTTGAACGACTTCAAATTCTTGAACGACTTGCGCTCCTCGCCGCCGCCTTGGCCGAGGTAGAATTCCTTCACATCCTCGTTGGATTGCAACTGCTCGGCAGTGCCGTCCAGCACGATCTTGCCCTGCTCCATGATGTAGCCGGTATCGGCCACCGACAGCGCCACGCGGGCATTCTGCTCCACCAAGAGGATGGTGACGCCCAGATCCTTGTTGAGCTGCTTGATGATGGCGAACACCTCTTTCACCAGCAGCGGCGAGAGGCCCATGGAGGGCTCGTCCATCAGGATCAGTTTGGGCCGTGCCATGATCGCCCGGCCGATGGCAAGCATCTGCTGCTCGCCGCCGGAGAGATAACCGGCCAGGCCATTGCGCTCGCGCAGGCGGGGGAAATAGGCATAGACGCGCTCGATGTCCGCCTTCACGCCATTGTCGCGGCGGGTGAAGGCGCCGAGGCGCAGATTTTCCAGCACCGTCATGTCGGAAACGATGCGCCGGCCCTCCATCACCTGGAAGATGCCGCGGCGCACGATGCGATCGGGCTCGATGCCCTTGATGGACTGGCCCTCGAAGCTGATGTCGCCGCGGGTGACCTCGCCATCTTCCGACTTCAAGAGGCCGGAGATGGCTTTGAGCGTGGTGGATTTGCCGGCGCCGTTGGAGCCGAGCAGAGCGACGATCTGGCCCTGCGGCACCTTCAGGGAGAGGCCGCGCAGCACCAGGATCACGTCGTTATAGACCACCTCGATATTGTCCACCGACAAGAGCGGCGCGGCGACGGCCTGGGGCGCTGGCGGGGCATCCATCTTCAGTGTGGCTTCGGCCATGGCGGGCTCCGTTCAGCAACGGGTCAATAAAGAGAAACGACCGCCTCGGTCGTCATGCCCGGACGTGATCCGGGTCTCCACGGGGTGCCGCCTGGCGGATCGTTGCCGCTCAGGCGGAGGGGCGTGGATGGCCGGGACAAGCCCGGCCATGACGACCGAAGAGGGTGCTCTGGATGCTCAGCGAGCGATCACCAGCCCAAGAGCTCGGTCTTGCGCGGCAGGGTGATGGTGGCGACCTTGTCCAGCTTGATGGCGCCGGACTTCACCAGGTCCGCCAATTGGCCATCCGCCGCGCCGCCGACGACCGCGCGATAGAGATCCACGGTCATGTTGGAGCGGTGGTCGGTGGCGGTCCAGGTGGAGGGGTTGCACACGCCCTCAGCGCCCTTGGGCACCCAATCCTTCTTCTGATACATGCCCTGGGCGATCTTCGGACCGACGACGCCGCCATTCTTGTCGGCCCACTCCATGGCTTCCTTCATGTAGAGCACGGTGCAGACCGCGGCCATGTAATGCACCGAGCGATAGGCGGCGCCGGCGGGGTCGGACATCTTGGAAATGTCCTTGAAGGTGGCCATGCCCGGTGCGGTGCCGGTCCAGGTGACGGCGGTGCGCACCGGGAACACGAGGCCATTGGCGGCGGTGCCGGCGGCCTTCATGGCTTCTTCGCCCATGCCCCAGACATTGCCCAGGAACTGCACCTTCACGCCGGCGGTCTCACACGCCTTGAGCACCGAGATGTTGGAGCCGGCGGTGTTGCCGAGATAAGCATAATTGGCGCCGGACTGCTTCAGGGTCAGGCACTGGGCGGTGTAGTCGCCCGGCGTGAGGGCGAAGGTGATGGGCTCCAGCACGTCGAAGCCCAGCTCCTTGGCATAGGCTTCCGCCGCCGCCTTGGGCGAATTGGGGTAGGGGTGGTTGGCGCCCATATGCACCCACTTGGGCTTGCCCTGGCCGCCCTTGGCCTTCCAGTCGTCGGCGGCCCATTGCACCATGGCGCGGGCGGCGTCGGAATAAGACGGGCCGTAGAAGAAATTATAGGGCGCGGCCCGCTCGCTCTTGGGGCCACCCTTGCCGGTGGGATCGGTCAGCGAGGCGGAATAGGAGCCGGAATAATAAGGGATCTGCTCCTTGGTCACGAGGGCCACCAGGGCCTCGGTGTCCGCCGTGCCCCAGCCCTGGATGGCGACCACCTTGTCGGAGCCGGAGGTCCACTTCTTGAACGCCGCCAGGGCGCGGGGCACCTGGTAGCCATATTCGTTGAAGTCGGAATTGATGGTCTTGCCGTTGACGCCGCCATTCTTGTTGATCCAGGCGATGGTATCCTGCACGCCCTGGCCGTAGGGCTGGCCCACGTCCGAGGTGCCGCCGGAATAATCGGCGAGATGGCCGATATTGATGGTCTGCTGGGCAAGGGCGGGGCTGGCCGCGACCAGCGCCAGCGCCGAAATGAGGGACAATGCGATCCGCTTCATGGACGTCTCCTTGGGTGGTTTCCTCGACCGCTGCGGTGATCTGCGTCGCCGCTTCCGGTGCTGGCTGCGATGGTAACGTGTGCGATGGTAACGTGTCTTGGCTCAATAAGAGAAGGGATAGAGCTTCCAATAGGCCTTGATCTGGCGCCAGCGGTGGGCGAGGCCATCGGGCTCGAAGATCAGGAACAGGATGATGACGGCGCCGATCAGCATCTCGCGCAGATAGGTGATGCCGTCTTTGAGATGCAGCAGCTTGTCGATGGCGCTGCCCTGGAGGGCGCTCGCCAGATGGCCGGTGAGTTCCGGCAGCAGCACCATGAAGATGGTGCCGAGCAGGGAGCCCATCACCGAGCCCAGGCCGCCGATGATGATCATCGCCAGGAACTGGATGGAGAACAGGATATCCAGCCCCTCCACCGACATGTAGCCGATGTAGTGGCCATAGAGCGCCCCGCCGATGCCGGCGTAGAAGGACGAGATGCCGAAGGCCATGGTGCGGTATTTGGTGAGGTTCACCCCCATCATCTCGGCCGAGAGATAATGGTCGCGCACCGCGATCAAGGCGCGGCCGTCGCGGCTGCGCATGAGGTTGGCGGCGCCCAGATACATCACCACGAAGAACACCAGCACCACATAGAAGTAGCGGGCATCGCCGGAGAAATCGAAGCCGAGGATGGTGAAGGGTGCCGCCACCGCTCCCGACGAGCCGCCGGTGAACCAGGTGGCGCGCACGAAGAAGTCTTGCAGGATGAACTGCGCCGCCAGCGTGGCGATGGCCAGATACAGCCCCTTCACCCGCGCCGCCGGCAGGCCGAACAACAGGCCCACGGCCGTGGTCCATAGCCCCGCGAGGATGATGGCGATCGGCACCGGCACGCCATGCTCGGCCAGGAAGGCCGAGGCAAAGCCGCCGAAGCCGAAGAACACCGCATGGCCGATGGAGATCTGGCCGGAGAAGCCCACCAGTATATTCAGCCCCAGCGCGGCGATGCCCAGATAGCCGATCTGGATCAGCAGGCTGACCAGATAGCTGGAGAGGAACACGGGCGCGAAGGCCAGCGCCACCACGCCGGCGGCGCAGCAGGCCATGGTGAGGCGGGTGGTGAACAGCGTCTGGTCGGCGCGGTAGCTGGAGCGATAATCGCCGCAGGGGCGTGAGGTGTCGGCGGCCATGGGATCAGACCCTCTCGATGTCGCGGGTGCCGAACAGGCCGTACGGCTTGATCATCAGGATGATGATGAGGGCGTAGAAGGGCACGATCTCATAGAGGTTGCCCCATTTGAGATACTGGCTGTCGACGAAGTGGGCGAGGTTCTCCAGGAGGCCCATGATGAGGCCGCCCACCACCGCGCCCAAGATGGAATCGAGGCCGCCGAGGATCACTGCCGGGAACACCTTGATGCCGAAGTAGGAGAGGGCGGACGACACGCCGTTGACGATGCCCACCACCACGCCCGCCACCGCCGAGACCGAAGCCGAGATGCCCCAGGAGAGCGCGAACATCTGGCGCACCGAGATGCCCATGGATTGCGCTACCTGCTGGGAGAAGGCGGTGGCCCGCATGGCAAGGCCGATGCGGGAATATTTAAAGAACCAGGCAAAGCCGATCATGATGGCGATGCTGACTCCGGTGGAGAGCAGATAGGCGCTCTGCACCTGCAAGCCGCCGATCTCCACCTTCGCCACCGGGAAGATGGGCGGGAACGGCTGGGCGAAGGTGCCGAACATCCATTTCATCAACGCCTGGAAGAAGATCGACAGGCCGATGGTGACCATGATGACGGAGATGATCGGCTCGCCGATCAGCGGGCGCAGCACCAGCATCTGCACCACAAGGCCGAACACCATCATGAAGGCGATGGAGACCAGGAAGCCCCAGAAGAAGGGAATCTCCCAGGCGGTCATGAGGTACCAGCAGGTCCAGGCGCCGATGAGCAGGAACTCACCCTGGGCGAAGTTCACCACCTGCGAGGCCTTGTAGATGAGCACGAAGCACATGCCCACCACGCCATAAAGCGTGCCGATGATGAGGCCGTTGATGATCAGTTGAACGAGAAGGGGAGAGATCATCGGGCGTCCCTCGGGAGGGGTGGGGCGGTGCGTGATGAGCGATGCGGCGTCAGGCGTAGGGAGCTCTGCGGCCGCCGCCGGGCGCGCGGCTGTCTGGTGCGCAACGCTGTCATGCCGCCCTCCGCTTGCTGTCGCCGGCGGTGCCGGGGTCCAAGGCGATGACGTTCAGCACGGTGCGGATGCGCTGCTTGGTGCCGTCCTGGAAGGCGATGGTGGTGTCCACGTCGATGGTGCGCTCGCCGCGATACATGGCGTCGATGATCTCGCCATAGCGCTCGTTGATGACGCCCCGGCGCACCTTGCGGGTGCGGGTGAGTTCGCCATCGTCGGCATCCAGTTCCTTGTAGAGCAACAGGAATTTGGAGATGCGCTGCTTTTCCGCCAGCGTCCGGTTCACTTGCTCCACCTCGCGGCGGATCAGCTCCGTCACCTCCGGCCGCGAGGACAGATCGGTGTAGGTGGTGAACGAGATCCGGTTCTTCTCCGCCCATTTGGACAGGATGGGAAAGCGGATGCAGATGATGGCCGCCAAGCTCTCGCGCCCGTCGCCCAGCACCACCACTTCGGCGATGTAAGGCGAGAACTTGAGCTTGTTCTCGATATATTGCGGCGAGAAGCGATCGCCCAAGGCGGTGCGGGCCATGTCGCGCACGCGGTCGATCACCACCAGATGGCCGCGCGGATCGAAATAGCCGGCATCGCCGGTGCGCATCCAGCCGCCTTCTTCCAGGGATTTGGCGGTTTCCTCCGGGTTCTTGTAATAGCCGGAGAAATGGTTGGGATGGCGGGTGACGATCTCGCCCAGGCCGTTGGCGTCGGGATCGTCGATGCGGATATCGACGCCGGAGAACGGCACGCCGACGGTGTCGAAATCCACGTCGGTGCCGGTGTGCAGCGTATAGGCGCCCAGAAGCTCGGTCTGGCCGTAGAGCTGGCGCATGGGCACCCCCAGCGCCAGGAAGAAGCGGAAGGTATCCGGCCCCAGCGCCGCGCCGCCGGTGGCGGCGGAGGTGAGGTGGGAAAAGCCCAGCCGGTCGCGCAGCGGGCGGAACAGGATGAAGTCCGCCAGCGCCGAGCGGCGCCCGGCATCCAGGGCTTTCAGCCCCAGCTTCATGCCGAACTCGAACATGAAGCGCTTGAAGGCGGAGGCGTCCATCATGCGGGCGCGCACGTCGGCGGCGATCTGCTCCCACACGCGGGGGGCGAACAGCACAAAGGTGGGGCCGATCTCGCGCATGTCGGCCATGGAGGTCTCGGGCTCCTCCACGAAATTGACCTTCATGCGCGCCAGCAGCGCCTGCCCGAAGGCGTAGATCTGCTCCATGATCCAGGGCATCTGCAGCACGGAGACATATTCGTCGTTCGGCCCGCGCGGATCGGCGGCCAGATAGGCCGTGCAATGGCGCAGCATGGCGCCGCTGGTGAGCATGGCCAGCTTCGGGTGCGAGGTGGTGCCCGAGGTGGTGCACAGAATTGCTACCTCAGTGCCGCTGCCGGCATTGACCAGATCCGCATAGAGGCTGGGCCCTTGGCGGTGGCGCTCCAGGCCGCGGGCTTCCACGTCCGCCAGCGAGATCAGGCGCGGGTCGTCATATTTGCGGATGCCGCGCGGGTCGGCATAGATGATGTGGCGGATGGTGGGAATGTCGTCGGAGAGCTGGAGCAGTTTATCCACCTGCTCCTCGTCCTCGGCGAAGATCACCCGCACTTCCGCATAGGTGATGAGGTAGGACACCTCATCCGCCAGCGCATCGCGATAGATGCCGAGCGACTTGCCGCCGGCCGCATGGATGGCGATTTCGCCCATCAGCCATTCCGGGCGGTTGTCGCCGATGAGCGCGATCACCTCGCCGCGCTCGACGCCCAGATCCAGCAGGCCGAGGGCCATGTTCTGCACGCGGGCGGAGACCTGCTTCCAGGTATAGGCATTCCAGATGCCCAGGTCTTTTTCGCGCAGCCACACCTCATCGGGATAGGTGGCGGCGTTGAGCGCCAGCAGCTTGGGGAAGGTGTCGTAGATCGCCACGTCGGGCAATGCGGCATTGACCGTTGCGGCAGCCCCGCTGCGGGTGATGCCGATGACCGGGCCGGCGGCGGGAGCGGGCGTTTGAGTGGCCGTGTGAGGGGACGTGTTCATGGCGGCGCTCATGCGGACACCGCCTTGGGCGCGGGCTCGATCTCGGGATCTTCCTCGCCCAAATAGGCCTTGCGCACGTGCGGATTGGCCAGCACCTCGGCGGGAGCGCCGTGGGCGATCTTGCGGCCGAAATCCAGCACCATCACCCGGTGCGAAATATCCATCACCACCCCCATGTCGTGCTCGATCATGATGATGGTCATGCCCCACTCCTCGTTGAGATCGACGATGTAGCGGGCCATGTCTTCCTTCTCTTCGAGATTCATGCCGGCCATGGGCTCGTCGAGCAGAATGAGCTTGGGCTCAAGGGCGACGGCGCGGGCCAGTTCCACCCGCTTGCGCAGGCCGTAGGACAGGGTGCCGGCGGTGGCCTTGCGCACATGCTGGATGTCGAGGAAGTCGATGACATCCTCCACCGCCTTGCGGTGTTCCAGCTCTTCCTTCTGGGCGCCGCCGAACCAATAGAGCGCGCCGGAGAGGAAATTGTTCTTCAGCAAATGGTGGCGCCCCACCAAGATGTTGTCCAGCACGCTCATGTGGTGGAACAGCGCCAGATTCTGGAAGGTGCGGCCGATGCCGATGGCGGCGCGCTTGTTCGGCTTCAGGCGGGTGATGTCCTGCCCTTCGAATTCGATGCGCCCGTCGCTGGGGGAATAGCGCCCGGAGATGCAATTGAGCAGCGACGTTTTGCCGGCGCCATTGGGGCCGATGATCGAGAACAGTTCGCCTTTCTCGACAGAAAACGCCACTTCGCTCAGCGCCTTCAGGCCGCCGAAGCGCAGGGAAATATCACGCACGTCCAGAAGCGTGGTGCCCAAGCCGTCCTCCCTTTATGTCGAGGTCTCTTGCCGGCCTTTTGACCGTGCGTAGCCCTCGTTTATCTGGCGCCCTGAAAGTCTTGGCGTGGGCGCCTTATGTCCGGTCATGTCGCCGGACTTGGTTCAGGAAACAATCGAACGTTCTTTTTCTCCTCCGGTCAAGCCCTCCTGAAGGTGGGGGCCACCGGATCCGCACGCGGCTTGCATCGTCGGCTGCGGGCGATCACTGTAGCGCGGCGCGCGGCGCTGTCCGCGTCACCAATCCAACACCGAAGCCCCGCGGGCGGCAAGGGTGTTTGCGAAACGCGATCCGCCGGATCGGTCGGGATCAGGGCCGGGTGCGCCGCGCAAGACGGCGTCCCGCGGAGTGAGGTCGAAGGCGCCATGGCGCGGACAGTGGGATCCAACGGCGTGCGCACGGCCCAGGCCATCCGCCAGGCCGGCGTGAAGCTGATCTATCAGCACGGCTACGAGGCCATGAGCCTGCGCCAGCTGGCGGCGGAGGTCGGCCTGCAGTCGGGCTCGCTGTACAAATATTTCGACAACAAGCAGAGCCTGCTGTTCGACATTGTCCGCGACCACATGGAAGACCTCATGGCCAAGGCCGACGAAGCCTTGGCCGGCCTCACCGATCCCATGGAGCGGCTGAAGGCCTATGTGGGCTTCCATCTGCGCTACCACATGACCCGCAAGGCCCATGTCTTCATCGCCAACATGGAGATCCGCAGCCTGGAGGACGAGCACCGCGGCGAGGTGGTGGCCATGCGCCGGCGCTATGAGGGGCTCCTGGACACCATCCTGCGCGACGGTGCGGCGGAGGGCGCGTTCAAGGTGGTGGACCCGCGCGTCTCCACCTACGCCATCATCTCCATGCTCACCGGCATCTGCATGTGGTACCGGCCCGAAGGGCGGCTGAGTCAGGACGAACTGGTGGCGATCTATACCGATCTGGTCACCTCCGGCGTGCAGGATCCGGCGACCGGCGCAGTGGCGACGGCAGCGATGCCGGCCACCAAGCGGGCGCGGGCATAATTCCGCTTGCGGGG
>CALRNP020000029.1:0-33068 GCA_943369575.1 Azorhizobium sp. AG788 | reverse complement strand
CCGCCCCAGCCTATCAGCTGCCCTTAGCCTTGGCGTGCATGCGCTGGGAATAGTCCGTGGGCGTGATCCCCCACTTCTTTTCCTCATTGACGATGAAGCCGGTCTTCATCCAGTCCATGGTGGTGTCGGTCATGAACTTGGCGAACTTGTCCTCGCCCGGCGCCACCGCCAGGATCCAGGGGGCTTCCATCACGCCGGGGAGCGGCATGGCGAAGTCGGTGTTCCATTCGGTGTCGAGCAGTTTGCCCTGCACGAAGGTCTGGTCATAGAGATAGCCGATGCACTCGCCGCCCTTGAGCGCGAACAGCGGCTTCTCCGAACCATCGAACGCCTTCACTTCGGCGCCGTACTTGGTGGCAACGTCCTTGTTGTACCAGGCGCCGGAGGTGCCGCAGAGCACCTTACCCTTCAGGTCTTCCCAAGAGGCGACGCCCTTGACCTTCTTGGACATCAGGATGTTGACCGCGTCAGAATAATAAGGCGGGTCAATCGCCAGCACGACTTTCCGGCGCTCCGGCTTGTCGGACATGGTGGCGATCATCAGATCGATCTTGCCCTGCTGCAGGAACTCGATGCGATTGGCCGAGATCACCGGCACCAGTTCCACCTTCACGCCGAGGCGCTTGGCCACGTCGGCGGCCAGATCCGGCTCGATGCCGACGATGGCGCCCGACGGATCGCGGAAGCCGAACGGCTTGTAGTCTGCCTTCACGCCGACGGTGAGGACACCCTTTTCCTTGATCTTGTCGAGCACGTCGGCCGACGCCGCGACGGTACCGGCGAGCAGCACCAGACCGGCGGCAATCAAAACGTTCTTCATCCATATCCCCATTCAGTTCGTCCCGGGCGGCGAGGCCGTGGGACGGGCTATGCCTGGCGCGCAGGGACGATAACCACGCACACTCCGGCGCCGACCTAGCAAGAAGCGCGCCATCGGCGAACGCCGCAGTCATGCGGCTTCGCCGATGAATCTCCCAACGGCACCACGGCAAACATGCCATACCCGCCGCGGGCGTGCACAAGAAAGATGCAATGAATCGCACCACCTGGATCAGGACCGCGCGCTTGGATGTCGCGGTTGCCGGGTTAGAATGCGGCCGAAAGTGGCTTTGGGGGGCTTGCCGTGACGAACCAGATGGCGAAGTCGATACTGTTCTGGCTGGGGCTCGTCGTGGCACCTCTGGTTCTCGCGGGTATGGAATTATTTCATCCCGCCAATTTCACACGCGATCCAGGCATGTTCGCCTATCTGTGTACGTCTCAGCCCTATGATCCCAACTTCAAGGCACTTGGATATTTCGGGCCGCATTGGTGGGTGATGCTGCACATGATCCAGCTGCCGCTCCTGGGCTTGGTGTCGGTGGGCCTCTGGGGCCTAATGGACGGGATCGAGGGGGGAATCGAAGGCACGCTGGCCTGGCTGTCGCGGGCGCTGACCTTCGTGTTCATGATATTCTACACTGCACTGGATTCCATCGGCGGCATCGGGCTCGGACGCTCGATACTTAACATTGAGGCCATGCAGGCCAGCGGCGCGCTCACCGCCGAACAGGCGGCCGGCGCCATCAAGCTGCTGAATACGGACTGGGTTGATCCCGTCACCGGCGGCGTCGGCTCTTTCATCAGCCTTGGCGGTTCGTGGGCGATTTTCGCCGCCGCCCTGACCGGGGGACTGGCACTGGCGCTCACTGCGCGGGCGCCCTGGCCGGCTTTGATGCTGCTGGTTGGCTTCGGGTGGGAGATCCAGGTCAGCCACGCCAGCCCGCATGGCCCGATCGGATTCACCCTGCTCGCTTTGGCTGGCCTCGTGATCTGGTTCAGCCGGCGACGGCACGCGGCCCGCCCGGTGGACATCGTCGCCGCCGCGACTTAGAGCACGTCGGCATGCTTTGCCGCATCAGGCGGCAGGGCGGGCCAGCGGAGCGGATGGCGCATGCGACAGTTGAAACAACCGGGTCCCGTCGCCGAAGATCGCATCGTGAGCCTGGCCGCACCGCTTGAGACGCTGGACTTCGTGCTCCAGCCGGGCCTGAGCCTCAACGCAGCCATCGCCACGCCCTTGGGCGCGGCGGGGTTTACGGCCGCTGCCGTCAGCTTCACCGACGGCGCCCTTTCTCCCTTCGAATATGTGATGCCGGCGCCCTCCCCGGATGCGGAGCATGCCGCATGGTACAGCGCCAAGCATACCCCGTCGGGCGAGATGCGCATCGCCGCAGCCAATGCGACGTTCGGCAGCCGCGACGGCGCTCCCTTCATCCATTGCCACGCCATCTGGCATGATGCCGACGGGGCGCTCGCCGGTGGGCATATCCTGCCCATGGAGAGCATGGTCTCCCGCCCGACGCCCGCGCGGGCCTGGGGCACCAAGGCGGCCCAGATCGTCGCGCGGCTCGACCCGGAAACCAATTTCACCCTGTTCGCGCCGGAGGCCGATCCCGCGCCGGAACCCAGCGCCGCGAACACGCTGCTGCTGGCCCGGATCCGTCCCAACATCGATCTGTGCGCGGCGCTGGAAGAGGTGTGCCGACGCCATGGCGTGCGTCACGCGACGGTGCGCGGCAGCCTGGGCAGCTTGGTGGGCGCGGAGTTTTCCGACGCGCCCATTCTCGACGATCCGGCCACCGAATTCCTGGTCCGGGAGGGCACCATCGCTCCGGGGCCATCCGGCGAATTGGAAGCGCGGTTGCGCATCGCCATCGTCGGCATGAGCGGCGCCCTGCGCGAGGGGTGGCTGGTGCGCGGGCGCAATGGCGTCTGCATTACCTGCGAATTCGCTCTCGAGGCCGTGACGGCATAAGTGCCGTGCGTTTGACGAGACAGGTGAACGGGTGGACGCAGTCGCTTCAATATGCGACCAGGGGCTGCGCAGAAGTCGGGGGCACGTATGCAGGCTGATCTGAAGATCGTTCCAGTGATCTTGGCAGGGGGAACGGGCACCCGCCTGTGGCCGCTGTCGCGCCAGAGCTTGCCGAAGCAGTTTCTCTCCCTTGTCTCCGACCATACCCTTTATCAGGACACGCTGCTGCGTGTTTCCTCCGCCGCTTTCCATTCGCCCGTTGTGGTCACCAACAGTGACTTCCGCTTCTTTGCCCGGCGACAGGCCAGCGAGATCGGCATCGAGCCGACGGTCCTGCTGGAGCCGGTGGCACGCGACAGCGGTCCCGCCATGCTGGCTGCCGCAGCTTATGTCAGCGAGCGCTATGGCCCTGATGCGCTTGTGCTCGCTCTTGCCGCGGACCACGTGGTCCGCGACGCCCCCGCCTTCCTCGACAGCGTCCGCACCGCCGCGGTCGCGGCGGCGGCCGGTGAGATTGTCACCTTCGGCATCCCGCCCCGCGGCCCCAGCACCGCTTACGGTTATATTCGCGTCGGCGCACCGCTGGCTGAGGCCGGGGTCTCCCGCATTGAGCGCTTTGTCGAGAAGCCCGATGCAGAAACGGCCGCCCGCTACGTAGCCGATGGCTATCTGTGGAATTCGGGCAACTTCCTGTTCCGCGCCGGCGTGATGCTCAGCGAGGGCGAGGCCCTTGTGCCCGCCATGACCGACTGCGCCGTCAGGGCCGTCGCCGGCATCGCCGAGGACATGCGCTTTCTGACCCTGGGGTCGGAGGCCTTCACCGCCGCCCCCTCGCAGTCCATCGATTTTGCGGTGATGGAGCACACCAAGCACGCGGCGGTGGTGACCGGCGACTTCGGCTGGTCGGACATCGGCGCCTGGGATGCGGTGCGCGAGGCGAACACGCACGATGAGGCCGGCAATTCCACCCGCGGCCCCGTGACCCTGATCGACAGCCGTAATTCCTACATCTACTCCGACACCACGCTGGTCGCCGGCATCGGCCTCGAAGGTCTTGCGGTTGTGGCGACCGACGACGCCATCTTGGTGATGCCATCGAACCGAAGTCAGGACGTCAGGCGACTGGTGGCGTCGCTGCGCATGACCAACCGCAAGGAAGTGGACGAGCATCTCACGATGCACCGGCCCTGGGGCACCTACCAGACCATCTGCCGTGGCGAACGGTTCCATGTGAAGAAGATCGTGGTCAATCCCGGCGGCAAGCTGTCGCTGCAGAAGCACCATCACCGGGCCGAGCATTGGGTGGTCGTCCACGGCACCGCAGAGGTGACGCTGGGTGAGACTATCTTCACCCTGAACGAGAATGAGTCCACTTACCTGCCGGTCGGCTGCGTGCACCGCCTGGCGAACCCCGGCCGGATCCCGCTGGAACTCATTGAGGTCCAGACCGGCTCGTATCTCGGCGAGGACGACATCGTCCGTATCGAGGACGTCTACAGCCGCGTTTAGGCAGCCTGCCGGCATCGGCCCTGTCGCGCATTGTGCCCACTCCCCGACGCGGCTAACGTCCCGCCGCTCGGGATCCGGCGGAGACGCTAGAAGAATGACATCGATCACCCGCCTCGCCATCCCAGAGGTCGTGCTCATCACGCCGCCGCGCTTCGCGGACAGCCGTGGCTATTTCAGCGAGACCTACAAGCTGTCGGCACTGTCCGCCGCTGGGCTGGATCACACCTTCATCCAGGATAATGAATCCCTCTCCACGGTGCCGGGCACCATTCGCGGGCTGCATTTCCAGGCCCCGCCCTTCGCCCAGGCCAAACTGGTGCGGGTGGTGAGCGGCGCTGTGTTCGATGTGGCGGTGGACATCCGCAAGGGCTCGCCCACTTACGGCCAGTGGGTCGGCGCGACCCTGACCGCGGAACATGGCGAACAGCTGTTGATCCCTCACGGCTTCGCCCATGCCTTCTGCACCCTCACACCGGACGTGAAGGTCCTGTACAAGGTGGACGGCGCCTATTCCAAGGTCAGCGAGGGCGGGATCATCTGGAACGACCCGGACCTGGCCATCGAGTGGCCGGTGAAGGACGCGATGGTCTCGGAGAAGGATGCGATCCTGCCGCGCCTGAAGGACCTCGACAGCCCCTTTACCTATTCTTGAGAGATCGGAACCATGGCGCAACGCATTCTTGTCACCGGCGGCGCGGGGTTCATCGGCTCGGCCGTGGTGCGCTATCTGATCGGCACCGGCGCGCACGTCCTGAACTTCGACAAGCTGACCTATGCCGGCAACCTGGCCTCCCTCGCCCCGGTCAGCAGCGACCCGCGCTACAGCTTCGTCCAGGGCGACATCTGTGACGTCGAGGGCGTGCGGGCGGCTCTGGACGGCTTCAAGCCGGACCTGGTGATGCATCTGGCCGCCGAGTCCCATGTGGACCGCTCCATCGATGGCCCCGGCGCCTTCATCACCACCAACATCAACGGCACCTATGTGCTGCTTCAGGAAGCGCTGCGCTATTGGCGAGCGCTGGATGCCGCCGGCCAGGCGGCGTTCCGCTTCCACCATATCTCCACGGACGAGGTGTTCGGCAGCCTGGGCGCGGACGGCCTGTTCCGCGAGGACACGCCCTACCAGCCGAATTCGCCTTATTCCGCCTCAAAGGCGGCGTCCGACCATCTGGTGCGGGCGTGGCATCACACCTATGGCCTGCCCACGGTGATGTCGAACTGCTCGAACAATTACGGGCCCTACCACTTCCCGGAAAAGCTCATTCCGCTGACCATCCTCAACGCCCTCAAGGGCGCCCCGCTGCCGGTCTACGGCACCGGCGAGAATGTGCGGGACTGGCTCTATGTGGAAGATCACGCCGAAGCACTGGTGGTGATCGCCACCACCGGCACGCCGGGCGAAAGCTACAATGTGGGCGGCGGCAACGAACGGCGGAACATCGACGTGGTGCGCACCATCTGCGCCATCCTCGACGAGATTGCGCCCGACACCGCCATCGGCAAGCGTGAAAGCCTGATCCACTTCGTCGCCGACCGGCCGGGCCACGATGCGCGCTATGCCATCGATGCCACCAAGCTGACCACCGAACTGGGCTGGACCGCAAAGGAAACATTCGAGACCGGCCTGCGCAAGACGGTGCATTGGTATCTGGAAAATCAGCATTGGTGGGAGCCGTTGCATAATCGCTATGCCGGCCAGCGCCTGGGGCTCGCATCCTGATGCGCATCCTGCTGTTCGGCTGCGACGGCCAGCTCGGCCGTGAGATCACGGCCCTCGCCGGCGAGCGGGATGTGGAGGTCATCGGCCTCAATCGCGCGAGCGTGGACATCACCGATCCGGCCGCCGTCGCCCGCGCGCTGGAGGCTCGCCGGCCGGATGTGGTGGTGAATGCCGCCGCCTACACCGCCGTGGACAAGGCCGAGAGCGAGCCCGATCTGGCGGCCCGCGCCAATGCCATGGCGCCCGGCCTGATCGCGGAACGCTGCGCGCGCTACCGCACGCCGATCATCCATATTTCCACGGACTATGTGTTCGACGGCACCAAGGCCACCGCTTATGTGGAAAGCGATCCGATCGCACCGCTCGGCGTCTATGGACACACCAAGGCGGCGGGCGAAGCCGCCGTGCGGGCGGCGGGCGAGCGGCATCTGATCCTGCGGACCTCATGGGTCTATGGCATCCATGGTGCCAACTTCCTCAAGACCATGCTGCGGCTGGCGGCGGAACGCGACCGCCTGACCATCGTGGCCGACCAGCGCGGCTGCCCCACCTCCACCCGCGATATTGCCGAAGGCATCTTCGCCGCGGCGCTCGCCGCCAGCGCCGGCACCGCGCGCTGGGGCACCTACCATCTGGCGGGAACCGGCGTGACCACCTGGCACGGCTTTGCCCAGGAGATCATCACCCGCGCAGCCAAGCATACCGGCCGTAATCCGGAAGTCGCGCCCATCGCGACTGCCGATTATCCGACCCCCGCCAAGCGCCCGGCCAATTCCGAGCTGGACTCCAGTCAATTCGAGCGGGCCTTCCGCTTCCGCGCCGCACCGTGGCAGAACCGCGTAGCGCAAGTGGTTGACACCCTGCTCGCCCCAACCCCTGTGGAGGCCTCGTGAAAGGCATCATCCTCGCCGGAGGGTCCGGCACCCGCCTGCACCCGATCACCCTCGTCGTCTCCAAGCAGTTGCTGCCGGTCTACGACAAGCCGATGATCTATTATCCGCTGTGCACGCTGATGATGGCGGGGATCCGTGACATCCTCATCATCACCACGCCCCACGACAGCGACCTGTTTCAGAAGCTGCTGAAGGACGGCAGCCAATTCGGCCTCAATATTTCCTATGCCGTACAGGAAACCCCGCGCGGCCTGGCGGATGCCTTCATCGTCGGGCGTGAGTTCGTGGGCAATGACCGGGTCGCCCTGGTCCTGGGCGACAACCTGTTTTTCGGCCATGGCCTGCCGGAACTGCTGGGCGAAGCGCTCAAGCGTCCCAACGGCGCCACGGTGTTCGGCTATCCGGTCAACGATCCCGAGCGCTATGGCGTGGTGGAGATGGCCCCCGATGGCCGCGTGCTGTCGCTGGAGGAAAAGCCGCTCAAGGCCCGCTCCAATCTGGCGGTGACCGGGCTTTATTTCTACGACAACCGCGTACTCGACATCGCCGCCAATCTGGCGCCCTCGCCCCGCGGCGAAATCGAGATCACCGACGTCAACAAGGCCTATCTGGCCTTGGGCGACCTGCATGTCAGCATCATGGGTCGGGGCTTTGCCTGGCTGGATACCGGCACCCCCGCCTCTCTGGTGGAAGCGGCGCAGTTCGTGCAGATTCTTGAGCAGCGTCAGGGATTGCGCATCGCCGCGCCGGAGGAGGTCGCGTTCCGCGCCGGTTTCATCGACCGCGCGCAACTGTCCGTCCTCGCGGAAAACTTGAAGAAGTCCACCTATGGGGCCTATCTGGCCAAGGTGGCCGAGGAAGGCGCCTAGTTTTCGGGGCACTGTCGGGCGGGAACGGGCTTTGCCTTGCTCCCGCCTCTCCCGCCGGCCAAGGTCGTCGGCGAGCGTGGTAGGTAGGGGATGATGGTTCCGTGAGCCGCGAAGCAGCTTTTGTCATGCCGGATGATTTTCAACCGCGCGTCTCTGACTATCTGGCGCAGTCGCGCGATGTTCTGGACCGCGCCCTCTCCAACCCCGAGCTGGCGCAGGCCACGGCGGCAATCGCCCGTCTGTGGACCGAGCGTCTCGCCGCCGGCCGCAAAATCCTGCTGTGCGGCAACGGCGGCAGCGCCGGCGATGCCCAGCATCTGGCCGGTGAACTGCTCTGCCGCTTCCGTTTTGACCGCGCGCCCCTGCCGGCATTGGCCTTGACCGTCGACTCTTCGGTCCTGACCGCCATCGGCAACGATTACGGCTACGATCAGGTATTCTCCCGCCAGGTACTGGGGCTCGCCACTGCCGGCGACGTGGTGGTGGGGATCTCCACCTCCGGGCGTTCGCCCAATGTGGTCAAGGCCCTTGAGGCCGCGCGCGAGCGGGGGGCGGCGACGGTGGCCTTCACCGGAGAAGATCCCCGTGATCTCGGCCCGCTGGCCGATCTGGTGCTGCGCGTGCCGTCGACCTCCACGCCGCTGATCCAGCAGGTTCATATGGCCTGCGGCCACATCATCTGCGAACTGGTGGAAGCCTCTCTGTTCCAGCCAGGGGCCTGATGTGGCGCTCGGACCGGCGCCTACCCAGGCGGTGATCCCCTGGGGCGTTGGCGCAGGCGGCAGCGATCCCCGCCCGCCCCTGGACCGCCTGCTGACGGACTGCGCACGCTTCGGCTTCGACCACGTCCTCATCCTCGTGCCAGCCGGGACGGCAGATGCACCCCATTTTCAAGCCGGCCTGCCGTCTGGTCTTGCGTTGCAGGTGGTCACGGTCTCGGCAGCGCATGTGCCCGGCGCCCTTGCCGAGGTGGCCGCACAGTTGGACATCCGGTTCGCACTCCTGGATCCCACTGTGGTGCTGGACGCCAATTGGCTCAATCTGATCCCGACATTGGCCGCGGCCGACCATGCCGTCGCCCTGATGGCGGCGGCGGGGCCGTTCGCGCTGAACGATAGCCGCGTTCTGGCGCACGCGGACGCGAACGGCCCCACATATGCGCTGGCGGGGATGTGCCTGGTGGCGCGCGACGGCCTCGAGTCGGCTGCCGGCTGCTGCGACATCTCAGCCATGCTCCTGCATCTGGCGCGGACCAGCCGCGCCGCCGGCATCGTCGTGGCGACCGGCAGCGTCCTGCGGGCGCACGATCACCCGCCGGTCCGTGCCCGGCGGCCGGCGCTGTTCCTGGATCGCGACGGCACCCTCAACGAAGACTACGGCTACGTGAGCGACCCTGCCCGGCTGGTGTTGCTGCCGGGCGCCATTGCCGCTGTGAAGCGCGCCAATGATATGGGCTGGTATGCCTTCCTGGTCACCAACCAGTCGGGGGTGGGGCGCGGCTATTATGAGGAAGCCCAGGTGCTCCTCTGCAACGCCGCCCTTCAACAGCAGTTGCGGGCCGCGGGCGCCCATCTGGACGATATCCGCTATGCCCCCGACCATCCCGAGGCGGTGCTGCCGCGCTATCGCAGCACGTCCAACTGGCGCAAGCCGGGGCCGGGTATGTTGATCGACCTCATGGCGCATTGGCCAGTCGAGGCCGAAGCTAGCCTTATGGTCGGCGATAAGGACAGCGACGTGCAGGCAGGGAAGGCGGCCGGGATCCGCAGCCTGCTGTTCGCGGGTGGGGATCTGGACGCCTTCCTGTCGCCGCATCTTGTGGTCACCTGAGGCGAGGGCGGCAGGCTTCCACCCCTGTGGCACCCGCAGGACATGGGGCCGCAGTGCAGCATTATAAATACGTGGTATAGGGTGAAAGACGCCTTAGTACAGCGCCGTCCGGTTATTGACGGCGCGGGCACTTCCTTGCGCTCCGCCAGCCGGGGCTTTCCTCGCCAGTCCAGTCGGTTTCCCATGAGCAATCTGAACGAAGAAACGGTCAAGAGCGTCCATCACTGGACCGACACCCTGTTCTCCTTCACCACCACCCGCGATCCGGGCTTCCGGTTTCTCAACGGCCAGTTCGTAATGATCGGCCTTGAGGTGAACGGGCGTCCGCTGCTGCGGGCCTATTCGCTCGCCAGCGCCAATTACGAGGAAGACCTCGAGTTCCTCTCCATCAAGGTCCAGAACGGCCCCCTCACCTCCCGCCTCCAGCATCTGAAGGTGGGCGACAAGGTGCTGGTGGGCCGCAAGGCCACCGGAACGCTGATCCAGGATAACCTGACACCGGGCAAGCACCTCTATCTCCTGTCCACCGGCACCGGCCTTGCGCCCTTCCTGTCGGTGGTGAAGGACCCGGACGCCTACGAGCGGTTCGAGAAGATCATTCTCGTGCACGGCTGCCGGACGGTGGCAGAACTGGCCTATGACCAGTTGCTGACCCGCGACCTGCTGGAGAACGAGTTCATCGGCGAAGAGGTGCGGCGCAAGCTGATCTATTATCCGACCGTGACCCGCGAACCCTTCCGCAACCAGGGCCGCATCACCCAGTTGATCGAGAACGGCAAGCTGTTCTCCGACATCGGCCTGCCGGTGATCAATCCCGCCGATGATCGCCTAATGCTGTGCGGCAGCCCGCAGATGCTGAAGGACGTGGTGGAATTGCTGGAGGCGCGCGGCTTTGCCGAGGGCAGCCAGACCACGGCCGGCCAATATGTGATCGAGAAGGCGTTCGTCGAGCGGTGAGTATCACGCTGACAGATGTGCTGCCCAGCCGACTGGAAGCCCCCCTCGGTTGATTCCGGCGGATATTCTTGTTTAGAGACGTCACAAAAAGTGCGGTACTGGGAGAAATATTTGTTTGGGCCGGACACTTCGGCCCGCCGGTTTCGATTTATAACTATTCCATAGAAGAACAACCGTATTGAGACTGCCTCTTGCGATTGCTATGGCTGCGGTCCGCACTTTTTCATGGTGGGGCTCAGAGGGTCTCATGGCGTTGCAATCCCCGCCGGTGTGCGGCTCGGTTCGGCGCGATGACCAACCGTCTGCCCTTACCGAGCCGGCAGTCGCGTAATGCTCAAGGCCATCCTTTTTCAGCTTCATTGGTTCATCGGCATCACGGCGGGCGTTGTTCTGGCGGTGGTGGGTGTCACCGGCGGCCTGCTGTCGTTCGAGGATGAGATCCTGCGGGCACTCAATCCCGGCATCCTGACCGTCACGCCACAACAGACGCCGCTGCTGGCGCCCGATGCCCTGTTGACACGCATCCGGGCCGCCCAGCCCGACAAAACCATCACCAGCCTTACCGTCTCCGCCGATCCCGAGCGGCCGGCGCGGGTGATGTTCGCGCCGCCGCCCGGCGCGCAGGGGCCGCGCGGAGAGATGCGCTACGTCAATCCCTATGACGGCGCCCTGCTCGGCACACCCGCCGGGCAGGAGACCCTGCGTTTCATCATGTTCGTGCACCGCTGGCTGGCAGCGGGCGAGGTGGGCAAGCAGATCGTCGGCGCCTCTACAGTTCTGCTGATCTTTCTGTCGCTGAGCGGCCTTTATCTGCGTTGGCCGCGCAAGATGCTGGATTGGCGCAAGTGGTTCGCCATCGACCTGACCCGGCGCGGGCGATCGCTGTTGTGGGAATTGCATTCCATCATCGGCACGTGGGTGCTGCCCTTCTACCTGCTGGCGGCGCTCACCGGCCTCACGTGGTCCTATGACTGGTATCGCGGTGCCCTGTTCGACATCACCGGCACGCCCCGCCCGGCCCAACGCGGCGGCCCGCCCGGCGCACCGCCCCAAGGCGCACCGGGGCAGGCCGCGCCGGGACAAGGCGCTCCCGGCCAAGGCGCATCGGCGCAAGGCACGTCCGGTGGATCGCCGCAGGCGCAGATGCAGCCCGGCGCTGGACCGCAGGGCCAGCCGGCGCGGTCGCGCGAGGGCGCCGGCCGGCCCGCGCCGCTCGACATCGCCAGCTTGTGGGCGGTGTTCCAGAAGGAAAGCGGCGGCTACAGCACGGCCACCTTGCGACTGCCCCAGGGCGGCAACGGCCCGCTGACCATCAGCTACCAGTCTCCGGACGCGGCCCATGAACGGGCCAACAACACGCTGGTTCTCGATGCCACGGGCAAGGTGCGCGACCATCGCCGCTATGACGACCTGCCCGCCGGCCAGAAGCTCACCGCCAGCCTGTTCCCCTTGCATGCCGGCAGCTATTTCGGCCTGCCCGGCACCATCCTGATGATGATCGCCAGCCTTTTGATGCCGCTGTTCACGGTCACCGGCTGGATGCTGTACCTCGACCGCCGCCGCAAGAAGCGGGAGGCCGCCAAGGCCGTGCAGGAGGCAGGCATCGCACACGAGGCCACGGTCGCCGGAACTGGCGAGATCGCTGCAGAGCCGGTCCTGGTGGCCTTTGCCAGCCAGAGCGGCACCGCCGAACGCCTGGCATGGCAGAGCGCCGGCGCGCTGCAGGCGGCGGGATTGCCGGTGCATGTCACCGCGCTGGAAGGGCTGGCGGCCGAGACCCTGGCCGGCGCCAAGCGGGCGCTGTTCGTGGTCTCCACCTTCGGCGAGGGCCAGCCGCCGGACGCCGCCCGCGCCTTCGCGCGCAAAGTCATGGGCCAGACCACCGCTTTGACCCAGCTGGATTATGGCGTCCTGGCCCTGGGCGAGCGCTCCTACACCAGCTTCTGCGGCTTTGGCCGCGACCTGGACCTGTGGCTGCGCACCCAGGGGGCCACCCCCCTGTTTGACCGCGTGGAAGTGGACGGCAACGATCCTGGTGCCCTGCGCCACTGGCAGGCCCAGCTCGGCGCCCTGTCCGGGGCGAATGCGTCGCCGGATTGGGTTCAGCCGGACTACCAAAGCTGGTGCCTCGCCAGCCGCACGGCGCTCAATCCCGGCGGCGTTGGCCTGCCCACCTTCCATGTGGTGCTGGAGCCGCCGTCACCGGGCGATCTGGTCTGGCAGGCCGGTGACATTGCGGAAATCGGGCCACGCCACGATCCCCGCACGGTGGAGGCCTTCCTCAAGGCCACCGGCCAGGACGCCGCCTCCCCCGTCATGGTTGACGGCCAGCAGCGCACGCTTGCCACCGTTCTGGCCGAGCGCCTGCTGCCGACGGCGGCGGAGACGGCGGGATGGAGCGGGCAGGACTTGGCTGACCGGCTCAAGCCCCTGCCCCACCGCGAATATTCCATCGCCTCCATTCCGCAGGATGGCCGGCTTGAACTGCTGGTGCGCCAGACCCGCACCGCCGACGGCTATGGGCTCGGCTCCGGCTGGCTCACCGTGCATGCGCCGCAGGGCGCGGAGATTGGGCTGCGCATCCGGCGCAACACCGCCTTCCACGGGCCCAGCGGCGCGCAACCGATGATCCTGATCGGCAACGGCACCGGCCTTGCCGGGCTGCGCGCCCACCTGAAGGCACGCATCCACGCCGGCCATGATCGCAACTGGCTGCTGTTCGGCGAGCGCAACGCCGCGCACGATTTCTATTTTCGTGAGGAGATCGCGGGCTGGACCGCCTCCGGCGCGCTGGAGCGCTTGGACGTGGCCTTCTCCCGCGATGAGCCGGGCGCCTATGTCCAGGATAGCCTGCGGCGCAGCGCCGACACTCTGCGGAGCTGGGTTGCGGACGGCGCTTCCATCTATGTCTGCGGCAGCCTCAAGGGCATGGCGCCGGCGGTCGATGGCGTGCTGATCGACATCCTCGGCCACGCAGCCGTGGACAGCTTGGCCGAAGCTGGCCGCTATCGCCGCGACGTCTACTGACCGCAATCATCAGCGGCGGGGCGCCCCGCCGCTGATGATTGCGACGGGCGCCGCCGTCAATCCAGGACGGCGGCCTTGAGCAGGCAAACCATTACGGCGTGGGCGGGCACCGAGCCGACATTTCGGATGATGTGCTGGCGATCGCAGCGATAGCGCAGGGTCTCGCCGGCCTTGGCAGTCTCGATGACCCCGCCCACTTCCACCTGCAATTCCCCCGCATGCACCGACAGGCATTCGATGGCGCCACGCTGGTGGCCCTCGGAATCAAGCACGCCACCCGGCTCCGCTTGGAAGTCGTAATACTGCAGCCACTCCACCGTCTTGATCCAGCCGATGATGGCCAGCCGGCACAGCCCGTCCTCGGACATCAGCATGGGCGTGTCGGCGCGGGTCAGTTTTTCGACGAACGGGGCCTCGTCCGAGGACGCCAGCACCCGCTCCACCGTGATGTCCAGCGCCTGCGACAGCCGCCAGACCGTGGCGAGGGTGGGATTGGTCTCGTTGCGCTCGATCTGGCTGATGATCGACTTGGCGACGCCGGACTGCTCGGCCAGATCGGACAGGGACAGATTATAGGCCTTGCGCAGCCGCTGGATGGTCTTGCCCAATTGTCCGGTGATGGCATGGGCGCCCGGCTCCAATCCGCTGCCGCGCTCGGCGGGCCTTTCGCGCTGAACCATGGTGCTCCCTTTTACCGAACATGCGTTCGCTTCCCCGGACGATAGCGGGAAATCATCGCCGCGAGCAAGACATGGCTGCGTTCGGTTGAGAGGGTATACGGCTTAGGGTGCCAGAGCCGGCCACAGGGCATGGAAATGGTGCACAGGCCCATGGCCTCGGCCGATGTGGAGGTCATCGGCGGCGGCGATGGCGCC
This sequence comes from Azorhizobium sp. AG788, assembly GCA_943369575.1. Classification (GTDB taxonomy): domain Bacteria; phylum Pseudomonadota; class Alphaproteobacteria; order Rhizobiales; family Xanthobacteraceae; genus Azorhizobium. Next base: position 18,591 of record CALRNP020000029.1, on the reverse strand, counting down.
GGTGATATAGACCTTGGCGCCCGCCACCGCCGTGGCCAGATCCAGCCCCCTCGCCAATCCCGCGGTGATGGCGGAGGAGAGCGTGCAGCCGGTGCCATGCGTGTTGCGGGTGGCACGGCGCACCGCCGGCAGCCGGGTCACGCCACCAGCCGTGACCAGCAGATCGGCGCTCTCGGCGCCGGTGCCGTGGCCGCCTTTCATCAGTACCGCCTTGGCGCCAAGAACCAGCAACTGCTCGCCCTGGGTCTGCATCTCGGCTTCGCTCTCGGCCATGGGCACATCCAGCAGCGCCGCGGCCTCCGGGAGATTGGGCGTCACCAGATCCGCCATGGGCAACAATAACGTCTTGAGGCTGTCCACGGCCGCATCTTCCAGCAACCGCGCGCCGGAGGCGGCCACCATCACCGGATCCAGAACGATACGCCGGGCCCCATGGCGCCCAAGCCCGTCCGCCACGGCGGCGATGGTCGCCGGCCGCGACAGCATGCCGATCTTCACCGCCAGCACTGCCAGGTCGCTGAACACGGCATCCATCTGCTGGCCGATGAAGACGGCCGGTACGTCATGAATGGCGCTGACGCCCTGGGTGTTCTGCGCGGTCAGGGCGGTGATGACGCTGGCGCCATAGACGCCGAGGGCGGAAAAGGTCTTCAGGTCCGCCTGGATGCCGGCGCCGCCGCTGGAATCAGAACCGGCGATGGTCACGGCGATGGGAGTGGACGGTCTGGGCTCAGCCACGCGCGCCTCGAAGGATTCGAAGGGGAGTCGGAGCACCCATGCGCCGCGTCTCGGTTCCCTCCGCCGGCATGATCCGGATCAGGTTCGCGGGTTGGTGAGGACACCTCTCAGCCGCCCATGATGGGCGGCACCCCGACGAGATGTTCCAGATGTAGCCGCCCCCTAGTGGCTGTTCAAGCCGGCCGTCTTGCCACCGGGGGCGGTTTTGTCCACTTTGGCGACGCGCACGATCCGGCGCCGATGGAGCTTTGCGGTGATCCCCTTCTTTGTTCAGATCAAATGCCAGCTCGGCAAGTCCTATGAAGTTGCCAATGCGCTGGCGGATGCCGAAATCGCGTCCGAGATCTACTCCACCGCAGGAGATTTCGACCTTCTGGTGAAGTTCTATGTGCCGGAAAACTCGGATATCGGGCATTTCGTGAACGAGAAAGTCCAGAAACTGCCCGGTATCCAGGACACCCGCACCATCATTACCTTCAAGGCTTTCTGAGCCGTCCGGCTGCGGGCGATCTGCGTTCAGTACGACAGAAAGAGCGGCAACGGACTCGCCCGCAGCATAGATTGCGTCAACCCACCCAAAGCAACCTGACGAAACCAGGAATGCACATAGGCGCCCATGACAATCATGTCCGCCTCGGATTTCTGGGCGTAATCGCGCAACGTCTGGCCCACGTCTCGGCCGACCACCGGCAGGTCTGTGATGGTGAAGGTGACACCGTGGCTGGACAGGTGCGGCGCCAGTTCGGCGCCCGGTACCGAGCCGGATAGATCCTTCTCGCCCTGCACCGAGACCACCTCCACCAGGGCGGCGGCCCGCAGGATTGGCATGGCGTCATTGAGGGCGCGGGCGGCGCGGGCGCTGCCATCCCAGGCCACCAACACCTTGTTCGCCTTGAAGATTTCCGTCCCCTGCGGCACCACCAGCACCGGGCGCCCCGATTCGAACACCGCCGCCTCGATGATGGCGCGGTCCGGGGCCCAGGGGGAGGTTTCGGCATCGATGATGGTCAGGTCATGAACCCGCGCCTCGGCCAGGAAGGCGGCCACGAGGTCCACATGCGGCACGTGCGGAGCCTCTGTACGACATGAAATTCCCCGAAGTTCCGCAGCGGCGCGTGCGTCATCGGCGACCTTCGCCGCCACCTCCTGCAGGCGGGTATTTTCGGCGGTGACCATGCCCGCCACCACGTCGCTGAGCCGCCCGTGGGGCAGGAACAGTTTCTGCGCCGCCGACTGCACGGTGAGCCGCGCCCCGGCCGCCTGCGCCAGCGAGAGCCCATAAGCGATGGCGCAGGATGTGTCGGTCCAGTTGCTTTCGCAGGACACCCCGACGAACAGATTCTTCAGATTGTACAGCACCGGCATCACTCCCTGTCTCACGGGAGTGATCCTAGCTGACCTAACGTCCGGTCCCTTGATTTGGGACAAGCAGCCTACAGCAATCCCGCCACCCCCGCCGCCGCGCCGATGCCGATCCACCACAGCGGGTGGCGCTTCGTCAGCAGGGAGCCGGCGACCGAGACGGCGGTTACCACATAACACTGCCAGTTGATGTCCGAGGCCCGCATCAGGATATAGGCGCTGGCCAGAACCACGCCGATGGTGAGGGCCGACAAGCCCCTCTGGATGGCAAAGCGCAGCGGGGCGTCGCGGAAGCGGTGGGAGATGCGGGTCAAAGCGAAGGCCAGGGTGCCCACGGGCACGCACATGGCCAGGGTCGCGCCGATGGCGCCGGGAATGCCGGCCACATACCAGCCGATCAGCGTCACCAGGATCACGTTCGGCCCCGGCGTCACCTGGGCTATGGCGAACAGGTCGGTGAAGGTGGTGTCGCTCATCCAGTGATGCCCCTCCACCGCCATGCGATGGAGTTCAGGGATCACCGCATTGGCGCCGCCGATAGCCAGGAACGAGACCAGGAAGAACTGGATCAGGATGTCGCCCAGCGAGCCGCGCCCGGTCATTTCGCCCACCGCCGCGCCGCCAGGATGGAGAAGGGCGCCAGCCCCAGAATCACGGCTACCAGCGGCAGGCCTAGCAGCCCGGCCCCGAGGAAGGCCAAGGCGGCGAACACCAGCATGAACGGGCTCTTGCGCTCCACCCACGCCATCTTCAGGCCGAGGGCGATGAACAGCCCCACCGCGCCGGCGGAGATGCCGCGCAGCATGCCGGACACCGCCGGCATCTGGCCGAAGGTGAGGTAGAGCCAGGCCAGCGACACCCCGATCACGCACGGAGCCGCCACCAGACCAACGAACGAGACTACCGCACCAGGCAGGCCGGCGAACCGGGCGCCGATGCAGAACGACATGTTGCAGATGTTCGGCCCCGGCATCAGCTGGCAGATGGACAGGATGTCGGTGAACTCGCGGGCGGTCAGCCATTTGCGCTGTTCCACCATTTCCCGGCGGGCAAACGGCAGGCTGCCGCCGAAGCCGGAGATGGCGATGCGAAAGAAGCCGAAGAACAGCTCCCGGATGCCGGGGGTCTGGGTGCCGTCGTCCAGGGGCGCGCCCTCGGCCGGTCGCGTCCCGCCAGCGGATGCGTTTCCAGCGCTCATGGCCGCCCTCCCCGTCGCCGGTGCCTTGCGCCCGTCAAAGGCGAGACCCGCGCTCTTGCTGCCGCTCTAAGGGAGGCGATCAGGCGGCGCAAGCCGTGCGCCAGGGGAAGCTGGCCAGTAAAAATATGGGTGATCCAGCGCCCCTCACGGGAATTTCGGTTGGCGCGCCCGCCGCAAGCCGCACAGTGCGGTACCGCAGGAAAGTCAGGGGGATTCGCATGGCAAGCGCGCCGGTACGCTGGATGAAGGTTTGGGATGCACCCACCCGGCTATTTCACTGGTCCTTGGTGCTGCTGGTGGCTGCCGCTTATGTCACCATCCAGCTGGGCTGGATCGATTGGCATTTCCGCTGCGGGTACGCCATCCTGGCGCTATTGCTGTTCCGGCTGGCATGGGGGGTGATCGGCAGCGATACGGCCCGGTTTTCGCGCTTTCTGCGCAATCCGCTCGCCGCCATCGAACACCTGCTCCATTTCACCCGGCGCGAGCCCGATACCGAGATCGGGCACAATGCGGCCGGCGGCTGGATGGTGCTGGTAATGTTGGCGTTATTGCTGTTCCAGGCTGGCAGCGGCCTGTTCTCGAACGACCAGACCTTCAGCGAGGGGCCGCTGGCCAAGCTGGTGAGCGGCAGCTGGAGCGATCGCATCAGCGGCTGGCATGTCTTCAATTTCAATCTGGTGCTGGGGCTGATCGGCTTGCACGTGCTGGCGGTGCTCGCCTATGCGGCGGTGAAGCGGCACGATCTGGTGCGCCCCATGGTCACCGGCATGAAGCGCCTGCCGACCACGCTGGCGGCGCCGCGCATGGCGCCGCTCTGGCTGGCGGCGGTCACCCTCGCCGTCGCCGCCGGCGCCGTGTGGGCGCTGGCGACGCGGACGTAGGCGGGAGAAGCCGGGCGATCAGCGCAGCTTGTAGGTCTGGTGGCAGGTGCGGCAATTGTCGCCCACTGCCGCCATGGCGGTCTTGAAGCCGGCCTCGGTGCCGATGTTGCCGACGTTGGCGGCGATGTCGGCCTTGAACTTGGTCAGGGCCGCGTCAAAACCGGCGCGGTCGCTCCAGATGGCCGGAGCCGCCTTGGTGTCGCCGGTCTCGGTGCCGGCGGGGAACATGCTGCCGAACTTGGCGGCGCCGTCCGTATAGCTTTTGAAGATGATGGCCGCCTTGGCCGCGTCATAGGCCACGTCGCCCTTGACCATGGCGCCGGCCACCTTGGTCTGATCGCCAATGTCCTTCATCACGGCCTTGCGGGCGGCGATGAGGTCCGTCTGGGCAACAACGACCGTTGCGGCCAGGGGAACGAGCAAAGCGGCAATCAGGGCAACGCGCATCGACAACTCCTTAGGGATGGTTTGAAACCATAATCGTTCTAAGGGGCTTACACTGCGGCGCGCCATGGTGCCGCTTCCGCCTCGCGCAAGCGTGATTGAAATCGCCGTTGATCCACACGTTTTACGCGCAAATCGGGCAACCGGCTCGCCTTTGGCGGAACGTTTCCAGGGGGAAACCCACCGCCAAAAAACGCGAGCCGGCGCACCGTCTCTCCGGAGCGCAGATCAGGCCGCGGCGCGCACTGCGGCAATGGCCTCGTAGACCGCAAGCGGGGTGGCGGGCATGTCGATATGGGGGATGCCGTAGCCGCGCCAGAGCGCATCCACCACCGCATTCATCACCGCCGGGCACGAGCCGATGGTGCCCGCCTCGCCAGCCCCCTTCACCCCAAGCGGATTAGTCCGGCACGGGACGTTGCGGGTTTCGAAATGGATGTCCGGCACATCGGCGGCGCGGGGCAGCGCATAGTCCATGAAGCTGGCGGTGAGCAATTGCCCCTCGTCGTCGAACACCGTGCGCTCCAGCAGCGCCTGGCCGATGCCCTGGACGATGCCGCCATGCACCTGCCCCGCCAGCAGCAGCGGGTTCACCGTGGCGCCGAAATCATCCACCACCACATAGCGCAGGATCTCGACGGTGCCGGTGTCCGGGTCGATCTCCACCTCGCAGACATGGGTGCCATTGGGATAGGTGGCCTCAGCCGAGGAAAAGGCGTCGGTGGCGCGCAGATCCTCGGGGGTTGCCGCCGGCAGGTTGGCCAGTTCGGCCAGGGTCAGGCGGCGGTCGGTGCCCGCCACCACCAGCGCCCCGTCCAGGAATTCCAGGTCGGCGGCATCCGCCTCCAGCGCATCGGCGCCGAGCCGCTTCAGGGTCTCGGCCATCTTGCGGGCGGCGCCCGCCACCGCCGCACCACCGATGGGAATGGAGCGCGAGCCGCCGGTGCCGGAGCCCGAGGGCAGATCATCGGTGTCGCCCTGGAGCACCCGCACCCGCTCCAGCGGCAGTTGCAGTTCGGCGGCGACCAGTTGGGCATAAGCGGTCTGATGCCCCTGTCCGCTGGCCTGGCTGCCGATCTTCACCGTGACGCCGCCATCGGCCTCCAGGGTCAGGAAGGCCGGCTCGGCGCCGCCGCCGCCGCAGGCTTCGATATAGCAGGCAAAGCCGATGCCCCGCAGTTTGCCCGCGGCGCCGGCCTTCGCGGCCCGCGCCGGGAAGCCGGCATAGTCCGCCACCTCAAGGGCGCGGGTCATGTGGCCGTCGAACTCGCCGCTGTCATAGAGCCGCCCGGTATTGGTGCGGTAGGGCATGGCATCGGGCGGAATGAAGTTGCGGCGGCGCAAGTCCTCCGGCGCGATGCCGAGCTGGCGGGCGGCGGCATCCACCAGGCGCTCGATCACATAAGCGGCCTCGGGCCGCCCGGCGCCACGATAGGCATCCACCGGCACGGTGTGGGTATAGATGCCCCGAACCCGCGCATGGAAGGCGCCGATGCGATAGACGCCCGGTAGCATGCTGGCGCCGCCCCAGGGAATATAGGGGCCGTAATAGCTCAGGAACGCGCCCATGTTGGACAGCGTATCCACCTCGAGGCCCAGGAACCGCCCTTCCCCATCCAACGCCAGCGCCACGTCGGTGACGTTGTCGCGACCGTGGGCGTCGCCCTGGAAGTGTTCGCTGCGGTCGCCGATCCAGGCCACCGCATGGCCCAGCAGCTTGGCCGCCAATGCCGTCAGCGGATATTCGAAGAACGGGAACATCTTGGTGCCGAAGCCGCCGCCCACGTCCGGGGTGATGACGCGCAGATCCTCGCGATCCCAGTTCAGCACCTTGTCGGCGATGGCATTGCGCAAGGTGTGGCTGCCCTGGCTGCCCAGGGTGAGGCGGATGCGCCCGCTCTCCTCCACTTCCGCCAGCACGCCGCGCGGCTCGATATAATTGGTCACCAGCCGGTTGTTCACCAGCCGCAGCCGGACCACATGGGTCGCCTTGGCGAAGGCCGCCGCGCATTCGGCGGCGTGTCCGAATTCGGAGGTGAAGGCGACATTGCCGGGCCGTTCCGGCCACACCAGAGGCGCGCCCTCGGCAGCGGCCGCCGCCAGATCCGCCACCGCCGGCAGCGGCTCCCAGCGGATGTCCATGGCCTCGGCGGCGTCGCGGGCCTGCTCCAGCGTCTCGGCGACGATGAAGGCCACCGCGTCGCCCACATGGCGGACAGTATCCTCGGCCAGCACCGGATGCGGCGGCACCGCGAGGCGATCCTCGCCGACGATGGTGATGGTGGCGGCCATGGGCATGGAACCCAGGTCCGCGGTCTCGGCGGCGGTCAGCACCAGATGCACGCCGGGCATGGCGCGCACCGCATCCACATCGGTCAGGGTAAAGCGGGCATGGGCGTGGGGGGAGCGCACCACGTAAGCTGCAAAGGCATCGGAGGTGGCGGCCGCGTCGGCCACATAGCGCCCACCGCCCACCAGCAGGGCCGCATCCTCGATCCGCTTATGGGGCTGACCGACGCCGAACTTCGCTTCCACCATGCGCCTGCTCCTGCTTTCGACCTGCAAGGCCTAACACGAACCGGGAGCGCCGCAGCGTCCTGATTCGCATATCTGCCGCCGCGCCCATGAGACGGCGGCATGGCTATCCACAAATGACTGCTTGGACCAAACGCCTCAGCGCGGCGCCAGCGCCGCCACCATGGCCGCCACCGCATCCCGCGCCAGCGCCAGCCGCTCGCGATCGCGGGAGCGCACCACCAGATTGGTATTGGGGCCGGCCTCGGACAGGAAGGGATAGGAGCCGATGGACACGTCGGGATACTGCTCGGCGATGGACCGCAGGGGGGCGGCGATATCGCCCTCGCGGGCATTGGCCAGCACGGTTTCCGACAGCATGGGGTCGCTGGTTTCCAAGAGCGGCAGCACCGCCTCCAGCATGGCGTGCATGATGGTCGGCACCCCGGCCATGACGAACACATTGCCCAGCCGGAAGCCCGGCGCCTTGGACACGGAATTGACGATCAGATCCGCCCCAGCGGGAATGCGTGCCATGCGCAGGCGCGCTTCATTGAGGTCCTTTTCGGCGATGAATTGCAGCAGCATCGCCTTGGCACGGGGATCCACATCGATGGAGACGCCGAATGCCTTTGCAACCGCGTCCGCAGTGATGTCATCATGGGTCGGTCCGATACCTCCCGTGGTGAACACGTAAGTGTAGCGGTGGCGCAATGCGTTGAGAGCATCCACGATGTCCGCCTCCACGTCCGGCACGACCCGAACTTCCTTCAGGTCGGCCCCGATCTCGGTGAGACGTTCGGCGATATGGCCGATGTTCTTGTCCTTGGTCCGCCCCGACAGGATCTCGTCGCCGATCACCAGCAACGCCGAGGTGACCGAAGCTGCGCCGGCTGCCTGCGTCATGGTCCACTCTCCCGCCTTCGGCAGCGCAATACCGCAGCGCGCTGCTCATGTTTTCATCATTTCGTCATCGCCGCCCGAGGTTTGACCCGCGCCTGCGCGTTAGGTCTTCCTTGGCACGATGTTTGTACATAGGCTGAAACGAAGCGGAGTGGCAGTCCCGATGGCGCGTGCGTTTGACGAGATGTCCAGTGACGACGGAAGCGTCCGTAAAGCCTATGAGACGCTGAACCGATGGTTGACCAATGTCCCGCACGACGTGCTGGACCAGCGGCGCAAGGAAGCGGAATTCATTTTCCGCCGCATCGGCATCACCTTCGCGGTCTATGGGGAGCAGAATGCGCAGGAGCGCCTGATCCCGTTCGACATCGTGCCGCGGATCATCACCAAGAATGAGTGGACCCGGCTCGCCAAGGGCCTGGAGCAGCGCGTCAAGGCGCTGAACCTCTATATCAAGGACGTCTATTCCAAGCGCGAAGTGCTGCGCGCCGGCATCGTGCCGGAGGAACTGGTCTATCAGAACCCGGCCTTCCGCCCGGAGATGAACGGCCAGCGGGTGCCGCATGATCTCTACGTGCACATCGCCGGCATCGACATCGTGCGCACGGATCCCGACACCTTCTACGTACTGGAGGACAATGCCCGCACCCCGTCCGGCGTGTCCTACATGCTGGAGAATCGGGAGATCATGCTGCGGCTGTTCCCCGAACTGTTCTCGCTGCACCGGGTCGCGCCGGTGGAGAATTATGCCGACGATCTGCTGGCCACCCTGCGCTCGCTCTCGCCCAACGGCGGCTATGAGCCGAACGTGGCCATCCTGACCCCCGGCATCTACAACTCGGCCTATTACGAGCATTCGTTCCTGGCGGACAAACTGGGCGTGGACCTGGTGGAAGGCCGCGACCTGTTCGTCAAAGACGCCATCGTCTACATGCGCACCACCGAGGGCCCCAAGCGCGTGGACGTGATCTACCGCCGCCTGGACGACGACTATCTCGATCCGCTGGTGTTCCGTCCCGACAGCATCCTCGGCGTGCCGGGGCTGATGAGCGCGTATAAGGCCGGTAACGTCACCCTCACCAATGCGGTGGGCACCGGCGTTGCCGACGACAAGGCGGTCTACAGCTACATGCCGGAGATCATCAAATTCTATCTCGGCGAAGAGCCGCTGCTGCCCAACGTACCCACTTGGCGCTGCCGCGAGCCGGACCATCTCAAGTACGTCCTCGAACATCTGGATGAACTGGTGGTCAAGGAAGTCCACGGCTCCGGCGGCTACGGCATGCTGGTGGGGCCGAAGGCGGCCAAGGCGGAAATCGAGATCTTCCGCGCCAAGCTGAAGAACGACCCCGCCAACTTCATCGCCCAGCCGACCCTGGCGCTCTCCACCTGCCCGACCCTGGTGGATGAAGGGGTGGCGCCGCGCCATGTGGACCTGCGGCCCTTCATCCTCAGCGGCTCGGACAAGGTGCGCATCGTGCCCGGCGGGCTGACCCGCGTGGCCATGAAGGAAGGCTCCCTGGTGGTGAATTCCAGCCAGGGCGGCGGCACCAAGGATACCTGGGTTCTCGACGCTTAGGCGCCGTCCTCTCGGGGACGGCCCGCACGAGGCGGATGACTTGAAGCGAAATCGGCCTAAAGTCGGAATCCGTCTCGCATCAAAGAGTTGGAGCATGATGTCGTCCAAGGGCCCGTTCTCCTTTTCGGCTCCTTGCTCCCAGCCGCTGCGCCGCTCGGCACAGCTCCGCTCGTTTCCTGCCAGATGGGCTGCCCATGCTCTCCCGTACCGCCGATAATCTGTACTGGCTCAGCCGCTATGTGGAGCGGGCCGACTGCCTCGCGCGCATCCTCGATGTGGCGCAGCGGCTGGCCTACACCCCCGTCACCTACGGTGGCTCCACCAATGAGTGGAGTTCGGCGGTGCTCACCGCCGGCTGCGTCGAGGGCTTCGTGGAGCGCTACGGCCCGGTGGAGGACGCCACCGAGGAGAACGTCGTCTCGTTCCTGGCCTTCGATCCGGAGAACGGCTCCTCCATCCGCAGTTGCTTCGAGACCGCCCGCACCAATGCGCGCTCGGTGCGCACGGCGCTGACCTCGGAAATGTGGGACGTCATCAATTCCGCCTGGATCGAATTGCGCGCCTTCCCGGACAAGTCGCTGAGCCGTGAGGAACTGGCCCGCTTCCTGGCCTTCGTGAAGGAAACCTCGCTGCGGTTCGATGGCGCCACCTTCCGCACCATGCTGCGCAACGACGCCTATTGGTTCTCCCGCGTCGGCGCCCATGTGGAGCGCGCCGACAACACCGCCCGCATCCTGGATGTGAAGTATCACGTGCTGCTGCCGGAGAAGGAGCATGTGGGCGGCCCGCTGGATTATTTCCAATGGGCCTCGATCCTGCGCTCGGTGTCCGCGCTGACCGCCTTCCACTGGGTCTATCGCGACAGCGTCAAGCCGTGGCTGGTGGCGGATCTCTTGATCCTGAACCGGCAGATGCCGCGCTCGCTAGCCGCCTGCTACGACAATCTTTCGCGCAGCCTCGACGACATCGGCGGCGCCTATGGGCGGCAGGGGCCGTCGCAGCGCCTTGCCCGTTCGACCTTGGCGAAGTTGAGCAATCATTCCATCGAGGACATTTTCCAGGCGGGGCTACATGAATTCATCACCCGCTTCATTCAGGATAATTACAAGCTGGGCGGCGAGATCACGGAACAGTATCTGACGTGACCTGCACAGTCGTTTGATCGAGGCCAGGGGGACAGGAATGCGGGTTCGGGTGCGCCATGAGATCATCCATCGGTTCGAGCCGGTGGCCCGCCACGCCATCGCCACCCTGCGCCTGACGCCCCGCAGCCATGTGGGCCAGCATGTGGTGCGCTGGGCCCTGGATGTGACCCCTGATTGCCGGCTGATCGCCGACGAGGATGCCTTCGGCAACATCGTCCACACGCTCTCGGTGGAAGGCGGCATCGACGCCATCACCGTGGTGGCGGAAGGCGATGTGGATACCCAGGACACCACCGGCATCGCCGCCGGCACCGCCGAGCGCTTTCCCCCCTCGCTGTTTCTGCGCCAGACGCCGCTGACCGGCTGCGACGATGCGCTCAATGCGCTGGTCCTGGAGATCGCCGCCAAGTCCGACGAGCCGCTGACCCGCCTGCATGCCCTGATGGTGGCGATCCACCAGGGCATTGCGGAAGCGCCGGCCGATCCCAAGGCCATTGCCCTGCCGGCGGCCAAGACCCTGGCGGCGGCCAAGGGCAGTTCGGCGGAACTGGCGCATGTGTTCATTGCCGTCGCCCGCAGCCTGCGCATCCCGGCCCGTCAGGTATCCGGTTACGCGGCGTTGGAAGGGGTACCGGCCGGCTTCCGGGAATGGGCCGAGGCCCATGTGCCTTCCATCGGCTGGGTGGCGTTCGACTGCGGCGAGAATCTCTGCGCCACCGATGCCCATGTGCGTCTGGCGGTGGGGCTGGATTCGCTGGCGGTGGCGCCCATGCTGTCCACCGGCATCAGCGCCCAGAACAGCGCGGTCGCCAGCGATTTCTTCCAGGCACCGCGCACCGGCCAGAGCCAGCACCAGAGCCAGGGGCAACGCCAGCAATAAGGCCCCCGCCCGGCGCCGGCGGGGCAAACCGGCTTGACCCCCGGCCCCGCGCCTGCGATGCGCTTCCACAACGAGGAGACATCCATGAGCGAAGCGCCAACTTACGATTCCGGCAATGTCTTTGCGAAGATCCTGCGCGGCGAACTGCCGGCCTATAAGGTCTATGAAGACGAGCGCGCGCTGGTCTTCCTCGACATCATGCCCCGCTCGCCCGGCCATGCGCTGGTGATCCCCAAGGCGCCGGCCCGCAACATTCTCGATATTGAGGCCGACGACCTCGCCCATGTGGCCAAGGTCGCCCAGAAGGTGGCCCGCGCCGCCAAGAGCGTGTTCGCGGCCGATGGCATCACCCTGCAGCAGTTCAGCGAGGAGGCCGGCGGCCAGGTGGTGTTCCACCTCCACGTCCACGTCATCCCCCGCTTTGCCGGCGTGGCCATGAAGCCGGCCGCCAGCGAGATGGAAACCGGCGAAGTGCTGGCCGAGCACGCCGCGCGCCTGAAGGCGGCCCTCGCCACCTGAGGCGCGATCGGGCGCGATCCCACGCCATGGTGCGGCGCACAGACACTCACTTTTGCTGAGGGCTTGTAGTCGCTATGCTTTCTGCTCGCTCGGCGTCGGGATGGCGCGCGCCGAGCATGGCCGCAGGATGGCTCTCGGGCATCGATCGCCCGTAACCGCCTCGGCAGCAAGGGGCGCCGCCAATCCGCTGCACCGCCCTGTCCCATCTCGGGCCGGCGGCAGGATCGCGCTCCCTTTCTGCCGGGGAGCACAAGAGGCGGCTGGCGTGACGGATGGCCGGGGGGCCGTTGGCGCTGCATGAAACGCTGCTGCGTGAAACGCTTTGGTGCCAAGACGTGACCGCATTCGCCCGACCATTGCCCGCCGAGACCATTACCCCCTGATTACCCCGTGCCCGGTCCGCACACCTGATGGCCGACCCGACCATCAGCCGCCGCTTCGACAGGCCGAAGGCCCGTTCGAATCCCGCCACGCGCTAGGATGGATGGATAGTTCATGGATCTTGCCGTCATCGCTTTGTCCGCCCGTCCCCTGATCGCCAGCGCCGCCCGTGCCGGCCTGTCGGCGCTGTCGTTCGATCTGTTCGCCGAGTTGGACACCTGCGCCAAGGCGACCCGCTGCGTGCGGGTGCATCGCAAGAACGGCTATGCCTTCGATGGCGACGACCTGATCCAGGCCCTCACCCACCTCGCCCCCGGCGGATTGCCGGTGGTGCTCGGCGCCGGGTTGGAGGACGATCCGGCCCTGATGGAGCGCATCGCCGAGCGCAATTCCATCCTGGGCAATGCGGCCGAGACGGTGCGGGTGGTGAAGGATCCCATCGCCCTTTCGGCCCTGTGCGCCACGCTGAAAATCCCCTTTCCCCAGATCTCCATGGAAGCACCCGATGCGGCATTCGCCGTCGGGCCCACCCTCGACAAGAGGATCGGTGGCTGTGGCGGCGGTCACATCGCCCGCCGCGCCGCTGGCGATGTGACGGCGCCGGCGCCCGGCCGCTACCTCCAGCGCGAAGTCTCGGGCCAGCCTTATGCGCTGCTGCTGCTGGCCAATGGCGTCGATGCCCGCGTGGTGGGCGTGAGCCGGCAGTGGCATGCGCCCGACAGCGACCATCCCTTCCGCTATGGCGGCTCGGTGGGGCCGGTGGATCTGCCGAGCGCCCATGACGCCGCCATCCGGGCCGCCGCCATGCGGCTGGCGCTGGCGTGCGGACTGGTGGGCCTGGTGACCGTGGATTTCATCGTCGAGCAGGATCGCTGGTGGCTGGTGGAGGTCAATCCGCGGCTGAGTTCCTCGCTCGATTTGTTCGACATCGATCCCATGCCGCCGCTGCTGGCCCTGCATCTGGCCGCTTGTGGCGGGCGGCTGCCCGGTGCCCTGCCCATTCCTCCCGGCCGGCGGGCGGTGGCGGTGCTGCATGCCCCGCAGGATCTGATGGTTCCCGAACGGGCGTGGCCGGTCTATGCCGTGGACCGCCCGGCGCCGGGCACGGCGATCCGGTCCGGTGCGCCGATTTGTTCGGTGCGCGCCAGCGGGGCTACGCTCCAGGCGACCCAGGACCAGTTGCAACAGCGTCTGGCCGAGGTGCGGGGCGTGCTGGGGCTGGAGGCTGCCGAACTGACGGCCTAAACCTCCGGAGGAGTCGCCCCGCCCTGTTCCTCCTGACCGGAGAAAGTGCCATGAGTTCCACCCCATCCGACGACAGCGCGCCCGCGCCCCTGGCGGCCGAGCTTGCGTCAGAGGACGCCCGCACGGTACCCGCCGCCCGGCGTGCCGCTGGGGACCGCGTGTTCCTGCGCGATGTGCCCTTCTTCGGCCGGCACGGCGTCTTCCCCGAGGAGCAGGTGCTGGGCCAGCGCTTCATCCTCGACGTGGACTGGTGGCTCGACGCCCGCCCGGCCGCCTGGGCCGACGATGCGTCGCTGACGGTCTCCTACCAGGCGGTCTATGACCACATGAAAGCGGTGGTGGAAGACGAGCCCGTGCATCTGATCGAGACGCTGGCGGAGCGGATCGCCACCCGGCTGCTGGATCATTTCCCGGCGATGGAGCAGGTGCGCGTGGTGGTGCGCAAGCCCGGTGCCCCCATCAGCGGCGTGTTCGGGGATGTGGGCGTCGAGATCATCCGCAGCCGCTAGACCGGGCGCCCGCCATTTAATCAACCGGCGGGCGTGACGGGACCGCCAGCTTGCGCCATAAGAGCCCCCATTGACGCGCACGAGGAGAGACGCTGTGAGCGAGGTCGTGACCCTTCAGGCTTTTCTGGATGACTGGGCGGGTGCCGACCCCTTGCGTTGCGCCGTCGCAGCCAGCGTCGAGCGTCTGGCGGAAGCCGGCATCGCCATCGCCGAACTGGTGGCCCGTGGGCCGCTGGCGGAAGAATTCGGCAAGGTCCGCGGCGACGATTTGAACGCCGGCGGCGACGCCCAGAAAGAGCTGGACGTCATCGCCGAGGAAGAATTGGTCGATGCGCTTGGGCGCGCGCCGGTGGCCTTTCTGGCCTCCGAGGAAAGCGAGACCCTGATCCCGCTCGACCCGCACGGCCGCGTGGTGGTGGCGGTGGACCCGCTGGACGGCTCTTCCAACATCGACACCAATGTGTCGGTGGGCACCATCTATTCCATCCTGCCCTATGACGCCGAGCGCCACGTGGATCCCACGTCCGCGCTGCTGCAGAAGGGCTCGGCCCAGATTGCCGCCGGCTTCCTGGTCTATGGCCCCGCCACCATCCTGGTCTCCACCCTGGGCGACGGCACCCAGGTGTTCGTGTTCGACCACGATACCGGCGCCTTCCTTTTGGCCCGCGAGCGGGTGGAGATCGCCCCGGCCTGCAAGGAATACGGCATCAACCAGTCCAACGTGCGCCACTGGGCCGAGCCGACTCAGCGCTATATCGAGGACTGCCTCGCCGGCAAGGACGGCCCGCGCGGCAAGGATTTCAACATGCGTTGGGTGGGTTCGCTGGTGGCGGACGCTTTCCGCATCTTCACCCGCGGCGGCGTCTATCTCTATCCCGGCGACAAGCGCAAGGGCTATGCGGACGGCCGCCTGCGCCTGATCTATGAAGCCAATCCGGTGGCCTTCGTCACCGAGCAGGCGGGCGGATCGGCCACCGACGGCACCAATCGCATCCTCGACATCGAGCCGCACCACATCCACCAGCGCATCCCGCTGGTTTTCGGCTCGCGCGAGGAAGTCGCCCAGATCGCCAGCTATTACTGACACCTGAGACCCACAGACAGGGCGCGCGCGCCGCGCCCGACGGAGCCTGACATGACGAGCCCCCTGATCGCGCCCTCCATCCTCGCCTCCGACTTCTCCCGCCTGGGCGAAGAAGTGCGGGACGTGGCCGCGGCAGGGGCAGACTATATCCATCTCGACGTGATGGACGGCCACTTCGTGCCCAACATCACGTTCGGCCCCGACATCATCCGCGCCCTGCGCCCGCACACCGACAAGGTGTTCGACGTGCATCTGATGATCTCGCCGGTGGAGCCCTATCTGGAGGCCTTCGCCGCCGCCGGCGCCGACATCATCACCGTGCAGGTGGAAGCCACCGACCATCTCGACCGCTGCCTGCAAGTGATCCGGGGCCTGGGCAAGAAGGCCGGCGTGGCGCTGAACCCGGCCACCCCGGAAAGCGTGCTGGCTTATGTGCTGGACCGGGTCGACCTGATCTGCGTGATGAGCGTCAATCCCGGCTTCGGCGGCCAGGCCTTCATCCCCGCCGTTCTGCCGAAGATCGAGCGCATCCGCGACATGATCCGCGGCCGCGACATCCGCCTGGAAGTGGACGGCGGCGTCAATCCCGCCACCGGCGCCCAATGCGCCAAGGCCGGCGCCGACGTGCTGGTGGCCGGCTCCGCCGTGTTCAAGGGCGGCATCGAGGGCTACCGCGCCAACATCGCCGCCATCCGCCACCAGGCCGCCAGCGCCCTCGGTCTGGTGGCCTGAGGCCCCGACTTTCCCGCCAGGAGCGGCGGGGATCTTGACCTGGGCAATAAAAAAACGTTCGATCGTTTCCTAAAATACAGACCGCACGGACGATCCACGTCCGGCGGCAGAAGCGCCTTGCCAAAGCGGGGCGCCAACGAAACGATGAGCGCCCCACGACGGCGCCGGAGGACATGCCCATGCTGCCGCAGGCCGAGCGCTATGACGACCTCGTGCGCGCCTTTCGCTGGCGCATCCCCGCCCGCTTCAACATGGGTGTCGCCTGCGTGGACGCCCATGCGGATGGTTCAGGCAAGCCGGCCTTGGTGTTCGTGGAAGAGACCGGCGGTGTCGCCACTTATTCCTTCGATCAGCTGAAAGGCCTGACCAACCGCTTCGCCAATGCCCTGCTCGGCCACGGGCTGACGCGCGGCGATCGGGTGGCGGTGTTCCTGCCCCAGGCGCCGGAAACCGCCATCGCCCATCTGGCCGCCTTCAAGGCCGGGCTGATCTCGGTGCCGCTGTTCACCTTGTTCGGCGACGAGGCGCTGTCCTATCGCCTGGCGGCCGCCGGCGCCAAGGCACTGGTGACGGATCTGGCGGGCCTCGCCAAGCTGTCGCGGGTGCGCGACCAGATCCCCGACCTGACCCACGTCTTCATCATCGGCCCTGACCGCGGCGCCGGGGATACGCTGTCGTTCGATGCGGCGCTGGCGGCGGCGTCGGACCACTTCCAGCCGGTGGACACCGGGCCGGACGACCCGGCCATCATCATTTTCACCTCCGGCACCACCGGCAATCCCAAGGGGGCGCTGCACGGCCACCGGGTGCTGCTGGGGCATCTCCCCTGCGTCCAGTTCGTCCATCAGGGCATGCCCATGCCCGGCGACCTGCACTGGACGCCCGCCGACTGGGCCTGGATCGGCGGCCTGTTCGACGTGCTGTTCCCGACCCTCTATCTCGGCGTGCCGGTGCTGGCCCATCGCGCCAAGAAGTTCGACCCGGACGCCGCCATGGCCCTCATGGCTGATCATCAGGTGCGCAACGTCTTCCTGCCGCCCACGGCGCTGAAGCTGCTGCGGCAGGCGGATGTGCGCCATCCCGGCCTCAAGCTGCGCTCGCTGCTCACCGGCGGCGAGACGCTGGGGGCGGAACTGGGCGCCTTCGTGCAGGAGCGCCTGGGAGTGGAGGCCCGCGAGATCTACGGCCAGACCGAATGCAATCTGGTGGTGGGCTCCAATTCGTCCTTCTTCCCCATCCGCCCCGGCGCCATGGGCAAGCCCATTCCCGGCCATGACGTGCGCATCGTCGACGAGGAGGGCCAGGAGGTACCACAGGGCCAGGAGGGCCACATCGGCGTGCGCAAGGGCGACCCGGTGATGATGCTGGAATATTGGAACAATCCCGCCGCCACCGAGGACAAATATGTGGGCGAGTTCCTGCTGACCGGCGATCTGGGCCGGCAGGATGAGGACGGCTATCTCTGGTATGTGAGCCGTTCCGACGATGTCATCACCTCCGCCGGCTATCGCATCGGCCCCGGCGAGATCGAGGATTGCATCCTCAAGCATCCGGCGGTGGCCATGGTGGGCGTGGTCGGCGTGCCCGATCCGGTGCGCACCGAGGCGATCAAGGCCTGGATCGTGCTGAAGCCCGGGCATGCGGGCTCGGACGCGCTGGCGCAGGAAATTCAGGAGCAGGTCCGCACCCGGCTGTCGGGGCATGAATATCCCCGCTATGTCTCCTTCACCGATGCGCTGCCCATGACCGCCACCGGCAAGATCCTGCGGCGTGAACTGCGCCGGCTCGGCTGAGGAATTTTCATGACCATGTCCCCCTCGCCTGTCCCCGCCGATGCCGGCACCACCCGCCTCGTCATCGCCGACGGCGTCGCCACCGTGACCTTCGATCGTCCGGCGGCGCGCAACGCCATGACCTGGCGGATGTATGAGGAGCTTTACGCCGCCTGCGCCACCATCTGCGCTCAAGCGGCCGACATCCGCGCCGTGGTGCTTCGCGGCGCTGGCGGCAAGGCGTTCGTGGCGGGGACCGACATCGAGCAATTCCGCACCTTCACCGCTGACGATGCGGTGGCCTATGAGGCCAAGGTGGAGGCCTATGTGGCGGCGCTGGAAGCCATTCCGGTGCCGACCCTTGCGGTTATCGAAGGATGGGCGGTGGGCGGCGGCTTCGCGCTCGCCAATGCCTGCGACCTGCGCATCGCCACGCCGGGCGCGCGCTTCGGCGTGCCCATCGCGCGCACCCTGGGCAACGGCCTCTCCGCCGCCAACCTGCGCCGGCTCTCGGCGACGCTGGGCGTCGGCATGGTCAAGCGCATGCTGCTGCTGGCGGAAATGCCCACCGCCGAGGCCATGCCGGCCGGTTATCTGGAGATCATGGCGCCGGAGGCACTCGACGCGCATGTGGCCGACATCTGCACCCGCCTGAAAGGTCACGCGCCGCTGACCCTGCGCGCCACCAAGGAGGCGCTGGCC
>CALRNP020000028.1:0-33149 GCA_943369575.1 Azorhizobium sp. AG788 | reverse complement strand
GACCGGCCGGCGCCCGCGCAGGCGCCGGCCATCCGCCTGCCGCTGGCCGGGGCGGTGGAGCGCAGCCGCCTGCACGCCCGCGCCAAGCGCGCCGATCCGCGACACGGCTCCGCCACTCACGGGCACCATGCTCCGGCCGGTGGGGGCCATGGTGCCGGGGAACCGGCGGTTGCCGCCCTCGCCATGCCGGCCGGCGCGCCGGGACATGGCGGGCATGTCGAAGGGGAAGCCGGCGCCGGCGGCGGGCGCGAGCACCTGCACGCGGCGACATGATTCATTAACCGAGCTTGGCCGCAAATCGTTGCCGTTACGTGACATTTCTGCAACCAACGCGGGGCAGCGCCCGGCTAGGTTCTGCGAAATGCTGAGGTAACGTTCCATGCCCGTGTCCCGTCTGTCGCTGCTCCGCTCCGCCGCCTGCTCGGCCTTCATTCTGCTCGGGGCGCAGTCGCTCGCACGGGCGGCCGATTATCCCACGGCGCCGGTGGCCTCGGCTCCGTTCGGCAAGCAGGAAGACTGGTACCTGACCATCGGCGGCGCGGCCCGCGCGGTGCCGGAATATCCCGGCAGCAGCGATTACACCTTCAGCCCCAAGCTGATTCTCGGCCTGTCCAAGGCCAGCAGCCTCAATTCCTTCCGCAGCGTCGACGACAATCCCTCCATCGCTCTGTACGACACCGGCCGCTTCCGCATCGGCGCCGTCGGCAAGCTGGACTGGGGTCGCGACGAGGATGATTCCAGCCGGCTCAACGGCCTCGGCAATGTGGACACCTCGTTCGAGGCCGGCGCCTTCACCGAATGGTACCCGATGGATTGGCTGCGCCTGCGCGGGGAACTGCGCTACGGCATGGGCGGCTTCTCCGGCCTCATGGGCGATCTGGCCGCCGACGTGATCATTCCGTACCAGTCGTGGCGGCTGGCGGTGGGGCCGCGCATGAGCTTTGCCGGCTCGGGCTATATGGAAGCCTATTATGGCGTGACGCCGCTGCAGTCGCTGTCCTCGCGCCTGGTCGGCGCCGCGCTGCCGGTTTATCAGGCCGGCGGCGGCATCGAATCGTATGGCGCCACGGCCCAACTGACCAAGAATTTCGGCAATGGCTTCGAGGCCGGCGTGTTCGGCACCTATACCCGCCTGGTGGGCGATGCGGCGGATTCGCCGATCACCCAGGACGCCAACCAGTTCATCGCCGGCGTCTCGCTCAGCTACACCTTCAACATCGGCAAGTCCTGGTGGTGAGGGCAGGGCCCTCTCGCCCCTGAGAGGCCCGACTCGCCGATCGGCGTGCGTGCGTCTGATCGGATCGCGCGCCAGCGCCGCTGCTTTTCCTCCCGCGTCGTGATGTCGCCGCCCCGCTGCAACCGGCGGCGGTGCGCCGTTGCATCTGCACGGCGCCGTGAACGGGAACCTTGGTGTTGCCGCCGTCATTGGTGCGATGCCGGTTGTCGGAAGGCGAGGTGCTGGATATAAGCGCGGCGACCCGACGGGGATCGTCGTAGCGATATCGAGGACTTTGCGGATGTCGATCAGCATCGATCAGGACTATCGCCCCCGCGAGGACGAGCCTTTCATGAACGATCGGCAGCGTGAGTATTTTCGGCTCAAGCTGTTGAATTGGAAGGAAGACATTCTGCGGGAAGCGCGTGAGACGCTCCAGCACCTCCAGGACGAGAATCAGAACCATCCGGATCTGGCGGACCGGGCCTCCTCGGAGACCGATCGGTCCATCGAACTGCGGGCGCGGGATCGCCAGCGCAAGTTGATCGCCAAGATCGACTCGGCGCTGCAGCGCATCGAAGACGGCAGCTATGGCTTTTGCGAAGATACGGGCGAACCCATCTCGCTGAAGCGGCTGGAGGCCCGGCCCATCGCCACATTGTCGGTGGAAGCCCAGGAGCGGCACGAGCGCCGCGAGCGGGTGTACCGGGACGACTGACGCGGAAGCGTCTCCGGCCGTGCCCGCGCTGTTGTGGCGGGCCGGCCTGCCAGTGCAAACCAAATCGTCGCGAGAGACCGATGCCGGGCCGCTAGAGCGGACCCGGCATTTTTAATGTCAGCCCTTCTGGCCGGCGGTGCGGCCCAGCAGATTGGCCATCTCGGCTTCCAGATCATCGAACGGATCACTGGTGGCCTCGGGGGCCGCCGCCGGAGCGGGGGCAGGGGCGGGAGCTTCGGGCGTAGCGGCCGCCTGTTCCGCCTCCGCCTCCGCCAGTTCCGACATGCGGAACTCCAGTTCCTCGATGGTGATGGTTGGCACCGCGGCTTCCGGAATCACCGCAGGCTCGGTGGCCGCCGCCACCACATCCGCCGGGGCGGGGTGGGGGACGGGATGGTGCGCCTCGGCTTCGGGCGCGGGCGGCACGTAAGCCGCCGGCTCGGCCACGGGGGCCTCCACCGTCACTTCGACCGGCGCAGGCGCTACCACCACCGGCTCGGCAACGGTCGGTTCCGGGGCGACCGGCTCGGGGGCGGGCACTTCCGCAACGGCTTCCGGGGCCGGGGTCTCAATGGCCACCGGCTCCGCCGCTACGGGTGCGACGGCAACTGGCGCCGGATCGACCACCGGCGGCGTCACTTCGGCGACGGTGACGATGGGCGCGGGCGAAGCCACTGCTTCCGGCTCGGCCGCGGCCGAGGGATCCACGGTCACGGACGGGGCCGACTGGACAGTCTCGGTGACCGGCGCGGATGGGGCTTTCACCTCCGGCGCCTTCACGTCGAGGACCGGCACCTCTGACGCCTTGGCCGGGGTGGCGGAGCCGATGGGCCCGCCCAGCAGATCTTCCACGGTCAGCGCGGGGATGATCGCCGCCGGGGTCGCGAGGGAGCGGCCCAGGGAGGTTTCCAGGCGCTGGGCCATGTCGCCCAGCCGGTTCTCGCCCAGCCGGTTCTCGGCCGGCTTGTTCTCGGCCGGCTTCACATCAACCGGCTTGGTCTCGCCCAGCCGGGGCTCCTCGCGTCGCAGGGGGGTGCGGTCGGCGAACAGCGAACCCCGCCGCGCCGGCGGCACGGCGGTGGGCTCGGCGGCATCGCTCCTGGGCGTCAGCGGACGGATCTCGGGCTGCGCGGGGCGCGGCGCCAGCGGCTTCATCTCGCCCAGCGGCGGGGCAGCGGGCTTGAGGTCGGCGGCAGGGGCAGTGACATCGCGCGGCGCGGCGTCGGGGGCCGGCACGCGGTCGCGCAGGGCACGGATGCCGAAGCCGTCGCCTTCCGGACGCACGGTCGGGCGGCGGGAAAGGAACGAGCGGCGCGGCGGCTCGGCCACCGGCTCGGCGGGGGCGCTGGCGGCGGCTTCCACCGCCGGGGCATCGACGGCGGGTGCCGCCGCCTCGGCTACCTCGGGCGCGGCAGGCTCGGGCGCCGGGGGCGGGGTCACCACCTCGGCTTTGGGCTCATCGGCGACAGGTTCCGGCGCTTTGGTTTCCACCGGCGCAACATCCACGGGCTTGGGCGCAACCGGCGCCGGCTCGCTGACGCGGGAGGAGGCGAAGCGCTGCTCGGACCGGCGGTCCAGCGGACGCGGCTCGAGGGGGCGGGCTTCCGCGGCACGCGGCTCGGCAGCGCGCGGCTCGGGCCCCCGCAGGTCGGCGGCGGGCTCGATGGCGGCGGGCTCGTCCGTGCCGGCAGGCAGGGCCGACGGCGGGGCGAAGCGGCGTTGGGCGAGGGGCTGGCGCATGCGGGCCGGCAGCGTATCGGGATCGCGGCCGGGCAGAGCCTCCCGCGGCTCGCGGGGCGGCAGGGTCTCGCGGGGCGGCGGCGGCTCGCGATGGGGCAGGGCTTCGCGGTGGGCACCGTCGCGGGCTGAGGGCCGGCCGATGGCGGATTCCACCACCACGTCGGCGGTGCCGCCCACCAGCAGCAGATGCTCCACTTCATCGCGCCGCACCAGAACGAGGCGGCGGCGCTGGTCCACGGCCACGCTGTCCAGCACGGCGAGCCGATGCCGGGAGCGGGTCATGCCGCCACGACCGCCACCACCGCCGATCCTGCGCACCAGGAACATGGTGAGGCCGAGCAGCGCTGCGATTACCACCAGGGCGATCGCGACCCGAGCCGGAAGCTCAAGCTGCGCGCCGAATAGATCCTGCAACATCAACCCTCCTCATCGCTGCACGCGGTGCAATAGCACGATCCGATACGGGACGCGCGAGCGGACACCTGATTTGTGACCCAGCCCTATTGGCTAAGAAATTGTTGACGATCTGGCCAGGATTTCAACCAATGCCGTAACTTTGCGTTAATTTCCTGGAATCACCGTGGCGGAGCGGCACTCTTCCGACGCTAGAAACAAGGCGTGATCCAGGCGCCCATGAGGATGTTTTGATGATTGGCGGAGCAGGAGCTGCGGATTCCGATCCGGCCGCTGGCCCAGCCGCAGGCAAATCCAGACGTTGGGCGGGTGCCATTAATCGCCTGATCTTGGCGGCGGCGGGTTTCGTCGGGGCCTTTCTCGCAGTTGCGTTGCAGGGCGCCGGCGCATCCTGGCTACTTCCGGTGCTGGCGGCCTTTGCCTGCCTGGGCGTATTTGCCCTGGTGCATGCGGTGCTGCGCTTCGGTACCAGCAATGAGAAATTCGGCGAAGACCTGTCGCGCACCCTGGTGGCGGCCACCAGCGATGCGGTGGCGGTCATCGAGGATGGCGAGCGCATCGTCGCCGCCAATCCCGCCTATCTGCGCCTGACCCGCAGCCGCGACACCCAGGCCCCCATTCCCGAACGCTTCCTCAACCGCATCCCCGGCGGGCAGGAGCCGGTGGCCGATCTGCTGCGGGCGGTGGCGGACGGCAGTTCCGCCGCCCGCGCCTTCCCGTTCGATGCCCATGCGGACGGGCGGCGGCTCAATGTCTCGGTGCATGCCATCGGCAGCCGCCGCCGCGTCATGTGGCTGATGTCTTTGGGGACCACCCATGTGGCCGCCGCCCCCGGAACGGGCGCGGCCCGGCCGGGCGCCATCCCGGCTGGAGCGACCATGGAGAGCGTGGCGCAGGGGCTGGCCGATGCGGACGGCGTCGGTGCGCTGCTGGCGCTGTGGGAGGCGGCGCCGGTCGGCCTGTGCGTGCTGTCGCCGGAGGGCGCCCGCTTTGCCAATGGCACGCTGGCCCGCTGGCTCGGCTATGACCTGGCCGATGCCGGCCAGGGCGAACTGGCATTTCCGGAATTCATCGCCCCGGCATCGGCGCCGGCTGTGCTGGCGGCCATCGGCCGCGGGCGCACCGAACCCGACGGCCTGGATGTGGACGTCATCCGCAAGGATGGCTCGGTGTTCGCCGCCCGTGCCTTCGTGGGCGGGCGCGGTGCGGGCGCCTGTGCCTTGGCGCTGCTGCCCCGGCCGGGCGCTGCCGCCGTCCCGGCCGGGGCAGGTGCCGCCACGCCGGTGCGGGCCGGCGAGGATGCCGCATTCTTCTCCCGCTCGCCGCTGGCGATGGCGACCATCGATGCCCGCGGGCGAATCTCGGAAGCCAACGGCAGCTTCGCGCGCCTGTTCGCCGGCGGGGCCGCCTTGGCGGGCACCCGGTTGCAACGGCTGGTGTCCGAGCGCGACCGCGCCGGGGTGGAACAACTGGTCCGGGAGGCGCTGGCCAATGGCGGCACCGCCGCGCCGGTGGACGTTGCCATCGCCGCCGATGGCGGGCATTCCGCGCGTCTTTATGCCGCCGGTCTGGGTGGTGCCGATGCGGGCGCGGCCATCTATGCGGTGGACACCACCGCCCAGCGGGCGCTGGAGGCCCAGTTCGCCCAATCGCAGAAGATGCAGGCCATCGGCCAGCTGGCCGGCGGCGTGGCGCACGATTTCAACAATGTGCTGACCGCCATCATCGGCTATTGCGACCTGCTGCTGGCCAATCACCGCCCCAGCGACCCGTCCTTCCCGGACATCATGCAGATCAAGCAGAACGCCAACCGGGCCGCCGGCCTGGTGCGCCAACTGCTGGCCTTCTCCCGCCGCCAAACGCTGCGGCCGCAGATCATCCAGCTCACCGACGTGATCTCGGACCTGTCCATGCTGCTGCGCCGGCTGATCGGCGAGACCATCACCCTGGAGGTGGCGCATGGGCGCGACCTGTGGCCGGTGAAGGTGGACGTGAACCAGTTCGAGCAGGTGATCGTCAATCTGGCGGTCAACGCCCGCGACGCCATGGCGGACGGCGGCGTGCTCACCTTGCGCACCGCCAACATCTCCGCCGCCGAGTGCGCCGCTTATGGCGATGCCGCTCTGGTGCCCGGCGACTATGTGCTGATCGAGGTGGCCGATACCGGCAGCGGCATTCCGCCCGACATCATGGACAAGATCTTCGAGCCGTTCTTCTCCACCAAGGATGTGGGCAAGGGCACCGGGCTCGGGCTCTCCACCGTCTACGGCATCGTCCAGCAGACCGGCGGCACCATCCTGGCCGCCAGCGTGGCGGGGCAGGGGAGCACCTTCCGCGTGTTCCTGCCGCGCCATGCGGCCACCGAAGCGGAGGAGGCCGAGCCGCGTCCGGTGGAGGCCGATACCCGTCCCGCCGACCTCACCGGGCAGGGATCGATTCTGTTGGTGGAGGACGAGGACGCGGTGCGCGCCTTCGCCACCCGCGCCCTGACGGCGCGCGGCTACAATGTGGTGGCCGCGGCCGGCGGTGTCGAAGCTTTGGCGCTGATGGATGCCGCCGAGCATCGCTTCGATCTGGTGGTGTCAGACGTGGTGATGCCGGAAATGGACGGCCCCACCTTGCTGCGCCAACTGCGGGCGCGGGAGCCCGGGCTGAAGGTCATCTTCATTTCCGGCTATGCGGAAGAAGCCTTCGCCCGCAACCTGCCGGCCACGGAGAGCTTCTCCTTCCTGGCCAAGCCGTTCTCGCTCAAGCAATTGGTGGCGGCGGTGAAAGAGGCGATCCACGCCTGAGACCGTGGTGCCGGCGCGGGCGATCCTGAGCCGGGCAAACTGTCGCATGGCACGAGAATTGCGCGTGTCGTGGCGCCACCCGATCTGAGAGCCGCCCGGCTGCCTGCGGGCGGTAAGCCGGCGGCTCATCCACAGCGAGAATGAGCGGGGCCACCAGGGGATCTGGGGTGGCCGATGGCGGGCACCGCGCCTTGCGCGCCATTGCGTCGCGGCCCGCCGGAACTTAAATATGCCGCAGTGCACTCCATCCGTGGATGTATTTGCCGTGCCGGGGAACCACCGCGCACTTGCCACCTATCTGGCGCTGCGATAAGCCTCGCTCGTTTCGAACTCCTCCAACCGAGGCCGGCGCGGTTACGCTTCAAGCGCATCGCCCCACGCGCCCCGAGGTGCGGATCATGAACGCCTTGCTCCTGGATTATCTGCCGGTCGTCATCTTCATCGGCGTTTCTCTCGTGATCGGGCTCGCCCTTCTGGTCGCGCCGTTCATCGTCGCCTATTCCAACCCGGACCCGGAAAAACTGTCGGCCTACGAATGCGGCTTCAACGCCTTCGACGATGCCCGCATGACCTTCGACGTCCGCTTCTACCTGGTGGCGATCCTCTTCATCATCTTCGACCTGGAAGTGGCCTTCCTGTTCCCCTGGGCGGTGACCTTCGGTGGCCTGGGCGACCTGGGCTTCTGGTCGATGATGCTCTTCCTCGGCGTGCTGACCGTCGGGTTCATTTACGAATGGCGCAAGGGAGCACTCGAATGGGATTGACCCCCGCCGCATCCAAGCCGCTGGTCGCGAGCGCGTCCACCGGCGTCCTGGATCCCAACACCGGCCGCCCCATCCTCTCCGATGATCCCTTCTATAAAGAGATCAACGCCGAGCTGGCGGACAAGGGCTTCCTGCTGACCACGGCGGACGATCTCGTCACCTGGGCGCGGACCGGCTCATTGATGTGGATGACGTTCGGCCTCGCCTGCTGCGCGGTCGAGATGATGCAGGCCTCCATGCCGCGCTATGACGTGGAGCGGTTCGGCTTCGCGCCGCGCGCCTCGCCGCGGCAGTCGGACGTCATGATCGTGGCCGGCACGCTGACCAACAAAATGGCCCCGGCTTTGCGCAAGGTCTACGACCAGATGCCGGAGCCGCGCTACGTCATCTCCATGGGCTCCTGTGCCAATGGCGGCGGCTACTACCATTATTCCTACGCGGTGGTGCGCGGTTGCGACCGCGTGGTGCCGGTGGACATCTATGTGCCGGGTTGCCCGCCCAGTGCCGAAGCGCTGCTCTACGGCGTGCTTCTGCTGCAGCGCAAAATCCGCCGCACCGGCACCATCGAACGCTGAAGGCGCCTCTCGCAGGCGACGGGAACAGGCTGATGGACGAGACCTTGAAGGATCTGGCGGCTCACGTGGCGGGCGCGATGCCCGACGCGGTGACAGGGTGGTCGATCGCTTATGGCGATCTGACCCTGGAGACCACGCCGGCCCATATCGTGAAGCTGACGACGTTCCTGCGGGACGATTCGGCATGCCTGTTCGCGTGCATCGTGGACGTGTGCGGGGTGGACTATCCCGCCCGCCCGCTGCGATTCGACGTGGTCTATCACCTGCTGTCGCTGAAGCAGAACGTCCGGGTGCGGCTGAAGCTGGCCACCGACGAGACCACGCCGGTCCCGTCCATCACCGGCGTCTTTCCCGGTGCCAACTGGTTCGAGCGCGAAGCCTACGACATGTACGGCATCCTGTTCACCGGCCATCCCGAGCTGCGCCGCCTGCTGACCGACTACGGCTTCGACGGCCATCCCCTGCGCAAGGACTTCCCGCTGACCGGCTTTGTCGAGGTGCGCTACGACGACGAAGTCAAGCGGGTGATCTACGAGCCCGTGCGGCTGCTGCAGGAGTTCCGCAATTTCGACTTCCTCTCGCCCTGGGAAGGCGTGGAATACGTCCTGCCCGGCGATGAGAAAGCTTCCTCCCAGCCCGGCGCGCCGAAAGACGCGCCGAAGGCGAGCTGAAGGATCGCGTCATGGCCTATACGCTTGATCCTCCCGCGACCGAAAATCCGGTCCGCAACTTCCAGATCAATTTCGGCCCGCAGCATCCCGCGGCCCATGGCGTGCTGCGCTTGGTGCTGGAGCTGAACGGCGAGGTGGTGGAGCGCGTCGATCCCCATATCGGGCTGCTGCATCGCGGCACCGAGAAGCTGATCGAGGTGAAGACCTATCTCCAGGCGGTGCCCTATTTCGATCGGCTCGACTATTGCGCGCCGATGAACCAGGAGCATGCCTTCTGCCTGGCGGTGGAAAAGCTGGTGGGCATCGAGGTGCCCAAGCGCGGGCAGCTGATCCGCGTGCTCTATTCCGAGATCGGCCGCCTGCTGTCGCATCTGCTCAACGTCACCACGTTCGCCATGGACGTGGGCGCGCTCACCCCGCCGCTGTGGGGCTTCGAGCAGCGCGAAAAGCTGATGATGTTCTATGAGCGCGCCTCCGGCAGCCGCATGCATGCGGCCTATTTCCGGCCCGGCGGCGTGCATCAGGACCTGCCCACGCAGCTGGTGGAAGACATCGGCGCTTTCTGCGACCCGTGCCTGGCCCTGCTGGACGATCTGGACGGCCTCGTCACCGAGAACCGCATCTTCAAGCAGCGCACCGTCGACATCGGCGTGGTGAGCCTGGAAGACGCTCTGGCCTGGGGCTTCTCCGGCGTCATGGTGCGCGGCTCGGGCGCGGCCTGGGATCTGCGCCGTTCGCAGCCCTATGAGTGCTATTCGGAACTCGATTTCGACATCCCGATCGGCAAGCACGGCGACTGCTACGACCGCTACGTGGTGCGCATGGAAGAGATGCGCCAGTCGATCAAGATCATGAAGCAGTGCGTCGCCCGCCTGCTGAAGGAGGCCGGGCCGGTCCATTCGCTGGACCACAAGGTCACCCCGCCCAAGCGCAGCGAGATGAAGCGCTCCATGGAAGCGCTTATTCATCACTTCAAGCTATACACCGAAGGCTTCCACGTGCCGGAAGGTGAAGTCTATGCGGCCGTGGAAGCCCCGAAGGGGGAATTCGGCGTGTATCTGGTGGCGGACGGGACCAACAAGCCCTACCGCTGCAAGATCCGCGCTCCCGGCTTCGCGCATCTCCAAGCCATGGACTTCCTGTGTCGCGGGTACATGCTCGCCGACGTCTCGGCGGTGCTGGGCTCCCTCGACATCGTGTTCGGGGAGGTTGATCGGTGAAGACTTTCGCACGCACCACTGTCGCACGCACCACCACTGTCGCACTGACCGCGCTGGCGCTGATGGCCGCCGCTGGCTCCGCCATGGCCGGCGACTATCCCACCAAGGTGCCGAGCATCGAGATCGTGGCCCCCGCCACCCCCACCGCGCCGCCGCTGGCGGTGGTGGCCGAGAAGCTGACGGTCTACGGGCTGCTCAGTGACGGCTGGGAGCCGATCAAGGCCGCGCTGGTCCCGGTGTCCGGCGTTCCCGGCACCCGTGGGCAACTGGCGCACGCCGATGCCCAGGTCTTGATGCTCTACAAGGATGGCGCCACCGTCTATTGCGCTCTGGCGCAGGCGGGCGGCACCTACAACAATTGCCACGTAGCCGGGCCGGGAACTCGCTGATGTCCGTCCGCCGTCTTGCCGCCGAGCAGCCCGCCAGCTTCGCCTTCACACCGGAGAACGAGGCTTGGGCTGATCGTCAGATCGCCAAATATCCCGAAGGCCGCCAGGCCAGCGCGGTCATCCCGCTGTTGTGGAAGGCACAGGAGCAGGCCGGGGGCTGGACCCCCGAGCCCGCCATCCGCGCCGTCGCCGACAAACTGGGCATGGCCTATATCCGGGTGCTGGAGATTGCCACCTTCTACACCATGTTCAACCTTCAGCCGGTGGGGCGCCATTTCGTGCAGCTCTGCGGCACGACGCCCTGCGCTTTGCGCGGCGCCAATGAGCTGAAGGAAGTCTGCCATCGCAAGATCGGCCCCGAGCGGCACGTGACCGAGGATGGCGCCTTGTCCTGGCTGGAAGTGGAATGCCTCGGCGCCTGCGCCAACGCACCGATGGTTCAGGTCAACTACGACTATTTCGAGGATCTCTCGCCCGAGAGCCTGGAGAAGCTGCTGGACGATCTCCAGGCCGGCCGCCCGGTGAAGACCGGCTCCCAGATCGGCCGGACGGCCTCGGCCCCCGTGGGGCCTGAGATCACCCTGACCGACCCGGCGCTCTATGACCGGGCCACGACGCAGCCCGCCGCCGGCGGCGACGGCACCGAGACGCCGGACCTGCTGGCTGCCGGCCGGGCTTCGGCTTCGACGGAAAGCCCGGTGGATCCCCTGGGCGCCAAGTCGGCGGCGCAGGAGAAGGCCGTGGACGGCCAGGATCGGCGTGAGAAGCGCGAAGCGGTTGCCACGGCCGCCCAGCAGAGCAGCCCGTCTGTCACGGGTTCCAAGCGCGAGGCGCCGCAGACCGGCACCGGCGTGCGCGATCCGGAGGCTTGAGCCGTGCTTCAGGACAAGGACCGCATCTTCACCAATATCTACGGTCGTCATGACTGGGGCCTCCAGGGCGCGCTGAAGCGCGGCAATTGGGATGGCACCAAGGGCATCCTGGAAAAGGGCCGCGACTGGATCATCAATGAGATGAAGGCGTCCGGCCTGCGCGGTCGCGGCGGCGCCGGCTTCTCCACCGGCATGAAGTGGTCCTTCATGCCCAAGCAGTCCGACGGGCGCCCGCACTATCTCGTGGTCAATGCCGACGAGTCCGAGCCGGGCACCTGCAAGGACCGCGAGATCATGCGCAATGATCCGCACACCCTGATCGAAGGCTGCCTCATCGCCTCCTTCGCCATGGGCGCGCATGCGGCCTACATCTATGTGCGCGGCGAATATGTCCGCGAGCGCGAGCAACTGGAAGCCGCCATCGACCAAGCCTATGAGGCGCGCCTCATCGGCAAGGACAATATCCACGGCTATCCGTTCGACCTCTATGTGCACCACGGTGCCGGCGCCTATATCTGCGGCGAAGAGACGGCGCTGCTGGAGAGCCTGGAAGGCAAGAAGGGCATGCCGCGGCTGAAGCCGCCATTCCCGGCCAACATGGGCCTCTATGGCTGCCCGACCACGGTGAACAATGTGGAATCCATCGCCGTGGCGCCGGAAATCCTGCGCCGCGGGGCGGCTTGGTTCTCCGGCATCGGCCGGCCCAACAATGTGGGCACCAAGCTGTTCGGCATCCTCGGCCATGTGAACACGCCGTGCGTGGTGGAAGATGCCATGGGCATCACCTTCCGCGAGCTGGTGGAGAAGCATGGCGGCGGCATCCGCGGCGGCTGGGACAATCTGCTGGCGATCATCCCCGGCGGCGCCTCCTGCCCGGTGGTGCCGGCGGCGGCCTGCGAGGAGCTGATCCTGGATTTCGACGGCCTGCGCGCCGCCAAATCCTCGTTCGGCACCGCCGGCGTGCTGGTGATGGACAAGTCCACCGACATCATCCGCGCCATCGCCCGCATCTCCTACTTCTTCAAGCATGAGAGCTGCGGCCAGTGCACGCCGTGCCGCGAAGGCACCGGCTGGATGTGGCGGGTGCTCAACCGCATGGCCGAAGGCCGCGCCCAGAAGCGCGAGATCGACCAGCTGCTGGAAGTCACCACCCAGATCGAAGGCCACACCATCTGCGCGCTCGGCGATGCCGCAGCCTGGCCGGTGCAGGGCCTGATCCGCAACTTCCGTCATGTGATCGAAGAGCGGATCGACCAGTATTCGGCCAACCCGCATTCCGACCCCGTGCCTGTGGCGGCGGAGTGAGGGCATGGCGGACGAGCCGAACTCCCCGGTGCTTGAGGCTCTGCAGCGCATAGATTTGCGTACGGAGCGGATGGCGCAGGACATTCATGATGTCGAGAGCCGCCTGTCGGCGGTTGAAGACGTGGTTTTTGGCATCACCCGCCGGATTGATCGCCTGGAAGAGCGCGTCGAACGGATCGAGCGCCAGCTCGACCCGGTTGATCTGCATTAGGAAGCTGCAATGGCCAAGATCATCGTCGACGGCACCGAGGTCGATGTGCCCGCCGAATACACGCTGCTCCAGGCGTGCGAAGTCGCGGGCGTCGAAATCCCGCGTTTCTGCTTCCATGAGCGCCTGTCCATCGCCGGCAATTGCCGCATGTGCCTGGTGGAAGTGAAGGGCGGTCCGCCCAAGCCCACGGCCTCCTGCGCCATGGCGGTGAAGGATCTGCGCCCCGGCCCCAATGGCGAGCCGCCGGTGGTGCTCACCAAGAGCCCCATGGTCAAGAAGGCCCGCGAAGGGGTGATGGAGTTCCTGCTCATCAACCACCCGCTGGA
The DNA here is from genome assembly GCA_943369575.1 of Azorhizobium sp. AG788. Taxonomy (GTDB): domain Bacteria; phylum Pseudomonadota; class Alphaproteobacteria; order Rhizobiales; family Xanthobacteraceae; genus Azorhizobium. The sequence continues at coordinate 19,936 of CALRNP020000028.1, read as the reverse complement.
TTGCCCGATCTGCGACCAGGGCGGCGAGTGCGATCTCCAGGACCAGGCCATGGCCTATGGCGTGGACAGCACCCGCTTCGCCGAGAACAAGCGGGCGGTGGAAGACAAGTATATCGGTCCGCTGGTGCGGACCTCCATGAACCGCTGCATCCATTGCACCCGCTGCGTGCGCTTCTCCACGGAAGTCGCCGGCGTGCCGGACCTCGGCGCCATCGGCCGCGGCGAGGACATGGAGATCACCACCTATCTCGAGCACGCAATGCGCTCGGAGCTGCAGGGCAATGTGGCGGACCTGTGCCCGGTGGGCGCGCTGACCCACAAGCCCTATGCCTTCCACGCCCGGCCGTGGGAGCTGACGAAGACCGAATCCATCGACGTCATGGATGCGGTCGGCTCCAACATCCGCATCGACACCCGTGGCCGCGAAGTGATGCGCATCCTGCCGCGCGTCAATGAAGCGGTGAACGAGGAGTGGATCACCGACAAGACCCGCTATGTGTGGGATGGCCTCAAGACCCAGCGCCTTGACCGCCCCTATGTGCGCAAGAATGGTCGTCTGGCGCCCGCCACTTGGCAGGAAGCCTTCGACACCATCGCCGCCAAGGTGAAGGCCACCACGCCCGCGCGCATCGGCGCTCTGGCCGGTGATCTCGCCAGCGTCGAAGAGGTGTTCGCGCTCAAGCAGCTGCTGGCCAAGCTGGGCTCGCCCAACATGGACGCCCGCCAGGACGGGGCGGCGCTCGATCCCGCGCTCGGCCGCGCCTCCTACATCTTCAACGCCGGCATCGCCGCCATTGAGGATGCGGATGCCATCCTGCTGGTGGGGGCCGATCCGCGCCACGAGGCATCGATCATCAACGCCCGCATCCGCAAGCGCTGGCGCAATGGTGGCCTGCGGGTGGGCGTGGTGGGTCCGCAGGTGGACCTGACCTATCCGTGCGACTATCTGGGCGCCGGCCCGGAGACGCTGGCCGATCTCGCGGGTTCCGGCACCTTCGCCGATGTGCTCAAAGCGGCGGAGCGGCCCATGGTGATCGTGGGGCAGGGCGCTATCGCCCGCGCCGACGGCGCCGCCGTGCTCTCGCTCGCCGCCCGCCTGGCGGTCGCCTGCGGCGCGGTCAAGGACGGCTGGAACGGCTTTGCGGTGCTGCACACGGCGGCCAGCCGCGTGGGTGCGCTGGACGTGGGCTTCGTGCCCGGCGAAGGCGGTCTCAACACCGCTGCCATGGTCGCCCCGGGCGGCCAGGACGTGGTGTTCCTGCTGGGCGCCGACGAAGTGGACGTGGCGCCGGGGGCCTTCGTGGTCTATCTGGGCACTCATGGCGACCGCGGCGCCCATCGCGCCGACGTCATCCTGCCGGGCGCGGCCTATTCGGAAAAGTCCGGCATCTATGTGAACACGGAAGGCCGGCCGCAGCTGGCCAACCGCGCCGCCTTCCCGCCGGGCGAAGCCCGCGAGGACTGGGCGGTGCTGCGGGCGCTCTCCGAAGTGCTCGGCCAGAAGCTGCCGTACGACACGCTGTACGCGCTGCGCGCGGCGCTGGTTTCGGCCCATCCCCATCTCGGCCGTCTGGACGAGGTGGAGCCCTCCGATGCCGCTGCCGTGTCCGCACTGGCGGCCATCGGCGGTACGCCGGACAAGGCGCCGTTCGTGCCGGCGATCGGCGATTTCTATCTGACCAACCCCATCGCACGCGCCTCCGCCGTGCTGGCGGAATGCTCGGCCTTGCGGCTGGGCAGCGCCGCCGTCGCCGCGGAGTAGGGGGCATGCGCTTTGAGGGCCGGGATCAATCTGACAGCCGCTGCCGGGCGAAGGCCCAGGCCGGCTGGAGCGTGAGGGGCGAGAAGAACCCATGAGTTGGCAGGACACCCTGATCCGCGTGGCGATCATCCTCGGCCAGAGCCTGGCGCTGTTGGTCGCGCTCCTCGTCGTCATCGCCTTCCTGCTGCTGGCCGACCGCAAGGTCTGGGCGGCGGTGCAGCTGCGCCGCGGCCCCAATGTGGTGGGACCGTTCGGCCTGTTCCAGTCGTTCGCGGACTTGCTGAAGTTCGTGGTCAAGGAGCCGGTGATCCCGTCGGGCTCCAACAAGATGGTGTTCCTGCTGGCGCCGCTGGTGACCTGCGTCCTGGCGCTGGCCGCCTGGGCGGTGGTGCCGATCGCCGACGGCTGGGTGATCGCCGAACTGAACCTCGGCACGCTCTATATCTTCGCCATCTCGTCTCTGGGCGTCTATGGCGTGATCATGGGCGGCTGGGCCTCGAACTCGAAATATCCGTTCCTGGCAGCGCTGCGCTCGGCGGCGCAGATGGTGTCCTATGAAGTCTCCATCGGCTTCGTCATGGTCACCGTGCTGATGTGCGCCGGCTCGCTGGATCTCAGCAAGGTGGTGCTGGCGCAGGATACCAAGCTCGGCATCCTGGGCTGGTACTGGCTGCCGCTGCTGCCCATGTTCGTCATCTTCTTCATCTCGGCCTTGGCCGAGACCAACCGCCCTCCGTTCGATCTGGTGGAAGCCGAATCCGAGCTGGTGGCGGGCTTCATGACCGAATACGGCTCCACGCCCTATCTGCTGTTCATGCTGGGCGAGTATGTGGCCATCGTGACCATGTGCGCCCTGAGCACCATCCTGTTCCTGGGCGGCTGGCTGTCGCCGATCCCGTTCGCGCCCTTCACCTGGGTGCCCGGCATCGTGTGGTTCATGCTGAAGCTCTGCTTCATGTTCTTCATGTTCGCCATGGCCAAGGCCATGGTGCCGCGCTATCGCTACGATCAGCTCATGCGCCTCGGCTGGAAGGTGTTCCTGCCGATCTCGCTGGTGTGCGTGGTGGTGGTCGCCTCCGTGCTGCACTTCACCGGGTTGGCGCCGCGATGATCGCCCGGTTCTCCGCATTCGCCCCCCATCGCTCTGACCGCCTCCGGGCGGCGGGAGAGAGGCCATGAAACTCGACCAGGCCGCACGCGCCCTTTTCTTGACCGAGCTGGTCTCGGGCTTCTTCCTGGCCATGCGCTATTTCTTCAAGCCCAAGGCCACCATCAACTATCCGTTCGAGAAGAACCCGATCTCGCCGCGCTTCCGCGGCGAGCATGCGCTGCGCCGTTATCCCAACGGCGAAGAGCGCTGCATCGCCTGCAAGCTGTGCGAGGCCATCTGCCCGGCGCAGGCCATCACCATCGAGGCTGGCCCGCGCCGCAACGACGGCACCCGCCGCACCACCCGTTACGACATCGACATGGTGAAGTGCATCTATTGCGGCTTCTGCCAGGAAGCCTGCCCGGTGGATGCCATTGTCGAGGGACCGAACTTCGAGTTCGCCACCGAGACCCGGGAAGAGCTGTATTACGACAAGGACAAGCTGCTCGCGAACGGCGACCGCTGGGAGCGCGAGATCGCGCGCTCCATCGCGCTGGATGCGCCGTACCGCTGAGTGCGGGCGCCACCCGGCGGGTGGTGCAATGGAACGAGGGCGCGCCGGCCGGTGCGCCCGCATGCGGGAGGCCGGCGGTCCGGCCTGCCGCGAGGGGCAGCCGCAGCGGCGGAGGTCCCTCGGAGAGGGGATGCCCGCGGCTCGCGGGAGGTTCTTTCGTTAGGGGATGCCCGCTTTCGGCGGGCTTCGGAGCAATTATCACGGGGCCGGCGTTCTGCGGGCTCCACGGACAGTGGACTTGGGCGATGGGTACGGGCTATCGACGGGCCGGCAGCAAAGCGCGGCCGGAAATGATCGGCGCCAGCGCGTCGCGGAGAGGGGAGCTCGGCGCATGAGTTTCGCGGCAGCGTTTTTCTATCTCTTCGCGTTCATCCTGGTGGCTTCGGCCTTCATGGTGATCTCGTCGCGTAACCCGGTGCACTCGGTTCTGTTCCTCATCCTCGCGTTCGTGAACGCGTCGGGGCTGTTCATCCTGATCGGGGCCGAGTTCCTGGCCCTGATCCTGGTGGTGGTCTATGTGGGCGCGGTCGCGGTGCTGTTCCTGTTCGTGGTGATGATGCTCGACGTCGACTTCGTCGAGCTGCGCCAGGGCTTCCTGCAATATCTGCCGGTGGGGCTGCTGATCGGCCTCATCTTCCTGGCGGAACTGGTGCTGGTGCTGGGCAGCTGGGTCATGGGGCCGGGCGTCAGCACGCTGGCGCAGAATGCGGTGATGACCTATCCGCGCGGCAACACCTACGCGCTCGGGCAGGTGCTCTACACCGACTATATCTATTACTTCCAGATCGCCGGCTTCGTGCTGCTGGTGGCGATGATCGGGGCCATCGTGCTGACCCTGCGCCACAAGCCCAACGTGAAGCGCCAAAACATCTCCGCCCAGGTCGCCCGCACCGCTAAAGACGCCATCGAGGTCGTCAAGGTGCGTCCGGGCCAGGGCATCTGAGGAGCGGGGAAGATGGAAATCGGACTTTCCCATTATCTGACGCTGGCCGCGATCCTGTTCACTCTGGGAACGCTGGGCATCTTCCTCAACCGGAAGAACGTCATCGTCATCCTGATGTCGGTGGAGCTGATCCTGCTCGCCGTGAACATCAACCTCGTCGCCTTCTCCGCTTTCCAGGGCAACCTGGTGGGTCAGGTGTTCGCGCTCCTGGTGCTGACCGTTGCCGCCGCCGAGGCGGCCATCGGCCTCGCCATCCTCGTGGTGTTCTTCCGCAACCGCGGATCGATCGCCGTCGAGGACATCAACGCCATGAAGGGCTGAGGGCATGTATCAGGCCATCGTCTTCCTCCCGCTCATCGGCTTCCTGATTGCCGGCCTGTTCGGTCGCGTCCTGGGGCCGCGCCCGTCCGAGATCATCACCACCGCGCTGTTGTTCATCGCCTGCCTGCTGGCCTGGATCGCCTTCGTGCGCGTCGGCCTCGGCGGCGCCGATACCCGCGTGCAGCTGATGCAGTGGATCTATGTGGGCGACCTCAAGATCGACTGGGCGCTGCGCATCGACACCATGACCGTGATCATGCTGATCGTGGTGACCTCGGTGTCCTCGCTCGTGCATCTCTATTCCATCGGCTACATGCACGAGGATCCGAGCCGCCAGCGCTTCTTCGCCTATCTGTCGCTGTTCACCTTCGCCATGCTGATGCTGGTGACCGCCGACAATCTGGTGCAGCTGTTCTTCGGCTGGGAAGGCGTGGGTCTGGCCTCCTATCTGCTGATCGGCTTCTGGTATGAGAAGCCTTCCGCCAACGCCGCCGCCATGAAGGCCTTCGTGGTCAACCGCGTCGGCGACTTCGGCTTCATGCTTGGCATCTTCGCCGTGTTCGTGATGACCGGCGCGGTGAATTTCGACACCGTGTTCGCCCAGGCCCCGAGCCTGGCCGGCAAGACCATCAACTTCCTCGGCCACCATTGGGATGCCCCGACGGTGATCGCGCTGCTGCTGTTCATCGGCGCCATGGGTAAGTCGGCGCAGTTCCTGCTGCACACCTGGCTGCCGGATGCCATGGAAGGCCCGACCCCGGTGTCGGCGCTGATCCATGCGGCCACCATGGTGACCGCCGGCGTGTTCATGGTGGCGCGCATGTCGCCCATCTTCGAACTGTCGCCTTCAGCCCTGGACGTCATCACCATCGTCGGTGCCACCACCGCCATGTTCGCGGCGACCATCGCTTTGGTGCAGAACGACATCAAAAAGGTGATCGCCTATTCCACCTGCTCGCAGCTGGGTTACATGTTCGTGGCCATGGGCTCGGGCGCCTATTCCATCGGCATGTTCCATCTGCTGACGCACGCCTTCTTCAAGGCGCTGCTGTTCCTCGGCGCCGGCTCGGTCATCCATGCGATGCACCACGAGCAGGACATGCGGCACATGGGCGGGCTCTATAAGAAGATCCCCTTCACCTATGGCGCCATGATGATCGGCACGCTGGCGATCACCGGCTTCCCCTTCCTGGCGGGCTATTATTCCAAGGATGCGATCATCGAGGCGGCCTATGCCAGCCACTCGCACTTCTCGGTCTATGCCTATTGGATGACGGTGCTGGCCGCCGGCCTGACCTCCTTCTACAGCTGGCGTCTGGTGTTCCTGACCTTCCATGGTCATGCCCATGACCACCACCATTATGAAGCGGCGCATGAATCGCCGCTGGTGATGACCATTCCGCTGGCGGTGTTGAGCGTCGGCGCCGTGTTCGCGGGCATGGCCTTCTACGGCATCTTCGTGGGCCACGGGGTGGAGCACTTCTTCCGCCACTCGATCTTCATGGGCACGGAGAACCACATTCTCCATGCCATGCATGAGATCCCCGGCTGGGCGGCCTATGCGGCCACCGGCATGATGGCGCTGGGCTTCCTCGTCGCCTACTGGTTCTACGTGGTCGACCGCACCGTGCCGGTGCGTCTGGCCAAGAGCCAGGACGCGCTCTACCAGTTCCTGCTCAACAAGTGGTATTTCGACGAGATCTACAACTTCCTGTTTGTGCGCCCCGCTTTGTGGGTGGGCCGCACGCTATGGAAGAAGGGTGACGGCATGCTGATCGACGGCCTCGGCCCCGACGGCGTCTCCGCCCGCGTTCTCGACGTGACCGGACAGGTCGTGCGCCTGCAGAGCGGCTACCTCTATCATTATGCCTTCGTGATGCTGATCGGCGTGGCCGCCTTCATCACCTGGTTCATGTTCGCCGGAGTGTGACGATGTCCGACTGGCCGATCCTCTCCGTCGTCACCTTCCTGCCTTTGGTGGGAGCCCTCTTCATCTTCGTCGTGCGCGGCGAGGATGAGGTGGCGGCGCGCAATGCCCGCTGGGTGGCGTTGTGGACCACGCTTGTCACCTTCGTGGTGTCGCTGCTGCTGCTGCCCGGCTTCGATGCCGCGGCCCCCGGCTTCCAGTTCGTTGAAAAGAAGCCCTGGCTGGGTGACATCGCCGCCTATCACATGGGCGTCGACGGCATCTCGCTGCCGTTCGTGATCCTGACCACCTTCCTCATGCCCTTCTGCATCCTGGCCAGCTGGGAAAGCGTGAAGAAGCGGGTGAAGGAGTACATGATCTGCTTCCTGGTGCTCGAGACCCTGATGGTCGGCACCTTCTGCGCGCTCGATCTGGTGCTGTTCTACTTCTTCTTCGAAGCGGCGCTGATCCCGATGTTCCTGATCATCGGCGTGTGGGGTGGGGCGCGGCGCATCTATGCCTCGTTCAAGTTCTTCCTCTACACCCTGCTCGGCTCGGTGCTGATGATGCTGGCCATCATGGCCATGTACTGGCAGGCCGGCACCACCGACGTGCCGACCCTCATGTCGCACGGTTTCCCGGCCGGCATGCAGACCTGGCTGTGGCTGGCCTTCTTCGCCTCGTTTGCGGTGAAGATGCCCATGTGGCCGGTGCACACCTGGCTGCCGGACGCGCACGTGGAAGCGCCCACCGCCGGCTCGGTGATCCTGGCGGGCATCCTGTTGAAGATGGGCGGCTACGGCTTCCTGCGCTATTCGCTGCCCATGTTCCCCGATGCCTCGCACCTGTTCGCGCCCATGGTGCTGACCATGTCGGTGGTCGCCATCATCTACACCTCGCTGGTGGCGCTGGTGCAGCAGGACATCAAGAAGCTGATCGCCTATTCGTCCATCGCCCACATGGGCTTCGTGACCATGGGCATCTTCAGCTTCAACGAGGCCGGCTTGCAGGGCGCCATGTTCCTGATGGTGTCGCACGGCTTCGTCTCGGGCGCGCTGTTCCTCTGCGTCGGCGTGATCTACGACCGCATGCACACCCGCGAGATTTCCGCTTACGGCGGCCTCGTGAAGCGCATGCCGCTCTACGCCACGGCACTGATGATCTTCACCATGGCCAATGTGGGCCTGCCCGGCACCTCCGGCTTTGTGGGTGAGTTCCTCACCATGCTGGCGGCGTTCGAGCGCAACACCTGGGTGGCCTTCTTCGCCGCCACCGGCGTGATCCTCTCGGCGGCTTATGCTTTGTGGCTGTACTGGCGGGTCATCTTCGGCCCGCTGGAGAAGGAAAGCCTGACCAAGATGCTCGATCTCTCCCCGCGGGAAATCGCCATCATGGTTCCGCTCGTGGTGCTCACCATCCTGTTCGGCTTCTGGCCGGCGCCGGTGCTGGACATGACGTCCCACGCCGTGAACTTCGTCGTCGCCCGTACCGAGACAGCCGCTAGCGCCGCGAAGACCGCTGCGCTGCTGCTCAGCCACTGATCCGAGGTCGTCCGATGCCCTCCGTCCTGCCGCCGCTCAGCGCAGTCCTTCCGGAACTGCTGCTCGCGCTTTCCGCCATCGTGCTGATCCTGATCGGCGCGTTCCAGGGCGAGAAGTCGGCCAATCTGGTCAATGGCCTCGCCATCGCCGCCCTGGTGGCGGCGGGCGTCCTGGTGCTGCTGCAGCCGGCGATCACCATCTCCGGCTTCCACGGCTCGATGCTGATCGATCCCTTCTCCCGCTTCATGAAGGCGGTGGCGCTGCTCGGCGCCGCCGTCTCGCTGATCATGTCGGTGGATTGGCTCAACCGGGCACAGCAGGCGCGGTTCGAATATGCCGTGCTGGTTGTGCTGGCGACGCTGGGCATCTGCATCCTGATCTCGGCCGGCGACCTGATCGCGCTCTATCTCGGCCTCGAACTGATGAGCCTGGCGCTCTATGTGGTGGCCGCCATCAACCGCGACTCGGTGCGCTCCACCGAGGCAGGCCTGAAGTATTTCGTGCTCGGCGCCCTGTCGTCCGGCATGCTGCTCTATGGCGCCTCGCTGATCTACGGCTTCACCGGCTCGGTGAATTTCGCCGCTATCGCCAAGGTGGCGACCGCCCCCAGCATCGGGCTGGTGTTCGGCATCGTGTTCCTGTTCGCGGGCCTGTGCTTCAAGGTTTCGGCCGTGCCGTTCCACATGTGGACGCCGGACGTCTATGAGGGCGCCCCGACCCCGGTCACCGCCTTCTTCGCCACCGCCCCCAAGGTGGCGGCCATGGCGGTTTTCATCCGTGTCGCCATCGAGGCGCTGCCGAACGTTGTCCATGCCTGGCAGCAGATCGTCACCTTCGTCGCCATCGCCTCCATGGTGCTGGGTGCGTTCGCCGCCATCGGCCAGCGCAACATCAAGCGCCTGCTGGCCTATTCCTCCATCGGCCACATGGGCTTTGCCCTGGTGGGCCTGGCGGCGGCGACGCCCCAGGGCGTGCGCGGCGTGCTGCTGTATATGGCCATCTATGTGGTGATGACGCTGGGGTCCTTCACCTGCGTTCTGGCCATGCGCCGGGACGGCCGGGCTGTGGAAACCGTGGACGATCTGGCGGGTCTGGCGCGCACCAAGCCGTTGATGGCGCTGATGCTGGCGGGCCTGATGTTCTCGCTGGCGGGCATTCCGCCGCTGGCCGGCTTCCTGGCAAAATACTATGTATTCCTGGCGGCGATCCAGGCCGGCCTCTATTGGCTGGCGGTGATCGGGGTGGTCGCATCGGTGGTCGGCGCGTATTATTATCTGCGCGTGGTCAAGATCATGTACTTTGACGAACCGGCAGAGGCGTTCGACGCCATGCCGGGCGAACTGAAGGCGGTGCTGGGCGTGTCGGGCCTGTTCACCATTTTCTACTTCATCTATCCGGCTCCTCTTATCGAGGCAGCGGGCGCTGCGGCGCGCGCGCTTTTCTGAACGATGGCGGCACCCAGGTTTCAAAGCTCTACCATCCCCATCATCCGCTTCACGGAGATCGGTTCCACCAATGCGGAGGGGCTGGCGCGGCTCGGACGCGGGGAAGCCATGCCCGCCTGGCTGGTGGCGGATATCCAGACCGCAGGGCGCGGCCGCCGCGGTCGGCCCTGGACCAGCGAACTGGGTAATCTGTTCGCCACTCTGGTTCTGCCCAACCCGGCGCCGGTGGCCAATCTGGCGCAACTCTGCTTCGTCGCCGGCCTCGCGCTGCGCGATGCGGTGGTCGCGGCGGCACCCCTTCTTTCGGTGGATGGCCTGCGCCTGAAATGGCCCAATGATTTGATGTTGGACGGCGGCAAGCTCGCCGGCATTCTGGTGGAAGGCTCCAGCGATGCGTCCGGCCGTTCCGCCGCCGTGATCGGCTTCGGCGTCAACTGCCTGCATCATCCCGACGATTTGCCCTACCGCGCCACCAGCCTGGAAGAAGCCGGCGCCCCCACCGCGCCGGACCGGCTGCTGGAAGCGCTCGATTTGGCGATGGCGGTGCGGCTGAACCAATGGAATGGCGGCAACGGTTTTGCGTCGGTGCGCACCGACTGGATGCGCCATGCGCTCGCCATCGGTGATACGGTCAGCGTGAAGATCGGCGACCGCGAGGTCACCGGACGATTTGAAAGCATCGATAATCGTGGCGCCATGATGCTGCGCCGCCGCGACGGGGTCGCGGAGATTGTGACAGCGGGCGATGTATCGCTCCAAACGAAAGTGGATTGAAAGATATAATGGCTGATACCAGCGAGCTCGTCTTCGCACCTCTCGGAGGGGTGGGCGAGATCGGCATGAATCTCGGCCTCTACGGCATTGGTTCCCGCCGCCAGCGCACCTGGCTCATGGTCGATCTCGGCATGAGCTTCGCAGGAGATGAGGCGCCCGGCGTCGATCTCGTGCTCCCCGACATCCGCTTCCTGGAAAGCGTGAAGGATAAGATCTCCGGTCTGATCCTGACCCATGGTCATGAAGACCATGTGGGCGCGCTGCTGGATCTGTGGCCGAAGCTGAAGTGCCCGATCTACACCACGCGCTTCACCGCCGCTTTGCTGGAGGCCAAGCGCCTGCAGGAGCCCGGCGCGCCGAAGATCCCGATCACCGTGGTGAAATCCCTGACGCCCGTGGACATCGGGCCGTTCCAGGTGGAGTTCATCCCCGTAGCCCATTCCATTCCCGACAGCCACGCCATCGCCATCCGCACCTCGGCGGGCCTGGTGCTGCATACCGGCGACTGGAAGCTCGACCCGACCCCCGTGGTCGGCCACGTCACCGATGAGGCCCGCTTGCGCGCCCTCGGCGACGAAGGCGTGCGGGCGATGATCTGCGATTCCACCAATGCCATCCGCGACGGCGTCTCGCCCTCGGAAGCGGATGTGGCGGTGACGCTGAAGGACGTGGTGGCGAAAGCCCGTCATCGCATCGCCTTCACCACCTTCTCGTCCAACGTGGCGCGGGTGCGCTCCATCGCGGAAGCTGCCTATGCCAATGGCCGCGAAGTGGTGGTGGTGGGCCGGGCCATGGACCGGGTGATCGGCGTTGCCCGCGAGCAGGGCCTGCTGGACGGCCTGCCGCCGTTCCGGGGCTCCGAGGCCTTCGGCTTCCTGCCGCGCGAAAAGGTGGTGGCCATCGTCACCGGCAGCCAGGGCGAGCCCCGGGCGGCTCTGCGCCGCATCGCCGAGGACGACCATCCCGAGATCGCGCTCTCCAGCGGCGACATGGTGGTGTTCTCGTCGCGCACCATTCCCGGCAACGAGCGGGTGGTGGGGCAGGTCATCAACGGCCTGGTGAAGCGCGGCATCAAGGTGATGACCGATCGCGACGCTTTGGTGCACGTGTCCGGCCATCCGCGGCGCGGCGAGCTGCAGCAGATGTACAGCTGGGTCCGCCCGCAGGTCTCGGTGCCGGTGCATGGCGAAGCCCTGCATCTGTTCGAGCACGCCGCTTTGGCGCGTGGCATGGGCGTGCCGGAAATCGTGAACTGCTTCGACGGCCACGTCATCCGCCTGGCGCCCGGCCCGGCGGAACGGGTGGACGACATCCCCTTCGGCCGCCTCTACAAGGACGGCCGCCTGCTGATCCCGGACACCGCCCGCACCATTCCCGAGCGCAAGCGCCTGGGCTTCGTCGGCGTGGTGTCGGTGGCGCTGGCGGTGGACCGGGGCGGCAATCTGGTGGGCGACCCGTCGGTGGAGATCACCGGCGTGCCGGAGCGCGGGGAGGGCGGTGTCGACATGCTCGACCAGGTGCTCGACATCGTGGTCACCACCATGGAGAACCTGCCCAAGGCCCGACGCCGCGACGCCGATGCCCTCTCCGATACGCTGGAGCGGGCGGTGCGCGGGGTGGTGAATGCCGCCTGGGGCAAAAAGCCGGTTTGCCACGTGCACATCGTCGAAGTCTGATGGGTCGGGGCGTCGCTGTTGTAGCGGCGCCCCGCCATCGGGACCGTGCCGAGGGTCCGAGCGGCGGCATCCGACGGGCGCTGTCCGCCGTACCAGTGTGCGGCGGGGGAAAAATGCGCGCGGGTGCGGGACGGCTTTAGGGGGAGGATCCAGATGATCGGTCGGCTCAACCACGTCGCCATTGCGGTCAAGGACATCGCGGCCGCTACCGCGCTCTATCGCGACACGCTGGGGGCGCAGGTGTCGGAAGCGGTGGAGCAGGTGGCGCATGGCGTCACCACCGTCTTCATCCATCTGCCCAATACCAAGATCGAGCTGCTGGAGCCTCTGGGCGAGGGTTCGCCCATCGCCAAGTTCCTGGAGCGCAATCCGGACGGCGGCATCCACCACATCTGCTATGAAGTGGACGACATCCTGGCGGCGCGCGACAAGCTGAAGGCGGCGGGTGCGCGGGTGCTGGGCGATGGCGAGCCCAAGATCGGCGCCCATGGCAAGCCGGTGCTGTTCCTGCATCCCAAGGACTTCACTGGCACCCTGGTGGAGCTGGAACAAGCCTGAAGGATGTCGCCGTGGGTATCGGTTCGATCGCTGCGATCTATTTCATCATCTGGTGGCTGTGCCTGTTCGCGGTACTGCCGTTCGGCGTGCGCTCGCCGGCGGAAGCGGGCAGCCACGATGATCCAGGCCTCGATCCCGGCGCCCCGGTGCGTCCGCGGCTGATCCGCAAGATGCTGATCACCACGGTGATCGCCATCTTCGTCACGGCCGGTGTGCTGTACATCAGCCGCAGCGGCATCATCCGGCTGGAAGACCTGCCGATGCCGTTCAAGACCAATTACAACTGAGCCGGTTGCCTGCCTGCCGAGCCCGCGGCGCAGCTACGCGCCACGCTGGTGCGGAGGTGCGGGTACGAGGGGCGCGGGTACGACCCGTGCCGGGTTTTCCGGGCCATTTGAGGCCGCGTTTCCGGTCGGTTGCGTTGCGAAGGGTTGGTCAGTGTCTCTGACCATTCTTTTTTAAATTTCAATGCGGAAAAAAAGAAAGGCGAGACCGATGTCTCGCCTTTTTTCAATTCGCACTGTTTCTGGACGCTCGCGGGTGCCGCCGCATGATCCGATGTGCTGCCGTTTCCGATTGTCTCGCGCCCGTGAGGCGCTCGCCGGTCGGCCTTTAGTTTACGTGAGTCCTCCCGAGACCCGGACCCTCTTCCTTATGCATTCCCTGCACGAGGACGGTCCCCTTTCTTGTGGCAAAGGGACCGTAGAACAAGATTCGGATGTTTGTCATCCTTGCGCCGCAATAGATTTACGTGTTGCGACGCAATACGTTGCCACTCTGTGGCCCTGGTTCTGGGCTTGGCTTGGCCTCAAGGCCGGCGAGCGGACCATGGGTGAGCCGACCAACGATGGTGCGCCCGTGCCGTTCATCCCCCGCCGTGCCGCGGCGCTGCGTGCCGGGCTTGTGTTTTGCCAAGGGTTCCGCTTTCTCTCACTGCGAGATTTTCCGAAACGTCCAACGCCTGAGTCTCTCGATGCGCCTGTCTCGCTACTTCCTGCCGACCCTTCGTGAAGTCCCGAAGGAGGCGGACATCGTTTCGCATCGCCTGATGCTGCGCGCGGGCATGATCCGCCAGGAGAGCGCCGGCATCTATGCCTGGCTGCCGCTGGGCCTGAAGGTGCTCAACAATATCTGCCGCATCATCCGCGAAGAGCAGAATCGCACCGGCGCGGTGGAAATGCTCATGCCCACCATCCAGTCGGCGGACCTGTGGCGCGAGAGCGGACGCTATGACGATTACGGCAAGGAAATGCTGCGCATCAAGGACCGGCACGACCGGGACATGCTGTTCGGTCCGACCAATGAGGAAATGGTCACCGAGATCGTCCGGGCCTATGTGAAGTCCTACAAGAGCCTGCCGCTCAACCTCTACCACATCCAGTGGAAGTTCCGCGACGAGGTGCGCCCGCGCTTCGGCGTCTATCGCTCGCGCGAATTCCTGATGAAGGATGCTTATTCCTTCGATGTGGATGCGGAGGCATCCCGCCATTCCTACAACAAGATGTTCGTCGCTTATCTCCGCACGTTCTCGCGGATGGGGCTGAAGGCGATTCCCATGGTGGCGGATACAGGGCCGATCGGCGGCAACCTGTCCCATGAATTCATCATCCTCGCCTCCACCGGGGAGAGCGAGGTATTCTGCCATGGCGACTATCTCGACATGACCCCGCCGCCCGCCGACGTGAATTTCGATGATGCCGCCTCGCTCCAGGGCATCGTGGACCAGTGGACCTCGCTTTATGCGGCCACTGAGGAAAAGCACGACACCGAAGCCTTCGCCCAGGTGCCCGCGGAGCGCCAACTGGCGGCGCGCGGCATCGAGGTCGGTCACATCTTCTATTTCGGCACCAAATATTCCGAGCCCTTCGGCGTGAAGGTGCTGGGCCCGGACGGTGTCGAGCGCCTGGTGCATATGGGCTCCTACGGCATTGGTCCCTCGCGCCTGGTGGCGGCGATGATCGAGGCCTCCCACGACGAGAACGGCATCATCTGGCCGGACGCGGTGGCGCCGTTCCAGGTGGGCATCCTCAACCTCAAGGTGGGCGATGCGGCCACCGACGCGGCGTGCGAGGACCTCTATGCCAAGCTCACCGCCTCGGGCGTCGAGGTGCTCTATGACGACACCGACGAACGGGCCGGTGGCAAGTTCGCCAAGGCGGACCTGATCGGCCTGCCGTGGCAGATCCTGGTAGGGCCGAAGGGCCTCGCCGACGGCAAGGTGGAATTGAAGCGGCGCGTGGACGGCTCCCGTGAGTTGGTGTCCCCGGCCGAAGCATTTGAGAGGCTCAAGGGATGACGGGAAGGCAGCGCATGGCCGCAGCCTCGGGTTCGCGCGGAGCCGCGCCGGACGACGAGCCGAGCGGAACTCGGCCGTTCGCCGCCTTCGAATGGATGCTCTCGGCGCGCTACCTGCGGGCGCGGCGCAAGGAGGGCTTCATCTCGGTCATCGCCGGCTTCTCCTTCCTCGGCATCGTGCTGGGCGTGGCCACCCTCATCATCGTCATGGCGGTGATGAACGGCTTCCGCGCCGAACTGCTGGGCAAGATCCTCGGCCTCAACGGCCACATGCTGGTGCAGCCCATCGAGACGCCGCTGACCGACTATGCGGCGGTGGCCGAGCGCATCTCCAAGCTGAACGGCATCAAGCTGGCGGTGCCGCTGGTGGAAGGCCAAGCGCTGGCCTCCTCGCCCTATAACGCCTCCGGCGTGCTGGTGCGCGGCCTCAGCGAGAAGGATCTGCGCGGCCTGCCGTCGGTGGCCAACAATATCCGCCAGGGCACGCTGGAAGGCTTCGACCAGGGGCAGGGGCTGGCGATCGGCAAGCGCCTCGCCGACCAATTGTCCCTGCGCGCCGGCGACAACATCACCCTGGTGGCCCCGCGTGGGGCGGTGACGCCCATGGGCACCTCGCCTCGGATCAAGGTCTA
This sequence comes from Azorhizobium sp. AG788, assembly GCA_943369575.1. Lineage (GTDB taxonomy): Bacteria > Pseudomonadota > Alphaproteobacteria > Rhizobiales > Xanthobacteraceae > Azorhizobium. Next base: position 4,419 of record CALRNP020000028.1, on the reverse strand, counting down.
CAAGATCGCGGCGGTATTCGAGATCGGCATGTCGGAATATGACGGCGCCTTCGTCTTCATGCCGCTGCCGGAGGCCCAGGCCTATTTCAACCGCGCCAACGATGTGAACGCCATTGAGGTCTATATCGACAAGCCCGACGACGTCGGCGTGCTGCGCCCGGCGGTGCAGGCGGCAGCCGAGCGGCCGGTCTATATCGTCGACTGGCGGCAGCGCAACGCCACCTTCTTCAACGCGCTGCAGGTGGAGCGGAACGTGATGTTCCTCATCCTCACCCTGATCGTGCTGGTGGCGGCGCTCAATATCGTCTCCGGCCTGATCATGCTGGTGAAGGACAAGGGCCACGACATCGCCGTGCTGCGCACCATGGGCGCCACCCAGGGCGCGGTGATGCGCATCTTCCTCATCACCGGCGCCAGCATCGGCGTGGTGGGCACTTTGGTGGGCCTGCTGCTGGGGGTGCTGGTGTGCCTCAATGTGGAAGAGATCCGCCAGTTCATCTCCTGGATGACCCGCACCGAACTGTTCTCGCCCGAGCTGTATTATCTCAGCCGCCTGCCGGCGAAGATGGATTTCGGCGAGACCGCCTCGGTGGTGATCATGGCCCTGGTGCTGTCGCTGTTCGCGACGCTTTATCCCTCCTGGCGGGCAGCCCGGCTCGATCCGGTGGAAGCCCTGAGATACGAATGATGCCCGCCCCCGCGAGCCCCCCCGCCATCGCTTTGGTCCAGGTTTCCCGCCGCTATTCCGAAGGGGATGGCGCCATCGAAGTGCTGCGCGACGCCAATCTGGTGGTGGAGCCCGGCCAGTCGGTGGCGCTGGTCGCCCCTTCCGGCACCGGCAAGTCCACGTTGCTGCATCTCGCCGGACTGCTGGAGCACCCCGACGAGGGCGAGGTCTATGTGGACGGCGAGCCCACCGCCAAATTGCCGGACCGGGAGCGGACCCGGCTGCGGCGGAACCATGTGGGGTTCGTCTATCAATTCCATCACCTCCTGCCGGAACTGAGCGCGCTGGAGAATGTGATGATGCCGCAGATGATCCGCGGCCTGTCCAAGAAGGATGCGGCGGTCCGGGCGGGCGAATTGCTGGGCTATCTGGGCCTGGGCAAGCGGCTCAAGCATCGCCCCTCGGAACTCTCCGGCGGCGAGCAGCAGCGCGTCGCCATCGCCCGTGCTCTGGCCAATGCGCCACGCCTGGTGCTGGCGGACGAGCCCACCGGCAATCTCGACCCCAAGACCTCCGACCATGTGTTCGGGGCGCTGGCGGAACTGGTGCACGCCACCGGCGTCGCCACCATCATCGCCACCCACAACATGGAACTGGCCTCGCGCATGGACCGGCGGGTGACCTTGCGCGACGGGCAGGTGGTGGAACTGGACTGAGCCCTTGCCGCCCCGCAGGGGGAGGGATCAGCGAAAGGCCACCAGCATGCTGCCGGCCGCGATCAGCGCCACGCCGAGCCAGTTCTGGAGCGAGAGCTTCTCGCCCAGGAAGGCCACCCCGAACACCGCGACCATCACCACGCTCAGCTTGTCCACCGGAGCCACGCGGCTGGCATCTCCCACCTGCAAGGCGCGGAAGTAGCACAGCCACGAGGCCCCCGTCGCGGCGCCGGACAGGATGAGGAACACCCAGGTCTTGGTAGAAATCTCGGCCAAGGGCTGCCAATTGCCGCCCGCGGTGACCACGCCGGTGATGATGGCGAGAATCACCAGCGTGCGCACCAGGGTGGCGAGATCGGAATTGATGGAGACGGTGCCGACCTTGCCGAAAATGGCGGTGAGGGCGGCGAACAGCGCCGCCAGTAGGGCCCAGGCCTGCCATGACAAGAGGTCGGCGCGCATGACTGTCTCCCGCGAGAATCGCGAACGAGCTTAACCCGCGTCACCGCTGAGTTCCGTGACCATTTCGGCGCGGCCCGGCCGATCCGGGCCGTGCCGGCCTGTTAACGTCGTGACCGTCCGGCCCTACACTGCGGGCGCCCATCGATTCAACCGACCGAGTGCCATGCGCGATCCCGGATTCGTCCACCTCCACGTCCATTCCTCCTATTCGCTGCTGGAGGGGGCGATGTCGCTGGGCAAGCTGGCGGATTTCGCCAAGGCCGATGCCCAGCCGGCGCTGGCGCTCACCGACACCGGCAATCTGTTCGGGGCGCTGGAATTCTCCGAGAAGATGTATGGCTCCGGCATCCAGCCCATTGCCGGCTGCTCGCTGGCCCTCGATCTGCCGGAGCCGGCCGGCCCGCGCGGCGCCATCGCGCCGAAGAAGCCGCGGGTGGTGCTGCTGGCGGCGCGCGAGAATGGCTGGCGGCATCTGATGACGCTGGTGTCCCGCGCCTATCTGGAAAGCCCCAATGATGAGGAGCCGCGCATCACGCTGGATTGGCTCACCGAGCTGAACGGCGGGCTGATCGCGCTCACCGGCGGCCCGGCCGGCCCCATCGACCGGGCGCTGGCGGCGGGGCATGGCGATATGGCGGAGGCGCGCCTCGGCCAATTGGCCGACATCTTCGGCGACCGGCTCTATGTGGAATTGCAGCGCCACGGCACGGACATGGAGCGGCTGGCGGAGCGCGGCCTGCTGGACATGGCCTATGCCAAGGGCCTGCCGCTGGTGGCGGCCAATGAGCCCTTCTTCGGCGCCCAAAGCGACTACAACGCCCACGATGCCCTCATCAGCATCGCCGAAGGCAAGCTCTTGTCGGAAGGCGACCGCCGTCGGCTGACCCCGGAGCATCGCTTCAAGACCCGCGCCGAGATGCTGGAACTGTTCGCGGATCTGCCCGAGGCCACGGCCAATACGGTGGAGATCGCCCAGCGCTGCGCCTATCGGGTGAAGACGGTAAAGCCCATCCTGCCCCGCTTCACCTCGGGGCAGGGCGGCGGCGATCCCTTGGCCGAGGAGGCGGCCGAGCTGGAGCGTCAGGCCCAGGAAGGGCTGGTGGCGCGCCTGGCCAAACATCCCCCGGCGCCGGGGTTGGATACCAAGGTGTATGAGGACAGGCTCGCCTATGAGTTGTCCGTCATCACCAAAATGAAGTTCCCCGGCTACTTCCTGATCGTGTCGGACTTCATCAAATGGGCGAAGGCGCACGATATTCCGGTGGGGCCGGGCCGTGGATCGGGCGCCGGCTCGCTGGTGGCCTATTCGCTCCAGATCACCGACCTTGACCCGCTGCGCTTCGGTCTGCTGTTCGAGCGGTTCCTGAATCCGGACCGCGTGTCCATGCCCGACTTCGACGTCGACTTCTGCCAGGACCGCCGCGAAGAGGTGATCCACTATGTGCAGCAGCGCTATGGGCGCGCGCAGGTGGCGCAGATCATCACCTTCGGTACGCTCCAGGCGCGCGGCGTGCTGCGCGATGTGGGCCGCGTGCTGGAGATGCCCTATGGGCAGGTGGACAAGCTGTGCAAGCTGGTGCCGCAGAATCCGGCTGCGCCTGTCACCCTGAAGCAGGCTATCGAGGACGAGCCCCGCCTCCAGGCCGCCCGCGACCAGGAAGAAGTGGTCAAGCAGGCGTTCGACATCGCCGTGCGCCTGGAGGGGCTGAACCGCCACGCCTCCACCCATGCCGCCGGCATCGTGATCGGCGACCGGCCCTTGCATGAACTGGTGCCGCTCTATCGCGACCCCAAGTCCAACATGCCGGTCACCCAATACAATATGAAATGGGTGGAGCAGGCCGGCCTAGTGAAGTTCGACTTCCTCGGCCTCAAAACCCTGACCGTGATCGAGACCGCCGCGCGGCTGATCCGCCAGCGCGGCATCCCGCTGGATATCTCCTCCATTCCCCTCGACGACCCCAAGTCCTACGCCATGCTGGCCAAGGGCGAGACGGTGGGCGTGTTCCAGGTGGAAAGCGCGGGCATGCGCCGCGCCCTGGTGGATATGAAAGCTGACCGCGTCGAGGATCTGATCGCCCTGGTGGCGCTCTATCGACCGGGCCCCATGGCCAATATCCCGGTCTATTGCGACTGTAAGCACGGCCGGGCCCAGCCGGATTACATCCATCCCAAGCTTGAGCCCTACCTGAAAGAGACCTTCGGCGTCATCATCTACCAGGAACAGGTGATGCAGATCGCGCAGGCACTGGCGGGCTATTCGCTGGGCGAAGCCGATCTCTTGCGCCGCGCCATGGGTAAGAAGATCCGCGCCGAAATGGAGAAGCAGCGCGAGCGCTTCGTCTCCGGTGCCGAGGAGCGTGGCGTGCCGAAGGCGCAGGCCGACACCATCTTCGACCTGTTGGCCAAGTTCGCCGACTACGGCTTCAACAAATCCCACGCGGCGGCGTATGCGCTGGTCTCCTACCAGACCGCCTGGCTGAAGGCGAACTACCCCACCGAATTCCTCGCCGCCTCCATGACGCTGGATATGGGCAATACCGACAAGCTGGCGGAATTCCGCCAGGAGGCGCA